>CAIVKH010000367.1 GCA_903906425.1 uncultured bacterium
CCCTGGACGAAGAGATTGTCCGGGCATGGGATCGTTACGGGGGAACAAATCTGGGAACATCGCGGACCAATCCGTTTAATCCCCAAAATGACCGTTCGGCTGCAGGTCTTCGGTGCCAGGGGTTTTCTCGGTGACAAGCTGGTTCTTGAGAACCTTGTCTTCATAGCGGCCCAGACCGGTCTCTTCATGAGCTTCGCGGGCCAGGGCATTACCATGCTCCCGCATCGCGCTCCGAATCGCGGCGACGATTGAATTGCGTTTCGTCAACCCCATGTCGTCGTACTGGCGAAACGCGGCGCCGGCAGCCCGAACGGCTTCGTCAATGCTGTCAAAAATGCCAAGCTCACCGGCCATCGAAGGTCCGGCCGGTTTCTCTTTGCCCTCGGCGCCGCCGCGGCCAGCCAAGTCGGCCACGATGCGCTGGGCAATAAGTTCAATCTCCTGCTCAGTAAGGCCAGCCATGATGGGTTAATCCTTCCGGTATTTTTCGACGCCGCCGATTTCCCACGTGTCAACGATAGCCATGATGACCGCGTCACAGGGCCGGTTTTGGGTGACGATAGTTTGGCGGGCGGAACTACCTGTGGCCACCAGGACAAGTTCGCCCGGGCCCACTCCGACCGCATCAACCGCCACGACCTGGCCGCCAGTTTCCCTGCCTTCGGTGTCGACGTGTTTAACAAGCATGAACTTGAGACCGTCCATACTGGTTTCCTTGCGCGTGGCAACAAGCGTGCCGGCAACTTTGCCTAGATTCATAAACGCCTCCTGCCGGGACAGACCACCCGGCCCGACCCGGCAATGAAAATTGCGTTATTTCTTGATGGCTTTGGCGCCCCGACCAAGCGGCATCACATCGTCCACATTCTGGTGCGGGCGAGCGATGACGTGGACCGCGACGAGTTCGCCAACGCGGCTGGCGGCGGTGCGGCCGGCATCGGTAGCAGCCTTGACCGCGGCGACGTCGCCACGAATGACCGCGGTGACGTAACCGCCGCCGGTCTTCTCAAAGCTGACGAGTTCGACCTTGGCGGCCTTAACCATTGCGTCCGCGCCTTCCACCATAGCGGAGAAGGACCGGGTTTCGAGTAAGCCTAATGCATCTGCCATATTATATATCTCCTAACATTGTTTATGATTGGGAATTGTTGTCGTTGAAATTTAATTAGCCGCCGCCACTTTTCATCTCGCGACCGGTGATACTGTGGATGGCGGCCTCGGCAGCTTTGGCGGCCACGTCGATATCTTTCTCTTCACCGCCCAAGTAAATACGGCCGAAACTGCCGAAGGCGCGAATTTCCAGGATGTTGATCTCGGCGGCCTTCTCCGCTTCATTCGCAGCAAAGGCCGCGTAGGCGGCTGGCGCGCATTCCATGGTGAAGAGAGTGTGGCCGGGCAGGATCATATTGCCGTGCCGAGTACGGTTGATAAGCATCGTATGATAGTCGTCGATGCGGCGGATGACGCTGTTGCTGTAGATCACCGGCTTGTAGCGTCCCTCTTCCTTCAATTTAAGCGAACTGAGGATGGCATCGCCGGCCTGGCGGACATCAGCCTGCGATTCGGAATGAATTTCCAGCATGCCGTAGAGGCGTTCGATAATCTGCATGCCAGGCGTGACCTTAGTGGATTTGAGCGCCACATCGGTGACGAAATTGATTTCCATGCCCGGCGAGATCTCGACAAACAGCGAGGCCTGACCGGCGATAGGGAGGAACCCTTGCGAAACAGTCGCGAAAAACGACGCGACCTGCGGTTGGAGTTTATCGAGAAAAATGTATGAGCGTAAGTCTGCCATGATCTTTTATCATCCTTTCATGCCTAGTATTTTGCACCGTCTGAAGTCACTGATTGTCCGGCGGCTTCCTGCAGGATCTTGATGCCGCTGCTGGTTCCTATGCGCGTCGCGCCCGCCTGCACCATCCGGCGAAGATCCGCCAGCGAGCGCACGCCACCGGACGCCTTCACGCCAAGCCCCCTGTCCCGCACAATGCGGCTCATCAACGAAATGTCTTCCACTGTCGCGCCTCCCGTGCTGAACCCGGTTGACGTTTTTACGAAGTCGGCGTGGGCTTTGACGGCCAGCTCGCACGCGCGCGCCTTCTCTTCGTTGGTCAACAACGAAGTCTCGAGGATCACTTTGCACCTGGCGCTGCCATCCC
>CAIVKH010000368.1 GCA_903906425.1 uncultured bacterium
AAGGAGCGTGCCAATTTTGGGGGTCTAGGCCATGCGGCGGTGACACTTGGCGGCAGACTTAGTCGGAGCGAGATTCGACTTACACCTTGAAATACGCCGGAAAAATGATCGGCCGGCCCTGCGCCTTGTCAGAACAAAATAATTGTTAGCGCCTTATCCGCCCCGTCCAAGGACCGAAAGGAGGTGTTCAAAAATGAACAGACTTGTGTTCAAAATTGAACACTCTGTCCGCTATTGACGGAAGCCTTATTGGCTGTAGTTATAGGGTGCGAAAGGTCAGGGGAAGAAATGAAGGAAGAAATCACGGTTGGCGTACTCGGTCTTGGCATCATCGGCTCGGCGTGGGCCAGGCATCTTCACGCAGACGGTTTGCTCCGCGGCGTGTGGAATCGCACGCCGCAACCCGATTTTCCGAAGTGGAAGAAAACGCCCGCGGAAGTCGCGGACGCCGCAGAACGGCTGATCATCGTCGTGGCGGACCCGCCCGCGGTGCAATCCGTGATCGAGGCGATCCTGCCGCGACTGACCTCGCGGCATCTTGTGATTCAAAGCAGCACGATTGATCCGAAAAGTAGCAGCAAGTTTGCGGCGATGGTGCGGGCGAGCGGCGCGGCCTATGTCGAGTCGCCGTTCACCGGCAGCAAGCCGGCGGCGGAACAGCGGAAGACGGTTTTCTTCGTTGGCGGAGATGCTGCCGACATCATTCGCGCCGTGCCGGTGCTCGCCCGCCTGTCGCAGGAGCGATTCGTCCTCGGCAGTATCGAGCAGGCGACGGTGATGAAACTTAGTTGCAACCTGCAGATCGCCGCGCAACTCGAAGCGCTCTGCGAAGGGCTGGCGTGGGCGCGGAAGGCGGGAATTTCCGACGAAACATATTTTACGGCGCTGCGGCCGAACGTGGCGTGGTCGCCGCTCTACACGCTCAAGGAGGCGAAACTCCGCACGGGCGATTTCGCGCCGCAGTTTTCCGTGAAGCACATGCTCAAGGACATGAAGCTTGCCGATGCCACCGCTTCGCTGCCGCTGCCGCTGGCCCGCGTCATGATCGAGCGGCTCGGCCTCGCCGCGCAGAAGGGCGGCGGCGACGAGGACATGAGCGCGCTGCTGAAGAATCTATGAGACGGCGGCGCGCCGCCAGCGCCAGAGATATTTGCACGCCAGCGTGCGGTGGGGCCGCCATTTTTCCGCGATGGCGAACATTCGTTTGCGGAGCGGCGAACCTTTTGCGCGCAGGCCGTAAAGTTTTTTCATCGCGATCTGGATTCCGAGATCGTCGGCGGGGAAAACGTCCGGCCGGCCCAGCGGAAACATCAGCAGCATTTCCACCGTCCACCGGCCCACGCCCTTGATCTGCGTGAGCAGCGCGATGATTTCGTCATCGCCCAGTTTCTTCAAGGCGTCGAGGCTGAGATTATTTTCCACCGCGAAGAGCGCGACGTTTTTCAGATAGCCCGCCTTCTGCCGCGACACCCCGGCGCCGCGAAACTCCGCGTCCGGCAGTTCCAGCACGAGCATCGGCTCCGGATAGCGCTTCGGGAAAAGATCAAGAAACCGGCCGAAGATCGTCGCCGCCGCCTTCACCGAAAGCTGCTGCGACATGATGGACTCGATCAGATCCATATAAATATCGGAATTGCGATAGGCCTTGAACGGCTCGCCGCCGATGGCCTTCGCAAGTTTCGGATCGCATGATTTCAAGAATGCTTCTGGCGTCTTTTTCATGGCCGGAAACTTTCGCACATCTCCGCTGTTTCTCCAAGCGGGCTCAGCCGTCAGCGCCGCCCGCACCGCCGCGGCGCCGCGTCTGATTTCTTCCAATGATTGGAAACTTGCGCGACGGCTTTTTCCAATCATTGGAACTTTGCGCGATCGCCGCGGTCAGGCCTTGCGCAGCGTTTTGAGCGCGCCGCCCCAGGCGATGACCTGGTCAATCATGGTGTTGACGGATTTTTCGTGCGAGGCGGCCGGCTTGAAGGTGGTGAAGTTTTCGAAGTCGGTGAAGAGCGAGAGGGCGACCTGCTGGCGGACATCGGCCATCATCAGTTCGCCCAGCGACAGCCTGAGCTGCTCGACGGCGCGCACGCCGCCGGCGCTGCCATAGGCGACGAAGCCGGCGGCCTTGTTGTTCCATTCGCGATAGAGGTAATCGAGCGCGTTTTTGAGCGCGCCGGAGGTGCCGTGGTTGTATTCGGGCGTGACGAAGATGTACGCGTCGAAGGCGGCGATCTTCGCGGCCCAGGCCTTCGTGTGCGGCTGGATGTACTGGCCCATCATGGGCGGCGCAGCCTCGTCGAGCAGCGGCAGGTTGAAGTCCTTGATGTCCACCACCTCGAATTCCGCGTCGCTGCGTTTTGAAGCGATGCCGTGAACCCAGCGGGCGACCGCCTCGGCCTTGCGGCCGGGGCGCGTGCTGCCAACAATGATTGCGATTCTGATCATGATGTCGTTCTCCTCATTGATTTTTGCCTTCCGTGCGCGGCCGCCGGGCCGGCAGGATTTCCGCCGCGAGGCGCGTCCGCGACGGTTCACGATACATCACCGCGGAATTTTCGCCTGCGTCACGCGAAATGGGGGCCGGGACATGGGGCTTGAGAGTTGGGGCACGGCCGATAGTATCTGCGGCCTTTTGCGAGGTGTGCGATGGCTGCGTATCCGTTTGGTGAAATCGAAAAAAAGTGGCAGGCGCGATGGCTGGCGGAAAAAACTTTCCGCACGCCGTCGCAACCGGACGCCATGCGCCCGAAGTTTTACGCGCTCGACATGTTTCCGTATCCGAGCGGCGCGGGCCTGCACGTCGGGCATCCGGAGGGCTACACGGCCACGGACATCGTCTGCCGATACAAGCGGATGAAAGGCTTCAACGTTTTGCATCCGATGGGCTGGGATTCGTTCGGCCTGCCGGCCGAGCAGTACGCAATCGAGACCGGCACGCATCCGCGCGAGACGACGAACAAGAACATCGGCCGTTTTCGCGAGCAGTTGCAGGCGATCGGATTTTCGTACGATTGGGACCGCGAGATCGCGACGACGGACGAGGATTACTATCGCTGGACGCAGTGGATTTTCTTGCAGCTTTTCAAGCGTGGTCTCGCCTACGAAGCCTCGATGCCGGTCTGGTGGTGCAACGGCTGCAAGGCTGTTCTCGCGAACGAAGAAGTCAAAGACGGCAAGTGCGACCGCAAAGGTCACACCGATGTCGTGCGCCGGCCGATGCGGCAGTGGATGCTGAAAATCACCGCGTACGCCGAGCGGTTGCTCTCCGATCTCGACGGCCTCGACTGGCCGGAAAGCATCAAGGAAATGCAGCGGAATTGGATCGGGAAATCCGAAGGCGCGGAAGTGCAATTTGAAATTTGTAGTCTCAAATCTCAGATCACCGTTTTCACGACGCGGCCCGACACGCTGTTCGGCGCGACGTACATGGTCCTCTCGCCGGAGCACGCGCTAGTTGATCAAATCACGACGGCTGAACATCGCGATGCGGTGAACGCATACAAAAAAGCTGCGACCGCAAAGAGCGATCTTGAACGGACCGAATTGCAGAAAGAAAAAACCGGCGTCTTCACCGGCGCGCTTGCGATCAATCCGGTGAACGACGAAAAAATCCCGATCTGGATTGCCGACTACGTTCTCGCGAGCTACGGCACCGGCGCGATCATGGCCGTGCCCGCGCACGATGATCGCGATCTGGAATTCGCGGCGAAGTTCAATCTGCCGATCAAGCAGGTTGTGCAGGCGCCGAAGGGCGTCGAGTCCATCGGATTCGTTGGCGATGGCGTTTCCGTGAATTCGGGATTCATCACTGGTCTTCACACGCCGGACGCGAAAAAGAAAATCAGCGCGTGGCTCGAAGAAAAGAATCTCGGCAAGGCGAAGGTGAATTACAAATTGCGCGACTGGCTGTTTTCGCGCCAGCGCTACTGGGGCGAGCCGATTCCGGTTGTGCTCTGCGAGAAATGCGGACCGCAGCCGGTTTCGGAAAATGAACTGCCGATCAAACTGCCGGAAGTTTCCGATTATCGTCCGCCGGAAAGCGGCGAGCCGCCGCTCGCGAAAGCGACGGAATGGCTGAAGGCAAAATGTCCGAAGTGCGGCGGCCCTGCGACGCGAGAGACAAACACGATGCCGCAGTGGGCCGGCTCGTGCTGGTATTATTTGCGTTTCATCGATCCGAAAAATTCCGCAGCGCCGGTGGATCGCACGCTCGAAAAATATTTCATGCCGGTTGATCTTTACGTCGGCGGCGCGGAGCACGCGGTGCTGCATTTGCTTTACGCGCGCTTCTGGCACAAGGTCCTTTTCGACGCCGGCTTTGTCTCGACGAAGGAGCCGTTTCAGAAACTCGTGAACCAGGGAATGATCCTCGGCGAGGACAACCAGAAAATGTCGAAGTCGCGCGGTAACGTGATCAATCCCGACCTCGTGATTCGCGAATACGGCGCGGATTCGTTGCGGCTTTATGAAATGTTCATGGGCCCGCTCGAAGCGGTGAAGCCGTGGTCCATGCGCGGCGTCGAAGGCGTTCATCGATTTCTGAATCGCGTATTTCGCCTCGTCTGCAACGACGAAACCGGCGAGCTTCTGCCGGCTCTCGTCAACGAACCGGCGACGAATGAGCAACTGAAAATTCTTCACGCGACGATCAAGAAAGTCGGCGAGGACATCGAATCGCTCGGTTTCAACACGGCGATTTCGGCGATGATGGAATTTGTGAACGCCGCGACCGGATGGGAAAAACGTCCGCGCGAAGTGCTCGAAAAATTCCTGATGCTGCTCGCGCCATTCTCACCGCACATTGCGGAGGAGTTGTGGCAAAAACTCGGTCACACAAAATCGCTGGCGTACGAACTGTGGCCTGCGTTCGATCCGAAGTTGCTCGTCGCCGATACGATTGAAATCGTCGTTCAGGTGAACGGAAAACTTCGCGGCAAAATCAGCGTTGCGGTAAACGCATCTCAGGATGAAATCCTCGAAGCCGTAAAAACAGAATCGTCAGTTCAGCCGCATCTGGCGGGCAAAACAATCCGCAAAGAAATAGTCGTTCCCGGCAAGCTCGTGAATCTGGTTGTCGGTTGACTTCCAATGATTGGAAATTGCGGTCGCGCAAACTTCCAATGATTGGAAACTGCGGAAGTGATACCGTGATTTTTCTGCGAACTGCGTCAGGCGCGGGCGAGCGCGAGGGTGCAGTTGTGGCCACCGAAGCCGAAGGAATTTGAGAGCGCGGCTTTCAATTGCGGCAGCGGGCGGGCGACATTCGGAACATAGTCGAGGTCGCAGTTCGGATCGCGTTCGCGGTGGTTGATCGTCGGCGTCGCGAGCTGGTGATGCAAAATCAGCGCGGTGGCGCCGCATTCGATCGCGCCGGCTCCGCCGATGGTGTGGCCGGTCATGGATTTTTGCGAGCTGATGCAAAGTTTGCGCGCGTGTTCGCCGAAAGCGATTTTCGTGGCGGCGGTTTCGGCCGCGTCGTTTTGAATCGTCGAAGTTCCGTGCGCGCTGATGTAGCCGATGTCGGCGGGGGCGAGCCCGGCGTCTTCCATCGCGAGCGTCATGGAGCGCGCCATCTGAGAGCCGGTCGGTTCGGGCGCGACGATGTTGTGGGATTCGGAGCAATAGGCCGCGCCGGCGAGCTGCGCGTAGGCGCGCGCGCCGCGGCGCTGCGCCGATTCTTCGCTTTCGAGCAGGAGCGCGCAGCCGCCGTTGGCGAGGACAAAGCCGGTGCGGCCGGCATCGAAGGGGCGCATGGCTTCGGTTGGGCGATCGTTGCAATTTGCGAGGGCCATGAGCGCGCTGAATCCCATCATCGTTTCGTAGTTGAGCAGATGATCCAGGCCGACGGCAATCGCGGCGTCGCTGCGACCGGACCGGATGAGGTCGAGGGCGCTGGTGATGGCGAACGATCCGGAAGCGCAGGCAGTGGCGACGTTGAAGGTCGCACCTTTGAAGCCGTGCTGGATTGAAATCCACGCGGGGACGGCGTTCACCATCTGGCGGATTATGAGATAATTTCCGAGGTCGGGCTTCAGCGGGTCCTGCCCTTCCTGATAGTTGGGCTGGCTGCAGCCGCTGACGACGCTGACGCGGTCAAGCTCCGCGCCTTGCGGATGAAAGTTTGCGTCTTCAATCGCTTCTTTCGCGCAAAGCATGGCGAGCCGCGTCGAGGAAAGGGTCTGATTCCGCATCCGGCGCGGGAATGAGGTGTTTTCGAATTCGTAGTAGGCGTCGGGCAGTTCGCCGCCAATCTTCACTGAACAATCACGGGTGTCGAAACGCTGAATAGTGCGGATGCCGGAACGGCCAGCGACAAGCGCCTCCCAACATGATTTCGTATCCTTTCCAAGCGATGTGACCATACCGATGCCGGTGATCACAACGCGCCGGTTTCCGGCGGGTGCGTTCATGGCTGCGCGGGCTGCGGCGGGTTGCCGACCAGGGCGTCGCCGCCTTCGACAATGTCGCAGACGGCCTGCGCGATCTGCGCGACGGTGTGAACTGGATGGCTCTGGAAATACTGGCCGATGACGCGCATCTCGATGACGACGTCGTATTTCTTTTTGAATTCGTCCACAAGTTCCAGAAACATGAGCGAGTCGCCGCCGAGGTCGTCAATCACGCGCGAGTCGGGCTTGATCTTTTCCGTTGGAATTTCCAACTCTTCGGCGAGAAAGCGGTGAATCTCGTCATAAATTTGCTTCTTCTCGTCATCCGTCAATTTTTTGCTCACTGACTGCTCCTTCCACCATGCATCAACCACGACCGCAACCGCGCGGGCGCCACATTCCAATCATTGGAGAAACCTCGCAACCCCATTTCCAATCATTGGAAACTCAGGACAACGCTCTCCCTTGTCGCCACCTCGGCAGCGCGCATATGAACGTTCCCGACCCGGTCAACGAAGGCATACTCTGTACAATCGGCCAGCAAGTCGCGCAAGTGAAAATCGCATTTACCGGCGGGCGCGGCCGGTCACGGATTTGCGGTTGACCGCGCAAAAGACGCGCGTATGTTTGCGCCCGCGTTTCGAAAAGGAGCGCGAAATCGATGAAATATCGAGAGAGGCGCGAGGGAACTGGCCCGCGGACCGCCCGGCAACCTGCAAGAAAAGGTGCCAATGCCAGCCCCGGCGATGGGGAGCGATGTGGCCGCGCGCGCGGCAAGCGGAAACCCCTCGCAAAAATATGCGCGGGGTTTTTTGTTGGTCGAATGAATGGAGCAAAACGAAAATGAAACTCGAAACCCTGTGCCTTCACGGCGGAACCCAGCCGGACCCGACGACATTGTCGCGCGCGGTACCGGTCTATCGGACGTCATCCTACGTGTTCAAAAGCACCGAGCACGCTGCGAATCTTTTCGCGCTGAAAGAACTCGGCAACATCTACACGCGACTTCAGAACCCGACAACCGACGTGCTCGAAAAGCGCGTCGCCCTGCTCGAAGGCGCGCCGGAAATGGGCGGCCTCGGCGTCGCGTCGGGAACCTCGGCGATCTTTTACGCGGTCATCAACCTCGCGCAGGCCGGCGACAACATCGTCTCCGCGCGAAACCTCTATGGCGGCACCTACACGCAGTTTAACGACATCCTGCCCGCGCTCGGAATCACCGTGAAATTCGTGGACTCGCAGGCACCCGAGAATTTCGCGAAGGCGATTGATGCGAAGACCCGCGCCCTGTTCGTCGAATCCGTTTCAAATCCCGCCCTCGAAGTCACCGACCTCGAAGCCAGCGCCAAGATCGCGCACGCAGCGGGAATTCCGCTGATCGTGGATTCGACATTCTCGACGCCGTATCTCACGCAGCCGATTTCGTTCGGCGCGGACATCGTCGTTCATTCGCTGACAAAATGGTTCGGCGGCCACGGCATCGGCATCGGCGGCATCGTTGTGGATTCCGGCAAATTCAAATGGAGCGCCGGCAGGCACCCGCTCTTCGACGCGCCCGACACTTCGTATCACGGTCTGCGCTGGGGACACGACCTGCCCGCGCCGCTCGCGCCGCTGGCATACATCCTTCGCATGAGAACGGTGCCACTGCGCAACCTCGGCGCATGCATCGCGCCTGACAATTCGTGGTTCTTCCTGCAAGGCATCGAAACACTGCCGCTGCGGATGGAACGCCACTGCCAGAACGCGCTCGACGTCGCGCAATGCCTCAAGCATCACAAACTCGTCGAGTGGGTTCGATTCCCCGGCCTGAAGGACGATCCTGAATTTGCGAAGAACCAGAAATATCTCCGCGGCAAGGGCGGCTCGATGGTCGTGTTCGGCATCAAGGGCGGCGCGGAAGCCGGCGCGAGATTCATCAACAGCCTCAAGCTCCTTTCGCATCTCGCCAATGTTGGCGATGCGAAGAGTCTCGCAATTCATCCGGCCACGACGACGCACTCGCAAATGAACGAAGACCAGCAGCGCGCCGGCGGAATCACACCGGAACTCGTGCGCCTCTCCATTGGCATCGAGAACATCGATGACATTCTCGCCGACATCGAGCAGGCGCTCGCGGCATCGCAGAAACAGGCATGAAAGAAAAATCCACCAGTTCAAAGCGCACACTTTCTTCCACGCTCGGCGATGTGAAGACGCAGTTCTTCACCTTCGCCGGCCGGAAGAATCCGTTCGTTTTCCAATCGGGCGAGAAGCTGTCGCCAGTGACGCTGGCCTACGAAACCTACGGCACGCTCTCGCCGGCGCGGGACAACGCAATCCTGCTTTTCCATGCCCTGAGCGGCAGCCAGCACGCAGCGGGGATTAACCAGCACGTTCCCGGCGTTGATGGTTTGTGGACAGAAGAAAATCATCTCGGCTGGTGGGACGACTACATCGGGCCGGGCAAGGCGCTGGACACGGACCGTTTTTTTGTCGTTTGCGCGAATTACATCGGCGGCTGCTACGGCTCGTCCGGCCCAGTCTCGATAAATCCGCGGACGAAAAAACCGTACGGCCGGAATTTCCCGACGGTGATGTTTGGCGACATCGTGAATTCGCAAATCCGGCTGCTCGACCATCTCGGCATCGAGAAACTTCACGCGACCATCGGCACATCGCTTGGCGGCATGTGCTCAATCAATCTTGCCGTCCGCTATCCGCAGCGCGTGAAACTCGTCGTGCCGATTGCGAGCGGCATCGAGGTGGCGATCCAGCAGCGGATTTCGAACTACGAACAGATCTGCGCCATCGAAGAGGACCGCTTTTTCTCCGGCGGCCATTATTACGGCACCGGCCATCGCCCCGACCGCGGCCTCACGCTCGCGCGAATGATTTCGCACAAGACCTTCGTGTCGCTCGGGCAGATGGCGGAGCGCGCGCGCGGCCTTGTAGTGCGGCCCGAAGAAGACAAAGACAAGTGGTATTGGATGAGCCATCCGGTCGAATCCTACATGCGCAACCAAGGCCTGAAATTTGTGAAGCGGTTCGACGCGAACACGTATCTGCGCATCGTGGATGCGTGGCAGCGATTCGACCTGCTCAAGGACACCGGCAGCAAATCCTACGAAGAAATATTCGCGAAATGCACGCAGCAGCGTTACCTCGTCTTCACGATTCAGGACGACGCCTGCTTCGCGCCCGAACAGCAAAATCAGACCTGCCGCGAACTTCGCAAGGCCGGCGTACCGCACCAGCATTTGACGGTTCACACCGACAAAGGCCACGATTCATTTCTGATCGAGCCGGAACTTTTCAGCCCGCACCTCGCGCATTTTTTGACGCACTTCGCCTGACGCCGCTGGTTTGCTCATGAGTTCTTCTGAACATTCCTGGCTGTGGAGAAACTTGCGTGTGTGCGCCGCGGCGTGCCTGCTGTGGCTGAATTTCTCGTCCGCCGCGCGCGCGTTTGAACCGACCTCGGCCTACACAACGCTTGAAATTGACGGCTTTCAGGTTCTGGTCCACCGCGAGGTTCTCGCGCACACGAACGAATTCGTCGAGGCGAAGCGCGAACTGAAAAAACAACTCGACGATCTGACCAACGCTCTGCCATCGAAATCCGTCGCGGCCCTGCGCGGCGTGCGGATCTGGCTCGAATGGCAGGCGAAGAAGAACGGCGGCGCGGAATTTCATCCGTCGCGCGACTGGCTCGTTGCGCACGACTACAACCCGGAGAAAACGCGCAACGTCGAGATCAACAACACGCGGAATTTCATTGCCTGGTCGCGTGACACGCAGCCGTGCATGGTGATTCACGAATTCGCGCACGCCTATCATTTCATCGTCCTCGGCGACGGCTGCGCGCCCATCCGCGAGGCCTACCGGCACGCGAAGGCTGGCGGAATTTACGACGCCGTCGAATACATCCACGGCGGAAAAAAGAAGGCCTACGCCATGACCGACGAGAAGGAATATTTCGCGGAACTTTCCGAGGCCTATTTCGGCAAGAACGATTTCTTCCCGTTCACGCGCGACGAACTCAAGAAACACGACCCGCAGGGCTACGAAGCCGTTGACCGCGCGTGGCAGTCGCCCCCGGAAACAAAATAGCCCGCGCGCCGCAGCGCAGAGTTTCCAATCATTGGAGAATTCCGTCGCGCAAACTTCCAATGATTGGAAACCACGGTCGGCTCAGCCGATCCAGACCAGCGCGCGGTGCGGGCCGATCAGATCGAACAGTTCGATGATGTCGCGGTTCGCCATGCGGACGCAGCCGGCGGACGACGGCCTGCCGAGCAGCTCCTCGTGAATCGTGCCGTGGAAATAGATGAAGCGTTCGTGCGTATCAATTCCGCGTCCGCGGTTCACGCCGTCTTCCAGCCCGCGCAGCCACAGCACGCGCGACAAAATAAAATCGCTGACATCGCCCGATGATTTCCAATTCTTTTCCGGAATGATCCGGCCCGCGTGGACGCGCCCGCGGAAAACGGAACCGACGGGTTTGTCGCCGCCAATCCTCTCCGCGATTTCGTGCCATCCCGGCGGCGTCTTGAACGAGTCCTCGATATTGCCCATGCCGCGCCGCGCGGTGGAGACGACATAGGTTTTGACCTGGCGCCCGTTTTGCCAGACGCGGGCTTCCTGTTTCTCGACATCCACCACGAGCAGAAAATCATCGTGCTGCGATCCGAATTTGTGAGCCTCGGCCGCCAGCTTTTTGTCGTCCGGCTTCGGCGTCGGCAGCGCGCGCGCGAGTCGAATCGGGATGCTCCCGGCGGCGAGCCGCGGTCCGAGTTCGAAACGCAAGCCGGTGTTGCCGGTCCAGCGCGGATTGCTGCTGATGAACGTGAGGTTCGTCCCGGCGTGCGCGTGGACAAAATTTCCGAGTGCGGCATAAAGATTCCGCAGATCGCCGCCGCCTTCGAGCCGGTGGCCGTAGGGCGGATTCGTCACGACATAAAGCGGCCCCGGCGGCGTCTCGACGGATTTGATCGCGCGTTTCGAAATCTCGATGTTCGCCAGGACGCCTGCGCGTTCCGCATTCGACTTCGCGATTTCAATCGCACCGGCGTCGCGGTCGCTCGCGAAAATCGGCGGGCATTTCGAAATAATTTTCTTGTCGGTTTCGGCCAGTATTTTTCGCCAGAGGTCCGCATCGAAATCCGGCCAGTCCATAAAAGCAAATTTCCTGTGACGGCCCGGCACCATTTTTCGCGCGAGCATCGCAGCCTCGATGGCGATGGTTCCTGATCCGCAGAACGGATCGAGCAGCGCTGTTTTCCGGTCCCATCCGCTGAATGCGATGGCTGCCGCGGCCAGTGTTTCGCGCAGCGATGCCTTCGTGAGCTGCTGGCGGTAGCCGCGCTTGTGGAGCAGCTCGCCCGAGCTGTCGATGCTCAGCACGCACTCGTTCGCGACGATTCGCGCGAGAACAAGATGTCCGATTTCTTCGCCCGTGGCCGGTCGGGCGCCGATCTGGTGAGCGAGGATTTTTTCGATTCGCTCGGCAACGGCGTTTTCGTGATAGAGGCGCGAGCGGTAGCAGACCGCTTCAACGCGGACCGCGCAGCCTTGCGGCAGCAGCTTCGGCCACGGAAGCGCGGCGGTGCGTTTTTCGAGATCGGCAAAATGCCCGGCGTGAAATTCCGCGGCGCGCACGAGCACGCGCGATGCGATGCGCAGACCGAGATTTGCGCGATACAGTTCGGTCCATTCGCCGTCGAACGTGCAGCCGCCTTCCTCGATGTGCGGCTTCAATCCGAGTTCGCGCAGCTCGTCGGCCAGCCAGAATTCGAGTCCCGGCGGACAGACGGCAAAAAAATCGCCCGTATTTTTTTTCATGGCCGCGCCCGCAGCAGCGAAATGCCGAGCGTCAGCCAGCCCGCCATGAAACATAGTCCGCCGAGCGGCGTGACGGGACCGAGCCAGTGCCAGTGAACGGTCGCCAGCAGACAGAGCGATCCGGAGAACAAGATGATGCCCGTCGAGAAAAGGCATCCCGCCGCCGTGAGGCCGCGGGACGGAACGCGATCAATCAGCAGCGCGAGGACCAGCAAGGCAAGGGCGTGATACATCTGATAACGCACGCCGGTATCGAAGACGGCCAGCTGCGCCGGATCGAGCCGCGATTTGAGCGCGTGCGTGCCGAAGGCGCCGAGGATCACGGCGGCGAGGCCGAGAAACGCGGCGATCGCGGCAAACCGGCGGGCGGCGCGGCTCATATCGCGCCTGCGAGAAGATGCCGCAGCGCCTGCTCAAGGTCGGCATAATCGAACTTGAAACCGTTTTGGATGAGCCTGGCCGGCTGGCAGCGCTGGCTCGCGAGGATCGCCTCCTCCGCCATGTGGCCCGGCAGCATTTTCAAAACGAATGCGGGAACCGGAAACAGGGCCGGCCGGTCCAGAACCTTCGCGAGCGTCTTCGTGAAAACCCGGTTCGTCACCGGGTCGGGCGAAACAAAATTAACCGGGCCATGGAGGTTTTCTTTTTCGATGGCGAATTGCAGCGCGGGCACGAGATCGGTTATGCAAATCCAGCTCTGATATTGCCGCCCGCTGCCGAGCGTTCCGCCGAGGCCGCGCCTGAAAGATTTTAGCATTGCTGCAAGGATGCCGCCCTTGGGACTGAGCACGGCACCCAGGCGCGCGCGGACTACGCGGATGCCGGCGTTCGCCGCCGTCGCGGTGGCCGCCTCCCATTCCTGCGTGAGCGAGGCGAGCCAGCCTGTGCCGGCGGGCGAAGTTTCCTGAAGCCACTCGTCGCCGCGCGAGCCGTAGAATCCGGTGCCGGAGGCGCAGAGCAAGACCTTCGGCTTGCTGCTGAGGCCGGCGAGCGTCTGCACGAGAAACTCCGTCGAGCCGACGCGGCTGGTGTAAATTTGCTCGCGCTTCGCCTTCGTCCAAAGCCCCGCGATGGATTCGCCGCCGAGATGGACGACGGCATCGAGCTTCTCAAGTTTTGCGCGCTCGATTTTCGCGGAGACCGGATCCCAAAGGATGTCGCCGCGTTCGCGGTCCGGATTGCTCCGGACGAGGCGGACGACGAAATGGCCCGCGCCGGTGAGTTGCGGCACCAGCGCCGAGCCGATCAAACCTGTCGAACCTGAAACCAGAATTTTCATTGTGTGCGTGAAAGTGTTTGCCGATAAGAGCGCCGGTACTTTGCGTGATGATGAAACGAAGTCAAGAGACGGTTGCCGCAGGTTTGAAAACGGTGCTGACCCGCTCGCCGAAGCGGGCGGCGGAGTTTTTGCGTCGCGGGGAAGTCGTCGCGTTTCCGACGGAAACGGTTTATGGCCTCGGCGCGCCAGTGTTTGATGAACCGGCGATCCGGAAAATTTTCGAGGCGAAGGGCCGCCCGGCGGACAATCCGCTGATCGCGCACATTTCAAACATCCGGCAACTGAATTTGCTGGCCCGCCGCGTCACGCCGGCGGCGCAAAAATTCATCGCGAAATTTTTTCCCGGTCCGCTGACGGTGATTTTGCCGAAGGCTCCGGCGGTGCCCGACATCGCAACCGCCGGGCTGGACACCGTCGGCATCCGCATGCCGTCGGATCCGCAGGCGCGCGAATTTTTGCGGGCGTGCGGAACACCGGTGGTGGCGCCGTCCGCGAACCGCTCCGGGAAGCCCAGCCCGACAACGTGGGAGGCGGTGCGCGAAGATCTGGACGGTCGCATCGCGTGCATTTTGCGGGGCGGCGCGACGGAGGTCGGCCTCGAATCAACGGTGGTGGATTGCACGGGCCGCGTGCCGCTGGTGCTTCGCGCCGGCGCGGTCACGCTGGAGCAGCTCCGCACTGTCGTGCCGTCCACGCGGCTTTTTCGCCCACGGAAAAACGCGCTGGCGCGAAGTCCCGGCATGAAACATCGGCACTACGCCCCACGCGCGCGCGTCGTGATTGTGGATTCGCTGTCCGGCGCGGTTCGCTCCGAAAATGCCGGCTTCATCGGCCTGCGCACGCCGAAGCCGGCGACCGGCTTCGGCCAGGCGATGTTGTGCCAGAATGTGGTGGAATACGCGCGGAGGCTTTTTCATTTTTTCCGGCAGTGCGACGCGGCGGGCGTGGCGACGATTTATTGCGAGTCGGTGGCAGAATCGGGACTTGGCGTCGCTCTGATGGACCGTCTTCGGCGCGCGTCTGAAATGCAGCCGTCGCCGGGCCGTCGCCGGTCTGCGTGAGTTTCCAATCATTGGAAATTACCGCCACGGTCTATTCCAGCCATTGGAACTTTGCGTCTCGGAGTTCTCCAATGATTGGAAAAGGCGGGTGCGCAAAGTTCCAATGATTGGAAAAAGGAAACGCCCCGGCAAGGGCCGGGGCGCTTTCATTTTTGAACTGACGATCTTCTTCAGCCGATGGCGACGGAACCGGTTTCGCCGGTCCGCACGCGGAGCACCTCCTTCAGGTCGAGGATGAAGATCTTGCCGTCGCCGATGGCGCCGGTGCGGGCGCCTTCGGTGATGGCGTCAATCGTGGGCTTGACGAATTCCTCGTTGACGGCGATTTCGAGTTTCACCTTCTTGAGGAGGCTGCCGACTTCTTTGTGGCCGCGATAGACGCCGGCAATTCCCTTCTGCCGGCCGCGGCCCATGACGCTGGTGACGGTGACGAGATGAATTTCCCTTTTCTCGAGCAGGTCGAGGACCAGGTCGAGTCGGTCGGGTTGAATGACTGCAATTATGTATTTCATGTTATGTTCCTCGTGTGGGTTTGTTTTGCGGCCTATTCAAGCAGCGTGTAGGCGGCTTCCTTGTGCTGGGTGAGGTCGAGGCCGACCCGCTCTTCCAGTTCGGTGACGCGCAGGCCCATGACCTTGTCGAGCACCTTGAACAGGATGTAGCTGACGACGAAGGAGTAGATCGCCGTGACGAGCGCCGCCTTGAGCTGAATGATGAATTGGCCGGGGTTGCCGAAGAGCAGCCCGTCGCCGCCGCCGGCGTTGACGGCCTTGGTGGCCCAGATGCCGGTGGCGATGGCGCCCCAGAATCCGCCGACGCCGTGGACGCCGAACGCATCGAGGCTGTCGTCGTAGCCGAACTTGGCTTTGACGAAGGTGACCATGATGAAGCAGATCACGGATGCGCCGATGCCAATCCAGACGGCGCCGACAGGCGTGACATAGCCGCAGGCCGGCGTGATGGCGACGAGTCCGGCAACCGCGCCGGTGATCATGCCGAGGGTGGTCGGCTTGCCGTGATAGAACCAGTCGCAGGCAGACCAGGTCAGTCCGGCGAGGGCGGTCGCGATGTGCGTGGTGACAAATGCATTCGCGGCGATGCCGTTCGCGCCGAGTGCGCTGCCGGCGTTGAAGCCGAACCAGCCGAACCACAACATGCCTGCGCCGAGAATGGCCAGCGGCAGATTATGCGGCGGCGACATGCTGCCGACGCGCTTGCCCATCACGAGGGCCGCAGCCAGCGCCGCAACACCCGCGTTGATGTGAACGACAGTGCCGCCGGCGAAGTCGAGCGCGCCCCAGTTGCGGACGAAGCCGCCCATACCCCAGACCCAGTGCGCCACGGGCGAATAGACCAGCGTTGACCACAAGATCATGAAGACGCAGAACGCGGAGAATTTCATGCGCTCGGCAAATGCGCCGATGATCAGTGCGGGCGTGATGATCGCGAACTTGAGCTGGAAGGACATGAACGCCAGATGCGGGATCGTTGCGGCATAATCCACATTCGGATCAGCGCCGACTCCTTTTAGGAACGCCCACGACAGATTCCCCACGATGTGGTGCCAGTCCGGCCCGAACGCCATGCTGTAGCCGAAGAGGAACCATTGCAGCGTGACCAGGCACATGGCCATGAAGCATTGCATCAGGATGGACAGGATGTTCTTTTTGCGGACGAGGCCGCCATAGAACAGCGCCAGTCCCGGCGTCATCAGCAACACGAGTCCGGCGGCGGCCAGAAGCCACGCCGTATCGCCTGTGTCGATCTTGGCCGGCGCGGTTGCCGCCGCGGCCACGGCATTGGTTCCCGCAGTCGCGACTGTCGCCGCTACGTTCGTTGCCGCCGCCGCCGCGTCTTGTGCCCAGGCACCGACCAACGGGGCCAGTGCCAACCCTGCACCGAGCAGCAGGGCTTTGCTTGTCATACTTCTTCTTTTCACTTCAATTTCCTCCGAAAGGTTTATTTAACTTGGCTGACAAGTTAGCACACTCCGTGCCAGTTGCAGGGTGTAACCAGCCTTGTGCGACCGCAACATATTTATGTATAGTTACTTACATATAGTTTATGATGACTTCATAAATGGATCTATCAACACGTCACGCGACAAATATGTATGCCGGTTCACGATAACCAAACAATCGCGTATTGACTGTGGCCTGTTTTGACGGCCAGTGAATGGCCATCGCAACCTCCTCATCCGGGCTCAGGAATTTATGAACCGGACAGGCGAGGACGATGCGCTCGATTTCATTCAGATCGGCAATACCCAGCGTCGTTGCGAAGCAGCTCGCAAGAGCCGCGCCGACCAGTTCCGTCGGCAGAAAGATCATCCCGCCCGTCCGTGGTTATGTGCCGACGCATCGTCTGGATCATCGAAACCGAAAATCCGTGAATCGCGGAGCATCGCGCAGTCCGCCTTCACAAACGACCGACATCTTTGCGATGGTCTTTCGCCTCCACAAAATTTCCAATCATTGGAAAACTGCGGGCACGATATTGTCCAATGATTGGAAATTGCGGGCGTCCGTGCCGCCGCTCAATCATCCAGATCGCGCGAGCCGGATGGCAGCGCGGCCCAAGTCGGATATGGCGTTTCCGGGCCTTTCATGGCGTGCCAGAGAATCTTGTTCAACGTGTCTTCGGGGCATTTGTCCGGCTGCGAAAAGTCGAGGCGCGTGGAAGCGACAGCG
Organism: uncultured bacterium; assembly: GCA_903906425.1. Lineage (GTDB taxonomy): Bacteria > Verrucomicrobiota > Kiritimatiellia > CAIVKH01 > CAIVKH01 > CAIVKH01. Next base: position 17,237 of record CAIVKH010000368.1, read on the forward strand.
TCGCGACGCAAAGTGCGATCTTTGATGTCCGTCGTCTTTTTGTTCAGTTGCGACAGCGGAATATTGTTTGCGACGGACTCGAACGGACGCAGATCGGCGATGTCTTGGAAGCATGCCGTCATCGGCATGGCGATCGCGTCGAGCTGCGTCATCGGTTTCAAACCGAGGATCAACTCGATCGTGCGCAAAATTGAATTCTGACTGTAAAATTCGTGAACGACCGCGCCGCGGCGGACGTGTGCGCCGGCAATGTAGGCAGTGGTCCGGTAGGCGCTGACGTGGTCCCATCCATTCTGCGGATCGTCTTCGACGGCGAAGATTGCGGTGTTCGTCCAGAAGCGCGAGTGCGAAACCGCGGCGACAATTCGCGCAACCGCAAGGTCATTGTCGGCGACCGTCGCAGCGGGCGTCGGTTTTTCGGGCGATGTGCCGAAGGTGTGATCCGCGGGCAAAGCCATGATGCAAAAATTCGGCATCACGCTGGTTTTTTCCCACTCGCGAAATTCTTCGAGGAACCGTTCCGCGCGGACGACATCGGGAATCGAAGTTTCCCAGCCGACTGTGTTGGTGCAGGAGCGGATCGCGAGTGCGGGCGTGCCGCCGCCGGTTTCGTACAAAATTTCGTGGCCGTTTTTTTCCCAGTTTGCGATGTGGTCGGCCCAGTGGAGTTTTTCTTTCCTCGCCGGCTCGGCCCATTTCGAGCGGTTGAACGTCGAGCACTCGCCGAAGTTGCGGACGGTGAGGCCCGCGGCGATGACGGCGTCCCAGATGAAACCCCTCGGCGAATATGCAAGCGCGTCGAGACCCTCGCTGCCGCACAAATCCGGATAACTGCGCGGCCAGCCGGCGAACTGCCTTTCGACGTAGTCGGTGGCGAACGCCGTGGTGGCCCACTGGTGGCCGTCGGCGCTGAGCACGCTGCAACAATAGAGATTGTCGAGCAGGACAAAATCGCGGCAGAGCTTGTGCTGGTTCGGCGTGATTTTTTCGCCAAACGTGCAGAGCGATTTGTCGCCGTTGCCTTCGGGCATGTCGCCGAGAACCTGGTCGTAGGTGCGATTTTCCTTGATGATGTAGATCACGTGGCTAATCGGCGACGGCTCGCCAGCGCGCTCCGGAACGGCCCTCGGCGGCTGGCCCTCGCGCGGCGGCAGTGCGGCGGCCTCCATGATTTCATCGCGATCGTTTGCGAGCGCCAGCTTGGTCATTTTCGCAAGCTCGTCACGCCGGAGCGGCGGCAGGATTGTGATCGAGCCGGCGTGCTCGTGCGAGTTGAACGATTTCTTTCCGTTCAATTTTCCGTAGCCGCCGGAACCGATGCCTTTGATGTTCGCGACCGCGATCGCGCCGGAGACGGGCGAAACCGCGATGTCGCCGGGATACCATCCGACAGGAAGGAGGCCGGCAAGGTTCGCGGACTTCGGATCGAACTCCACGGCGGCGACCGCGTTTTGCGTGCCGTTGCAGACGAACAGAAATTTTCCGTCGCGCGAGAAACAAAGCGCGTCAGGCGATGCGCCGAAATATCCGCGCGGCTGCCAGTTCAACGGGGTCGTCTGCACGACTTCATCGCGCGTCGTGTCAATGACGCTGACAGAATCGCTGTCCGCATTGGCCACGCAGACAAAGCTTCTGTCGGGACTTGGCGCGAGGGCCGACGGATGAAGTCCCGCAAGGATTTCTTTCACGACTTTTCCAGTCGCGAGATCAACGACCGAGACGCTGCCTTCGCTCGCGACGCCGCGTTCGTCCACTTTGATCTTCGTCCCGCGGCCCGCCGCTCCGGTCGCGTCGCCGGCACCAGGCCTGCGTCCGCCCCAGCACGAGACATAAGCCTTGTTGCCCGCGAGCGTGACATCGAACGGCGCGACGCCGACACCGATGATCCGCAGAATTTTCCCGCTGGCCGCATCAATTTCAGCGAGACGGTCCGAAAGATTCAGCGCAGCGAAAAGTTTCGACCCGTCCGCGCTGACGGCGAGGCCCGCAGGAATTTCCTGTTTGCGATCCAGTCCTTTGACCTCATCGAGTTTGATCGAAAAAAGTGCGGCGACGTTACCGTTCGGGTCGGCGCGGAACACTTTGATGTCGCCGTTGACGTTCGAAAGATAAATGCGGTCACCTTTGGGAGAAAAGATCAGGCCGTGGAAACTCAACTGCGCCTTCGCGTCTTTCGCGAGAATGTGATCGGATGCCTGAGCCGGCGATGTTTCCTTGCCGTCGGGCATCGGCACGCGTTTTATGATTTCCGCTTTTTCGGGATCAATCACGAGCAACTCGGCGGTGCTGCCGGAGGCGACAAAATATTTTCCGCCCGGGTGCCACGCGACGCCCTGCGGGCGCTGCTTGGCTAGCACGATTTGTTTTCCGGCGGGTGTGACGCGCTGCTGGATCGGCAGCAGGATGTCGCCTTCGGAAAGCGGGCCTTGCACCGGATATCTTTCAGCCGCAGTCGCGGCGAAAGCCGCCGCGCAGATAGCCGACGCCGTCAAAAAGTGGATTCGCGCTTTCATCATGTTTCAGATTTCCTGTTTCACGAAGATTGTCGTGGGGGCCGCCGCATTCACAGGCGGAAGGTGCCGGTCAGGCCGGCCGAGGCCTGCCGGCAAGTTTGAAATACAGCTCGCGGCTGGCCCAGGCATCGGTGGCGGCATAGACGATTTGGCTGTGCGTCAGCAAAAGGGCCGCCCAGTTGGAACGCTGTTCGCGTTTTGAAACCCTGAAGCCGAGCAGCAGCCCGGCGAGTGTCCGCAGTCCGTTTTGTTTGAACCCCTGCTCGCGCGCCAGGATTCCGATGTCGATGAACCCGGCCGGTTCAAACTCGCGGATGCCGCGCAGTTTCTTGAGATCCTCGGCGATGGCGACGCCTGCCTTGGTGATCGCAACGTTGGACAGCAGTTCAAAGAGCGGTCCGAATTCGGCGAGCTTCTTGAGCCGGAAAACGAAAACGGCCGTGGAGCCGGCGAGCTGGAGTAGCGCTGGTGGATACGACTCACCCACGTGAAACGACGGGCGGGTCTCGATGTCGAAACCGAGCAGCGATTCTTCCCGCAATTCCGCGCAGGCCTCAGCAAGCCGCTGGTCGTTGTCCACAACGTGGATCGTCCCCTCATATTTTTTGATCGGCAGCGTCGCGATTTCCTCGCGCGAGATGGAAAGGACGCGGGCGTGGGCGGTGGGCATCCGGTAGGTCTTGTCGGGTTCGTTCATGGCGATTTGAAGGTGATGGCCACGTCGTATTTCGACGTGTTGAACGGGTCCGCGGTGACATCGAGGACCGTGTCCTGACTCACGAGAACGTCAACATCGCCGGCATAGCTGCGATTTCCGTCGAGTTCGGTGAGCGCGACGCGATATACGCCGGAAGTCATGTCGAAGGCGCGGTTGTTGCCGGAATTGACGCCGCCCTTCTCCGTGCCATTCACGAAGACATCAACCTTGGTGAACGTGTTGTTGAGGACCACAATCGCGCCCTCGCCATCGGGCGGCTTGTGGTCGGTCGAATTGGAATCATAGCAGCCGGCGCAAGCCAGCAGCCCGGCCGCGAGCGCCAGCGCCGCGGTGACTTCCAATCGTTGGAACTTTGCGCGCGCGGTCATTTCCAATGATTGGAAAAAACCGCGGCGACGAAACGTAGGATTCATTTTTCTTCAAGCCCGATCATCAAACTCGCGCCGCATTATCATTACCGCAGCGGGAAACGCGAGGTATCATTTGTGATAACCACCGTCACATTCGTCACGACCGTGGCCGCCGCAGTATTGCTCACTGTCGCGCTGACGGCGGCCGTTGCGCTGATGTTCGCGACGGAGCCGGGCGTTATCCACGTGCCCGTCATCTGCGCCACCGTGGCCGCTGTTTTGCGCAGCGTGCCGGTGATGTTGATCTGGCCGTTCGTCATGACCGCGCTGCGCAGCGAAAACGAGGCGGTCGGATTGTTCGTTTCGGGGACGCTGCCGAGGCTGCCGGTGTAGAGCGTGCCGAAGTTGTCCACCGCATCGAGCACCGTGCCCTGCTGCGTGAGGTCCAGTTCCGTCACCGCGCCGCTCGCGAGGGGCGGCGCGGTGATGGAGCCGCCGCCGTTGCGATAGTTTCCTGTAAAATTGACAGTCACCGCAGCATTCGGATCGCCCGGATTATTTTTTTCGCAGCCTGTGAAAAACATCGTTCCGCCCGCGGCTGCCGCGAGGACGGCCAGCACAAACCGCCAGTTCGTTTTCATTTTGCCCTCCGACTTCATCACGACCGTTGCTTGTTCGACACGGCCGAATATTAGACTTCCCCCGCCGTTTGCACAAACCCGATTTCCCGCCCGCGGCGATGAGCGATTTCACCGCTTCCGGAACGAGCAGCGGCCGATCGGGCCTTTGATCTTGGAAAAAATCGGAGTGACGAAAACGCGATGAAAGGCGCGTAAAATATGGCTTAAACGTTGGTCGTAATGCGTGTATTCAAAAGTTGAACAAATGACAGCGGTGGCCAGAAAATGTCCATTTCGGACATCGAATTGGCCACGAATTGGCCACGCTCGAAAAAATGGCCTGACCGCATAGGCGGCGAAATTTCGGCCCGATGTTTCCGGCAATGTCATCATGTGGACGGTATCAGAAAAACACGATGGCGGGCAACGTCGCGCGCCGGGCGCGGCTTTCAAACGAAGATCATCGGCGGGCGCGGACGGCGTCGGCGTCTGTTCACAATCACGGCGCGGCACTCTTCGCGGGCTGGCAGATTTCATCCGCCGGAATGATGGTTGACGTTGCGCCAAAAGTATCGAAACGTTAAAAACGGCGCAACATGCTATATACAAAGGCAATAATGATGATTTATCATTACAGACATAAGACATGTTATGCGACGTTGTGCCAAAATGGAAGGTTTGACATCGCTTTGGACGTAGTCCAAAGTGCGCCACTATGAAGCCTGACGAAACGATTATGACGGTTGAACAGGCGGCGGAAATGTTCAAGGTTCCCGTCCTGACGCTGCGCGAATGGATTTTCAACGGGCGATTGCCCGTGATTCATTCGGGGCGCAACGTGATGATTGCGCGGGGCGCGCTGGAAACGTTGCTTGTCGGGACATGCGAGCTTTGCGGCGAACGGTTCCGCCGTCCGAATCTGCGGGCGCGGTTTTGTTCAACGAAGTGCCGTCAACGGGCGCACCGGCTCAAAAGCGAATAACGGGCGCGGGATTTCCGGCTTGCCAGCGGGCGCGTCGCGTCGTGTAATGGCCGCGATTCCAAAGACGCGAAAGCGTCATGTTCTTTTTGTAGAAAAACATTTTCGTAGCTTCGGCTACGGGTCTCAGTAGGAAACCGCGAATTTCAAACTGTTGGAGACCGAAACCGGCGCGCGCCCCATCGGGCGCGGCTTGGTGTCATTCTCCAGCAAGGCGCTTCGCGGTGCCTCTACTGAGCGTGCGTCAAGTTCGCGCCTCTTTTTTTGAGGCGTAGTGAAAGGGACACCTCAAATGCAAAAGTTGGTTGCGACGAAATCGAACCGATTGTTTTTCACTGCACCGCTCTGCATCGCTGCATCACTGACTCTCACGCTGTTTTCACAAGCAGCTACGCTCTACGTTTCACCAAGCAGCGCAAATCCCGCCCCGCCGTTCAACGCGTGGACAAACGCGGCTCAGGATATTCAAACCGCCGTCAACGCGACTCAGAATGGCGACACCGTGATTGTCACCAACGGAATTTACTACACAAGCGCGGTTCCGTATGGCGGTATGACAAACCGCGTTGTTATCACAAATTCAATCACGCTGAAGAGTGTGAACGGCCCGAATTTCACTACGATCAAAGGGCAGTTGGCAATTGCGGGACTCGCGCCGGTCACTTGTGTTTACATGGCCACAAACGCAACGTTAACCGGTTTCACAATGAAGGGCGGCCAGAACTATGGCGTTTATTGCTCGACAACAAATTGTACGATCACGAATTGCGTCATCACCGGCTGTTCGGGAAATGGCACGGGCGCTGCAAATGGAAGCGCGGCCATATTTGCGGGTGCCGTTTTTAATTCTCTAATTATCAGCAATCAATCTACCGGTGTGGCCTATTCGACTTGTCACAATTGCGTAATAAACTTTAACGCGGCGGGAACCTCAGTCGGCTGCACGGGGGGCGGTGCGTACAGTAGCGTTTTGTATAATTGCCTTTTGACTGGCAACACTGCTGCACAGGGCGGCGGCGCGGGTGGAGGCACTATGTATAACTGTACGGTGACAGCCAACACCGGCGGATTGGGAGGAGGAGGAGGAGGTGGAGGTTGTTATGGGGGAACCTTTGATAACTGTATCGTTTATGGCAACTACTCATTGACAGGAACGTCGAGTAATTACGATTTGACGCGCGGGGTTTTCACATATTGCTGTTGTGCGCCAGTGCCATCTGGACTGAGTAACATTTCAGCTAACCCGCAATTCGTTTCCGCTGCGATTGGTAATTGCCATTTGCTGCCAACGTCTCCCTGCCTTGGGAATGGTGATCTTGAGGCGTGGCAACAAAACGCTGTCGATCTCGACGGGAATCCGCGGGTTCAAAATTTCTTGGTGGATATGGGATGCTATGAACTGGCGGTTGCCGGTGGGATTCCGAATTGGTGGTTGTCGCAATACGGTTTGCCGACGGATGGCAGCATGAACAACACGTCACTGAGCGGCGATGGACGCACGGTGAAACAGTATTACATCGCAGACGCAAACCCGACAAATGCGGCAAGCTATCCCGCGCTCACGGCGATTCAAAACGGAACGAATGCGATGCAGTTGACTTGGCAAGGCGGCGTCTTGGCGACTCAATTTCTCGACACCGTGCAAACGATGACGAATGCAAACTGGCAAACGATCTTCACGAATACGCCCCCGACACCTGCATCAAACAACTTCACTCAAAGCGGGGCAACAAACGGTGCGGGATTCTACCGGCTACGGATGCAGCGGTAATTTCCCGTCGTTCATTGCGGCGGGGGTTGCATGGCGCGAATTGCGGACCGCGCCAGCACCATGACCAGCGGCCCAGCGGCATTATTTCGCTCGTCTTCAATCGCGACGCGGTCTTGGACGCGCCCTTCAAGGCGTTCGGCAATGAAATTAACGGCCCACGATTGGCCCGCAAGGGCGTTCTCGAAGACCTTCCGCAAAAGTTCTTCCAGTCGCGTTCGCTTTGTTCCGGGATCGGTTTCCCCGGCGATGTCGCGAAGCATGGGCGCGATGGCAAGTTCCTTTGGCGGGCGTCCGCGGCGATTTATGCGCGGGTCGTTTGCGCCCGTGAACGGCCTGCCACGCCGCTGTTGCCCCGCTGTTTTAGTGCCAGCGTCATTCGTTGTGTTCATGATGATGCTCCCTGTAGGCACTGCCAGAAATATTCGGCGAGCCGGGTGCAATCGGCGGTCTCGATGTCAAGGCCAGCCGTGCGGAGTTCGCCATAACGATTCGTGCAGGCGATTCGAGTCTGTCGGTCTGCGCCACAATAGGCGTCCACAAGACGGTGAATTTCGTTTTCGGTTAGGCGTCCTGTTTTTGCCCGTGCGATCAAATCGGTTTGACCAGTGTGGGTGCCGGCCGGCCCCAGCCGTTCCAATTTCGTCAGGGCTGCCGGACTTCTTTCGCGTGTTTCGCAGCACCCGCCCTGCATGGCGATGTCGAGATACTTACCCACGGCGGCTCCTCCTCACGGTGCGAAATATGCGAAGAAAGCGAAACAACCGAGGTGAATCGCGCCGCACAACACTTCTTTCGCATATTTCGCTTTTTTCGCGGTTCATAATGCAACCAGCCTTTCCGCTTTTCTGCCGCCTGTTCCCACTGGATCGCGCCGCGCGTCGCCGCGTTCGGTCAACAATGCGATGGCTCTTTCGATGTCGCCGGATTTCACATGGCGATTGAAAAGTGCGCTGATTTCCGTTCGCGTAAAACCTTCGGGTCGCAATTGGAGTTGCCGCAGAATCGTATCGGCCACGGGATCGCCGATGTTGCCGCCGAAAATCCACGCCGCGGAGTTTTCGCAGTACTCCCACAACGCCAGTGCTGCCGTGAGATGTTCGCGGCGAATCACGTTCGACAGGTCAAGCAGCGCGTACAGGCACGCGAGCCGCATGACGTGCGCCTCGGCACGCGACAGCACGCTGCCAAGAATCCCGCGCTTGCCATCACTCAATTGCGGATACACCGCAATCCAGGTTTCCCGTGCCATCGCATCGCGCCGCATTTCATTAACCGTCCGGGCGAATTCGGCGGCCGACTTCAACCGCGCACGCAACGGGTCAAGCTCGCCGTTGTCGAGGTTTCCCCCTTCCGGCAAAACTTTTGAGCGCCGGACGGCGAAAAAAAGGAAACGGTTTGCAAATCCGTTTCCAAGTTCCGTCCGGTTCATGTAGCGCAAGAGTTCGTCGCGCGTGATATGGCCGACAATCGAAACGTGTGCATCCGTCGTACGCGCCGGTGAGTTTTTTGTCAGGCTTCTCACCGCTCCGGTGTCCCAGAGCTGGCGGACGGCGGCGGACAGCGTGTTGCCCTGCCGTTCCATCACATGAAGCACCGATGCGAATTCGGATTCGATCGCGAGCAACCGCTTGTCCGTTTCGCCGGGGTCAACAACCTCGTCGTCGTCGTCGTCGTGGAACTTTGTAATCGGGTCGCGCACGGCCCAGACAAGACCCTCGCCCGATGACAAGCCGGATGCGATGCGTTTAGATGACCAGTGAGAATCCGCGCTTTCAAACAGCCGGCGTACATGGCCCAAACTTGTTCCTTTCCGCCCCTTGGCGGTGTCGCCAACCATCACGATGAATTCGTTCACACCATGCCGGTCAGCCTCTGCTAAAAAATGTGGCGAACGGCCAACACAATTTCCAAAGCAGACAAGCAATTGAGAAAGTATCGCCAACGGGTCAGCCTCAGTATGCGGATCAATCATCTTCACGATGTCGCCAGCCAAGCCGTGATAGACAGCCTCATGCGGCGGTTCCGGCCATGACGGGGATCTCACAGATTCAGCGCCGGTCGCACCGGGCGCGGCCATCCGCTGAATCACTGCCGCGGTCGCCTGTAGGGTAGCGGTGTCGCCATTTTGAGCAGCCATGATTGCGTCTTGCGCCGCTAGTTCGGCCTCACGAAGTTTTCGCCGTTCGCGGAGTTTTTCAATATGTGCATCGGCCATCGCGAGTGACGCGCAGTTATCCCAGCAGAAATTCTCGACAACAACGGCAGACATTCCGGCTTCATCGGCGATTTCCTGCCACGACGCCGACCATGAGCCGGTGTCTTCAACATATTTTTTGACGGCGGAGAAAATCGCGCGGCATTGCGTGTCATCGAACGCGGGCAATCCCAGATCGAAAATTCTCTGACAGATTGTTCGAAATGATTCTGGCTTGTCCTCGCGACGAATCCAAAGAAGCGCGGCGGCAACGGTGCATTCTGATTCCATCGCGGCGGATTCTGTGAGCGTCGCGTTCACGGCAAAGGCTCCGCAACGCTGGTTTGAAATTTCAGCAACGCCTTGTCGAGTTCCGCTCTGGAGTACAGGACGAGATGCCGTCCCATTCGGATGACAGGGATCGAGCCGGCGTCAGTCCAGCGGCGAAGCGTCCGGCTCGAAATGGACAGATATTTCGCGGCAACCGGCGGACGTAGAAATCCGGGTGAAATTTCCGCTTGTGGCGTACGCAGTTTCGAGCCGTTCGAAGTTTTCGTGATCTTGGGCGCGGTCATGCTTGCGCCCTCGCAACGCGGTAAACATTGCGGAATGTGGCGAAGTCAGGAAAAACCTTTTCAGGCTCCAATCCCAACACGGCGGCAATTTTCTCCGCCGCCTGTTTGCCCGGTCGTGCCCCGCCCTGTTCAATCAGCCAGATTCTCGCCTGCGCGATGCCGGTGCGCCGTGCCAATTCAATCTGACTGATTCCGCTTTCGAGCCGCTGCCGACGCAAAGCGGTCTGAAAACCCGCCTCAAAACTATTAATATGATTCATACCTTTGGCGGGAGAGTTTACATCGGCGCGGTTTTCGGATGCCGAAAGTGACCCAAACGAAGAGCCCGCGCCGGGGCAGGGCGCGGGCGGTGTACGTGATTTCCAACGATTGGAAATTTCGGCGCGGTCAACTTCCAATGATTGGGAAAATCAGGCGACGGCTTGCTGTAGTTGAATCACGTTGCCTTTTTGCTGCGGCTCAATTTGCCAGTAGCGCGCGGCCTCTTTCGCCGTCGCGAGTCCGCGATAATGGCGGAAGATGATCGCTGGCGAGTTCCCCATCAGCGCGGCCAGTTTCGCAACGTCGTTGTGTACGGCCAGCCAGTGTGTGGCGTAGCTGTGGCGCAACACGTCAACTGGCCATTCGCTCAGGCCAGCGGCTTTCATCACAACGACACGCCAGCGGCGAAACGTCGCATAGGGCGGCGAAACTGGTCCGGCTGGCTTCACGTACGCGGCCAGCCACGCGGAAAGATTCGGCGCGATGTCAACGACGCGCGCGCGCCGCATTTTCGAAGTCTCAGGCATCACACGGATGATGTTATCGGCCAGATTGACGTTCTGCCATTGAAGCGCGAAGCACTCATCGGGCCGCAATCCGGCAAACGCCATGATCGCGACCGCCGGAACCATGTCCGGCTTCAATTTCTCAGCCGCGCGCATCAGCTTCAAAATCGAATCGTGCGGCCAGAAGTCCGGCATTTTTTCATCCGTTTTCGAGTTGCTGACGGCTTTCGCGATGTTCTGGGTGACGATGCCGCGCGCGACGGCATAGTTGAAAAACGAGCGAAACACTTTCAGGCTGTTGTTTCGATTCACCGGCAAACCGCCGCGAACGTCGAGCCAGTTCGCAAGTTCCGTGGATGTGATCGTGCAGACTGGTTTTGTGCCGAGATCGGCGCACAATTTTTCGAGCCGCCACTTCGTACCGGACAGAGTTCGCGGCCTGAGATTTTCGCGCCGCATTTTTTCCACGTACTGGCCGGACAGTTCGTTCAACGTGATTGCCGAGCCGTCGGGGTGATGCAGCGCCCAGAAGCCGACGGCCTCAGCCAGCGACGCGCGGCCATTCAACATCGCGAGCGCCTTGTTCGCGTCAACGCGCGTCGCATCGGTCATCTGAAGCGCCTTCATGCCGTGAACTTCACGCTCGCGGTGCAGGTGTTCGCAATATTGCCGGGCATCTTCGATTGTCGAGAATGCGCGGCGAATGTTTACGCCCTCGCGCCGGACACGAACGACGAATTTATGTTCCGCCGTCTGGCGAATCCTGTAGCCGTGAACATTCGCGGCGGCTCTTTTGTATTTTTTCCGCCTCGCTTTTGTCTGCGTGTGCCGTGTTGTTGTCATAGGCGGACATTAGCAGACATTGGACACAAATTGGCAACACAATTGTGAATATATCGTTTATTATGGCCTTTTCCGAAACGAACAACGGCCGATCGGACCCTTGTCCTGATACCACAATTCGAAATCCGTTTTTTCTTCGTCAATCGCGACGAACGGTTCGACCCGCTCAAAGCGCGCATCGGCGCTCATCGTCTGGTTGATGATTTCGAAATACGGAAGGTGATCGGTCGCGATGTGGACGCAGCCGCCGGTTTCGAGCGTGCGGTGAAGCGCCTCGACGAAACGCGGATTGAACATCCGGTTTTCCGCGTGCCGCGTTTTCGGCCACGGGTCCGGATGAAAAATGTAGTAGGTCCGGATCGAGCCGGGCGGAATCAGGAATGTGGTCGCATAAAATCCTTCCATCCGCAGCAGCCGGACATTTTCATCGCCGCGCCGCCGCAGCCGGTTGTCGATCTTCCGGATTCGCCGCAGCATCCGGTCAATGCCCAGCAGATTTGTTTCAGGATGATTTTTCGCGCGCGCCAGAAGAAATCTTCCCTTGCCGCAGCCGAGGTCGATCTCGACGGGCTGCGCCTTCGGAAAATATTTTTCGAGCGGAATTGGCTGCAGCCAGTTGTCAGGCATGATGCGGGTGCTGGGCTTCAGGACTTTCATTCGTTCGCGCACCATAGCCGAAAACCTGAAACCTGAAACCTGAAACCTGAGTTCCCGGAACTTGGAACTTGGAACTTGGAACTTGGAACTCCACTATCGGCCTTTTGGGCAAAGCGAAAAAGCATGACGATACGCGACTGGCTGGAAGATGCCGAGGCATACGTCCTCAGCGTGATTGAAGACAGGAGGAGAGGCAGGGGCGCCGCACTGCTGCGCGGGTTTCTGCACTTCCTTTCGCTGCTCTTCACCGGCGCGGTCCAGTTCCGCCTACGCCTTTTTCGCGAGGGCATCATCCGTCCGCACACCCTCGGCTGCCAGGTCATCAGCATCGGTAACCTCACCGTCGGCGGCACGGGCAAGACGCCTGTGGTCGAGGTCTTCGCGCGGCACCTGCAGCACAGCGGCCGCAAGGTTGCGATCCTCAGCCGTGGCTACAAAAAGAAGGAAGACCCGCTGCTCGTGCGCCTGCTCAACATGCTTCTGCTGCGCACGGAAAACGAGCCGCCCCGCGTCGTTTCCGACGGCCGCCGCCTTCTGCTCGACTCCGCGCAGAGCGGCGATGAGCCGTACATGCTCGCGAGCAACCTCAACGATGTCGTCGTCATCGTGGACAAGGACCGCGTCAAGGCCGGCCGCTACGCCGTCCGGAAATTCGGCTGCGACACGCTGATCCTCGACGACGGCTTTCAATATCTTCGCCTCAAGCACCGGCTCGACATCGTGCTGGTGGACCGCACGAATCCGTTCGGCAACCGCCGCCTCTTGCCGGGCGGAATTTTGCGCGAACCGGTCCGCAACATCCGCCGCGCCGGATTCATCTTCATCACAAAATCGCCCGCCGCCGGCGCGCCCGAGTTGAAGGAGCAACTGCGCCGGCTGAATCCGACCGCGGAGATCGTCGAGTGCCGCCACGCGCCGAAGCACCTGCAAAATCTTTACACCGGCGAGCAGCAGCCGCTGAGTTTCCTGAACGGAAAAAACGTCGGCGCGCTCTCCGGCATCGCCAGCCCGAAAGGCTTCGAGGAGACCCTCGTCACGCTTGGCGCGAAACTGCTTTATCACAAACGCTACGCCGACCATCACCGCTATTCGCAGCAGGAAATCCTCGACGTCATCAACCGCTCCGCCGAGCGCGGCTGCGAGATCATCCTCACCACCGAAAAGGACGCCGTGCGCTTCCCGATGCTCGAGCGCCGCGACCTGCCGATGTTTTTCCTCCGCGTCGAGATCGAGATGCTCACCGGCAGCGAGGCCTTCAACGATTGGATCGACAGAATCTGTTTCAAATGAACACTTCCAATCATTGGAAAACATGAACGCGCAAACTTCCAATCATTGGAAACCCGTCCGCCGGACGCTCATCGTCGGCGTGAACTGGATCGGCGACACGATCATGTCCATGCCCGCCGTGGAGGCGTGGCGGCGCGAAAATCCCGACGCGCATCTGACCGTGCTGGTGAAGCAAAACTACGCGCCGTTGTGGGCGCTGCATTCCGCGCCGGACAACATCGCCACCTTCGACGACACCAACGCCGGGACATTTGCCGCCGGAAAAATGTTGCGCGCCGGACGCTTTGACCGCGCCGCCATTTTTCCGAATTCGTTTCGCTCCGCCTACATTCCGTGGCTGGCCCGCATTCCCGAGCGCATCGGAACAACGGGTCACTGCCGCTGCCTGCTGCTGACGCGCTGCCTCCCCGCGCCCTCGCGAACGGACCGCCGCCACCAGGCGTTCGAATATTTTGAACTGCTCGGCCTCAAGCCGCCCGCACAACTCGAAACGCCGCGGCTGAAGATTTCCGATGGCGCGCGAGAAAGCGTGATGAGCCGGCTCGAAAAGTTTCCGCGCCAGTTTGTCGGACTTATTCCCGGCGCGGCCCGCGGCCCCGCGAAACGCTGGCCCGCGGAGCACTTCGTCGCGGTCGGCAGGGAGCTTGCCCTCAAAGGCCGCTGCGGAATCCTGCTGCTCGGCGGCCCCGACGACGCCGAACTCTGCGAAAATATTTGCGGCCAGATCGGCGGCTCCTCCGTGCTGAATCTTGCCGGAAAAACGACATTGAAGGAATGGGCCGCGATGCTCGCCTGCTGCAGGCTCGTCGTCTGCAACGACAGCGGCGGGATGCACCTCGCCGCCGCCGTCGGCACACCGCTGGTCGCCATCTTCGGCCTCACCGATCCCGCCGTCACCGGCCCGATCGGCGGCAATTTCGCGATTGTACGGAACGAAAATGTGCGGGCCTCCCGCGACATCGAGCGGGATTCCGCGGCCGCGCAAAAGGCGCTCGCCGCCATCGCACCGCAGCGCGTGCTCGATGCCATTGCCACATTGTGGTGAACTGCGGTCTCGAGAACAGCGCACGTTTCGAAGCATGGAAAAAACGATTGAGGTTTCTTTCCAATTAGTGGAGATAATCGCCACAAGATCGCAACGGCACGCCGCGAGGGGGCGGTGATCCGTCTTGGTCCGGCCGCGGGAACTGAGCGCAGCAAGAGTGTGTGACATGACGGATAAACAGAATAAAAAGGCCCCCTCGTCGCCGAGCGGCGAAACGCTGTTCGGTGATTTGTTTCGTGACATGGCCGGTGAACTTTCCCTCGCGCAGGAAAAGATCGTCGTCTATCGGCGCAACCACGAACCGCCGCGCTACGATTTCATCACGCCCACCATCGAAGAGCTGACCGGCTATCCGCCGTCCGTCATGACTCCTGCATTGTGGGACAGCCTCGTCGAGCAGACGATTTTTCCGGCGGCGCTGGCCGGCCACACGTTCCGGGAAGGCCGTGGCCGCTATCTCGCCGGCGAGGTCCACGACTGGCATGCCGAATGCCTCGTCCGCCACCGCGACGGAACGCGGCGCTGGGTTCTCGATCTTTCCGTACCCCTGCGCGACCACACCGGCCGCGTCATCAGTTCGTTTGGCTTCCTGCACGACATCACGCCGCTGCGCGAAGGATTGATCCGCGATGCCGATCCCGGCGCGCGCCTCAAGCTGCTGGCCCGCCATCTGCCGGCCATCATCTGGACGGTGGATACGAATCTTTGTTTCACATCGTCCGAAGGCGCGGGTCTCGTTGCGCTCGGCCTTCGACCCGGTCAGATGGTCGGCAAAACCCTCGGCGACTTTTTCAAGACAAACGATCCGGAATTTCCCTCGATCGTCGCCCACCGCCGCGCACTGCAGGGCATCAGTCAGGATTATGAGCAGACATGGAGCGGCCGAAACTACATCGTGCATCTCGAACCGGTACGCGATGCCGCTGGCGCGGTCACCGGCGTGCTCGGTCTTGCCACCGACGTGACCTTGAGGCGCGACGCCGAAGCCAAATTGATGGCCCGCGAAGCCTATGTCCGCGCGCTTTTGCAGGCCATCCCCGACCTCATCGCCGTCATTGACACCGACGGCAATTATGTTGATTTCAAGGCCGACATCAGCCCGCAGCCGCGACCGTCACCGGATGCCGTCATCGGTCGCAATCTGCACGATATGGGCTACGACGAAACCACGCGCGAAAAAATTCTCTCCGGCGTCCGGCGGGCGGTCGAAACGGGCGTTGTCGTTCACATTGAGTATCCGTTTCAAGATGACTCCGGGCAAACCTGGTGGGACGCCCGTATCTCCCGGCTCGACGCACGCCATGCCATCGTCGCCGCGCGCAACATCACCGAACGCAAGCGCAGCGAGGAACAGTTGCGCGGCACGCAGCAGCTCGAAAGCCTCGGCGTCCTCGCCGGCGGAATCGCCCACGACTTCAACAACCTTCTCGTCGGCATCACCGGCAATGCGGAGCTGGCGCAGCAGGAACTCCCGGTCTCGCACCCGGCCCACGAGCACATCTCCGAACTCCGCCGCGCCGCCGCGCGCGCCGCCGAGCTGACGAACCTCATGCTCGCCTACGCCGGACGCGGCCGCTTTCAAACCGCCGCCATTGATCTCAACGCGCTGGCCCAGGACGTCGCCCAACTGGCCCACGCCGCCATCTCGAAAAAAATCAGATTTCATTTCGATCTGGCCGCGGACTTGCCCGCCATCGTCGGCGACGCCGCCCAGCTCCGCCAGGTGCTGATGAACCTCATCGTCAACGGCGCCGAGGCCGTTGGCGACGCGGAGGGCGAAATCCACCTGCGTAGCGGAATCGTCGAAATTGATGTCGCCGCCTCCGCGGAAGTACTTCCCGCCAGTGAATTCACGGCCGGCACATATATTTTCTTCGAGGCCGCTGACACCGGATGCGGCATGGACGAAGCCACGCTCCGCCGGATCTTCGAGCCGTTCTTCTCCACAAAATTCACCGGCCGCGGTCTCGGCCTCGCCGCGACGATTGGAATCCTGCGCAGCCACCAAGGCGGCATACGCGTCCGCAGCTCGCCGGGCCACGGATCGGTCTTCACCATTTTCCTCCCGCCCGCCCCCGCCGAAGCCGCCGCCGC
>CAIVKH010000369.1 GCA_903906425.1 uncultured bacterium
CGCGGAACGGGTCGCGGCGTGTGCGGAACGGGTCGCGGGTCGCGGGGAACTGGTCGCGACTCGCGCGGTACGGCTATCGGGTCGGGCGGAATGATGATCAAGTCGCGCGGAAGGCGGATCGGGAGGCACGTTATGGAAATCGGGTCGCGCGGCAGGGTGATCGTCTCACCCGAAATGTTGCCCGACAGGCTCGGAACGTTCATCGGGACATTCGGCGGATTCGTCGACATGGCCGGCACGGCTCGCGGGATGGCGGGAAGGCTCCGCGCCGGCTCCGGAGATGGCGCGGAGAGCGCAAAGCCGGTCGCGAAGTCTGCAAAGCCGGTCGCGGATGTCACGAGACAAGTCGCGGAACGCGCGGCGGGCGGGTCATCGGTGTCGGAGCGCGGCGCGGGGTTGCCGGTGCGGCCCGGGGAACGGGCTTGACGCGGCGCGGGTCCATCGCAAAACTACGGGCAACCAAGAAAGGACGGGTCTGTATGCGAAGATATTTGGAAAATGTGACGAACATGGGAACGAACGTTTCCGTGTTCATGAAGAAAAACAAAACCATCTGGCAGGGCAAAGCCGCCATCACCGCGAGCACGGCCCTGGTGGACGGCGACCTCGCCGCGCTGGCCGGTACGGACACGAAGGCCGTGACACCCATTGTCGGCCCGGCGGCGGACAAGGCGGTGGCGAAGTTCAACCTGGAAAACAAGCTCGTGCTCATCGGCGCCCAGATCGCGGCCCTCGGCGCGACGAACGACGACCATACCCTGGAGCAGCAGGGCGACGTGTCGCTGGCCGGCCTCGACAAGATGAAAGAGTCCGACTTGCTCGCGACGGCCACGCGCATCGGCGCGCTGGCCACAACCAACATAACCGCGCTGGCCGATTACGGCATCACGGCGGCGGACGTGACGGAGCTGGACGGATTGGCGACGAAGTTTCGAGGCTTGCAAGCCGCACCGCGCCAGGCGGTCGTTGATCGAAAGAAAGAAAACGCGCAGCTGCCGCCGGTGGGCAGCCATCTGCTGACCGTCCTGCGAAGGCAGCTCGACCGGCAGATGCTCGTCTTCAAACAGACGCAGCCGGAGTTTTATGCCGGCTATCTGGCCGCGCGGGTGATCGTGGACCGCGGGAACCCGGCGAAGAAGAAAGACACGCCGCCCGCGCCGGCGCCATAGACGGGCATCGGAAACAAACCGGACCAAGACCCCGGCCCCGTGAGAAAGGGCCGGGGATTTTTTTTGGTGCAGTGCGGCGCCGCTCCACAAATTCCAATCATTGGAGAACTTCGCGGCGCAGAGTTCCAATGACTGGCACTGTCCGCGGTCACTTGGCGAGTTTGAATTCGCCGAGGTAGAGGGCGTTGCCGGTGGTGTCGGGGGCGGGCTGGAATTCGATCTTTTCGAGGGTGCGGAGGGTGTCGAAGGTGCCGTTGTTGCCTTTGAGCTGGTCGAAGGGAATCGCGAGTTCCTGCCAGTCGATGCCGATCGGAAAGCGCGCGGTGAAGACGGTCTTGTCGGGGGCGTAGGCTTTGACGTCGAGGCTGGTCGGCTTTTCGGCGCGGATGGCGAGGACGAAGGAGGAATGGTCCCTGCACTTCAGCCCGCCGAAGAAGAGACCGAGGCCGACATAGGCGGGATTGCCTGCGTGTTTGTACGTGATCTTCCGCGCGTCGCGTCCGGCATCGGTGACGATCTCGCTGGCGTATGCTGTTTCCTTGTTGGCGTAGTGATAGGCCTCCTCGCGGGAGCGCAGGTTGATGACCATCCGCTGGCCGGCGGCTTTCATCTTCGCGTCGGCGCCTTCGTAACTGGCCTTCGCATCGGCGGGTCTCGTGCGGTCGCCGGCGTAGAGCGCGAGCGCTTCCATCTGCGGGCGGTCGCGGCCGTTTCGCGGCTCGACGGACATCGGATATTTTCCCCAGCGCGGCCCGGCGGACCAGTACGTGCCGCCGATATTGTTTTCCTTGAGCGCGCTGATGAAATTATCGAGCACTTCGAGCCAGCGGGGATCGTCGCAAGGGATGCCGAATTCGCCGAGGAAGCCGCGGGCATTGTTTTCCTTGAGCCAGGCGATGAAGGGCTGCAGGCGCTGCACGCCGGTGGTGGGGTTCGCGCCGCTGTCGTCGTAGCCCTGCTTGTAGGTTCCCGAATTGTCGCGGTCGAAATACTGGTGCGCCTCGTAGATGATGTTGCCGGCCGGATCGCGCAGCGGGAAGCCGTTCGCCGCCTTCTTCCACGAATGCGCGCCGCTGAAGCCGCCGCCGCAGACGCTGATGGTGTGGTTCGTGTCCACGGAGCGGATCGCGTCAATCGCAGCCTGCGCGGCGGCGGGCCATCGCTCCTTCGCGCCGACGGGCTCGTTCATGATGCAATAGGCGAAGACCGCGCCTTCGTTCGCGAAATGTTCCGCCAGCTTCTTCCAGACATCCGCGAACGCCTCGTTGGGAAGATCCGGCGTGCCGAGCGATTTCTTTTCGTAGTCGCCGAAGTTATGTAGATCGAGCATCAGCTTCATCCCGCGCTCGCGGGCAATCGCGACGGTTTCATCGAGACGCTTCAACTCCGCCCCATCGAGCGGCCCCATCAGCTTTGGCTGCATTCTCTCCCACTTGAAAGGCAGGCGGACCACCGTGATTCCATGAGCCTTGAAATAATCGAACGACGCCGCGCCGGGATACGCGTAGTGCGTGCCGTAAACGCCCGGAACGGTGCCGAACTCCGCGCCCGACAGATTCACGCCGATCATCGCGGCCTCCGCCGGAACGCGCGCAGAGCCGCCGTCCACCGCGGACGCGGCAAGCGTGGAGAGCATGCCGCACAGAACGAAAACAGATTTTTTCATCGAGCGAGACACTGGAGCTTCGCCGCCGTGCGGTCACGAAATTTGTGACCGGTGCGCGTGATCGAATCGCAACTTCCAATCATTGGAAAATCCGGGCCGTGGCGATCACCGGGCCGGCTTGCGATACATTTCCAGACGACAGTCGAAGCCGCCGAGATCAACGATCTGCTGGAATTCCAGCTTGAGCGAGGCGTCGCGCGGTTCGATGCGCATGGGGTTCGGGAAGACGAGGCGGCCGCCCGGCTTGAGAGCGGCGGTGGCGACGGAAAAAAGATCGGCAAACATTCCGCGAAGGTTTGGAACGCGGATGCGCCGTCCCATCGGCGGATTCGTGATGACGAGCGTTACGCTTTCGCGGCCCAGCCCCTCGACCTTGGCGTAGTCGTGAAAGTCGCAGCAGGCGAAATGCGATTGAACCGTTCCCAATTTCGCCGCGGCAACATTCGCCTTCGCGATGACGATGGCTTCGGGGCTGGTGTCCGTTCCGATGATTTTTTCCACGCCGCCAAGCAGCGCGCTTTCGATGAGCTCGAGGCCCGATCCGCAAAACGGGTCCCAGATGGTTTCGCCGTCAACGCGTCCGGCGAGGCGGGCCATGCAGGCGGCCAGCGGCGGATGCGATGCGGCGGCGACGTCGTCGGTGCGATAGGCGAGGCGCGGGTCGGGCGCGAACTTTGGGCGCAGTTCGACCGAGCTGCCGTGCGTCGCCGGATGAATGTCCATCGCCCATGGTGCGAGGCGGGGATCGTTGAGAATCTCCGGGCACATCGCGTAGGCGCGGTTCACCACGTCGCGCACGGCGGCGCGCTGGTGGCCCTTGCCGATAAAATCGAGCCGGTAGCGGATCGAGCCTTCGGTGAATGTGCGCAGAAGGCTCTGCGACATCGGCGAGGTGATCAACGCGGCGAGCGCGTCAATGGATTCCGTCGGGCTGGCAATCCGAGCCGTGCCGAGAACGAAGCCGACGGTCGCGAAACAGCGGAGCTGGTAAATGTCGGCGAGCGAAAAAGGCGCGGCCGGTTCGATGGCGACGCAGCGGCTATGGACATTGAGGACGCGGAATTTTCCGTTCTGTTCGATGTATTCCTGCACCTCATCGCGGACAATCGTCTCCAGTCCATTACGGCAGCGCAGATGAATCCGCAGGCCGTCGAAATTGGAAAGAGCGGCATCCATGCGAATGGAACCCGGGCTTTCGCGGCGCTCAATGCTGGCCCTGACTTTCTGCTCGGTCTGCGGAAGCAGGCCGGGTGTTTTCGTGACGGCTTCGAGCGTGGCCTCGCCGCCGATCTTGTCGAGCGCCAGTCCAAGGGATTTCTTCTCGCGCTCGCCCACGGGCGTTTTCAGCAGCGAAAGCAAAGCGCCTTCCTCATTCTTGCCCGCGCCGATCTTCGGCATCGCGGCCATTGCGTAGCGGCGAATTTTTTCGGAAGGATCTTGAAGCAGATGGCGAAGCCACGCGCGCGCCGCGTCGCGCTGTTCCGTCGTGCCGGATGCGGAAAAGACCACGCCCACTGCGCGAATCACCGCCACGCGTTCCATCCGCTCTTTGGGCGACGCGCGATCAAACCGCGGCACTTCATCGTTCCACAACTGGTCGGCGGAAAGCGTGCGCAACTGACGATAGAGGTCCTTGTCGGATTTCATCGGGGAAAGGTTGTGTCATCTTTCCCGAAGGAAAGAAAGGGTTCGATGGGCGTGGGGTGGGGGGGGCCTATGGATCAATCCGGTAAAGATGCGTCTTGGTTCGCAGGAAGAGGCTCTTGCCGGCGACTGCGGGCGAGGACATGAAACTGCCATCGAGTGAATTCGTCGCGAGGACTTCGAACGTGCGGCCGGGTTTGAGCACGGTGGTCTTGCCTTGCTGGTTGCAGAAATAGAGGCGGCCGTCGCCGTAGATCGGCGACGCGGCGTAGTTGCCGGGGAGGTGTTCGCGCCACACGATTTTTCCGGTGGCGACTTCGATGCAGAGGGCGGTGCCATCGTTGTTGATCATGTAGAGGAGGTCGTCCACGACGATCGGGGATGAGGTCTTGCAGACATCCTTGTCGAGTTTCCATGCGACGTGCGTGTCGGTGACGTCGCCGTGGCCGTCTGGTTTGACCGCGTAAAATTCGGTTTTGCCGAGGCCGGTAGTGATGAGCGCGAGGCCCTTGGCGAAGACCGGCATTGGGGCGGAGGACCATGACCCGTCGAAGCAGATGTGCCAGAGTTCCTTTCCGGTGCGCGGCTCATACGCGTACGACGCTTTCGCGCCGGTGCTGATCATCTGCAGCGAGCCGCCGACGTCCACGATGAGAGGCGTGCTGTGGCCTTTGCGAAGGTCGCCGTCCTTGGCGAATTTCGAGGTGGAGTTCTCGTCATTCCATTTCGTCGTGCGATCGGTCTTCCAGATCGTCTTGCCGGTCTGCTTGTCCAGCGCGATGAGGTATTGCAGGTCCACACCGTCCATCGTGAGGATCACCGTGTTCTCGAACAGGATCACGGACGACGCCGGCCCGCGGTAGTGGCGGCATTTGAGGTCCTCGCGCTTCCAGAGAACTTTGCTATTAGAAGTGTCGAGGCAGGCGGTGCCGTAGCTGCCGAAGTGGACATAGACGCGGCCCGGTTCGATGGCCGGCGACGGTGAGCCGTAGCAATTGACGTTGTTGCCGAGCGGCTCCGGGTTGTCGCTGTGAAACAATTTATCGTCATGCAGAATTTTCCCGGTCGCGGCGTCCACGCAGACCACGAAGAAATCATGGCCGTCAATCGTCGCGGTTGTCATCCAGACCTGGCCGCCCATGACCACAGGAGTTGACCAGCCCTTGTCGTGAATCTCCGTCTTCCACGCGACGTTGTTCGACTCGCTCCACGTGAGCGGGAGCCCGATCAGCTTCGTGTCGCCGGGCGCGGAGACGTGCCCGTCGCCGTACGGCCCGCGGAACTCCGGCCAGTCTGCGCGCGCCGCCATCGCGCCGCACATCACGCCCGCCGCTGCCACCAACATCAATCGTTTCATCATGATTTCCTTCGCCTGCAATCGCTGCCAACAAAGTTCGCCGGCTTGCCGGGAATTACAGAAAACAAATCGGGACACTGACTCGCAGGTTCGCCGATGTTTCCGTCGCCGGCAAGATTGGACTTCGCCGCGCGGCACCGCGGGCCCGGGTGCCGTTCCAGAAGATGGGATCGGAGTTTCCAATCATTGGAAATGACCGCTGCGCCAACTTCCAATGATTGGAAAAGATCGGCGGCGCGAAGATGGGTGTTGAATGCGGTGAGGCGTTCGTATTTCCTCTCTTCTTTTCGAGGGCCAATCATGAAATGTCGTAGTGCCTTGTTTTTCCTCGCTGCGCTGATGTTGACGCTGGCGGCGCGGGCCGCCGATGTGTCGCTGGATGATGGCTGGAAAGATCCGCCCGTGGAGGCGCGGCTGCGGGCCTACTGGTGGTGGCTGAACGGCAACGTGACGACGAACGCGATCACGAAGGACCTGGAGGCGATGAAGGCGCAGGGCATGGGTGGCGGCCTGATCTTCGA
>CAIVKH010000370.1 GCA_903906425.1 uncultured bacterium
ACCTGGACCGGATGAAGGAATCGGATCTGATCGCGACGGCGACGCGCATCGGGAATCTGGTCACGGCCAACCTGGCCGCGCTGGCCGACTACGGCATCACGGCGGCCGACGTGACGGCGTTGAATACTCTGGCATCGAGATTCCAAGGCCTGCAGACCGCGCCGCGTCAAGCGGTGGTGGATCGCAAGAAGGAAATCGGCCAGCTGCCGGCGGTGGCGAGTCATCTGTTGACCACCTTGCGCCGCCGCTTGGACCGGCAGACGACTGCGTTCAAACAGACGCAGCCGGAGTTTTATGCCGGCTATCTGGCCGCGCGGGTGATCGTGGATCGCGGGAACCCGGCGAAGAAGAAAGACACGCCGCCGACTCCGCCGACGCCCTAGGCGGGCATCAAGAAAAGCTGGAACGAAACCCCGGCCCGCGAGCGCGGGCCGGGGATTTTCTTTTTGAGCGCATCGCGTCCGCAAATGACGGCGTGAGGTCACGCCGTCTCCAGTTCATCGGAAAGCGGACTCCAGTTCCAATGATTGGAGCATAGCGGAAGACATCACTTCGAAGTTCCGCCTTCGGGCACCACGTTCAGCGCGTGGCGGCGGTCCTTCGCCTCGCGTTCGAAAATGGGACCGAGGGTCACGACCACATTCGGGCCGTCGGCGACGGCGGTCGCGCAGTCGGGCGCGGCGGATTGTTCCTTGCCCGACGGATGATTCACGCTGGCGGATTTGAATTTGGGGGCGGAGCCGTTGAGGCGCGGATAGCCGAAGGTGATTTTGACTTCGGGGATTTCGCTCTTCGGGATTCTGCCGGAGGAATAGACCTCGACGAAGGCGGCGTGCTGCGACCAGAAGGTGAAGTCGGTGCCCTCGAAGCGGAGGCTGCCGATATACGTCGGCGTGTCGGTCGCGTGGTCGCGCACGATGCAAACGAACCATGTGTTCGTTCCGTCGGGCCCGGCCTCGGTGTCGCCGCGGACGATGCTCCAGGTGTAGGTGCCCTTGTTCCATGCGTAGGGCCGGCGCACGCTGCAAAACTCGCCCTCGTAGCCGGCGCTTTCGCACAGGCCGTCGGAGACCATGCGGACGTGCTCCAGCCCGATCTTCGTCTTCTTGTCGTTGGACCACCGCGAAAAGATCGCGCCGTGGCCGGGGAAAACGTGCGTGTGATCTTCCTTCGAGGCCCAGCCGTTCACCGACGACTGGAGGCCGCCATAAAAATCCATCCCGTTCATCTTCGCGATGCCGCACGGCGAGATGTACAGGTTCACATTCGTCGAAACATCGCGGTCAATCGTCACATCCATGTCGAGCGATTCGAAGTGCGGCGTCTTTTCCGCGAACTGCCACCAGACGTCCGCGACGTGCCACGGCTGTTTCGGAAGTGTTTTCGCCGGCGCGTTCGTCTCCGCCGCGCCGCAAACTTCCAATGATTGGAAGAGTGCGGTTGCGAGAATTCCAATGATTGGAAGTTTTAGATTTCCGATTCGTGTTTTCATGTCAGGGCCTTTCGATGATGACCGGCAGATTTCCTCTGGCCGGCAGGGTGATTTCAATTTCCGCATTCTGTCGCGCGTCGAGTTTTATGGTCGTGACCGCGTCGCCGATCCGCACTTTTGCAGCGCTGGTCAGCCCCGTGTAATAAAGCGGGACCGTGAGCTTGCGCGTCACGGCTTCGTCGCGCGGATTGTAAATCATCAACAGTCCGCATTCCTTGAGCTGCGGGTTGACGTGTAAAATATAATCAAGATCGCGGCCGTCGGCGCGGCGGAGATGGATGATGTCGCTGTCGAGAATCGCGCGGTGGGCCTTGTAGAAATCCACCCACTTTTTCACGACGGCCTTCGTCGCGTCGGTGTCGTAAATCTGGTGGCCGCGATAACAGGCCTGCACGCCCGCGCCGAAAAGGTCGGCGAGGCGGTGCTCGTAGTGGTCGAGATGTTCGCTCAGCGGTTCGATCGTCGCGGCCGCGCCGCCGCCGTGATATTGCGTCAGCGGGACGAACATCCAACCCATGCTCGGGGTTTTGTCCCACGTGCCGTCAAAGACATTTTGCCGCTCGATGATTTCCTGATATTCGCGCGGCAGCGACCAGTTCGTTTCGCGATAACCCATGGCGGTCTTCGTGCCGCCGTTCAGAAAATACCAGTCGGGAATGTTCAGATAGACGCCGTGGCCGCAGCACCATTTGTAAAGATCGGTGATCGCCTTCCACATCACCCACTGCGAATCGTCCAGCCCGCGATGGCCGGGATGATTCGTCGCCGCGCACATGTCGCCCGGATACGAGCCGTCGTGTTCGAGCACGCTGAGGCCGGCGGTTCCCATGAAACTCTTGAGTTGCGCGAGATATTCCTCTCCCCATTTTGCGCCGAGACACGGCATCACGCCGAAGCGCGGCGGCGAACCTTGCGTGTTGTCCGCCTTGGTCCCCGCGCCGCGCGATGCCAGCAGCGAATAGCCGCCGAGCGCGACGCCTTTCGTGTGCGCATAATCGGCGAGAGCTTTGTAACGCTGCTGATAATTCGCGTCGCGGCTTTCGAAATTGAAGCCGCTGCCGAAACTCATGATGACCATTTCGAATCCGACATCCGCCGCCTGATCAATCGCGGCGCGAACGCGTTTGTCATCCGACGCGACGATGTGCATGAGGATCGGATTCTCCGTGATCCACGGCGCGACGGTGCGGTACATCCGCCGCATCGCCATCGTCCGCCGCTCGCGGTCGTCGGAATCGGGCGCGAGTTCGAAAGCGCGCAGCGACTCGAATGTTTCGCCCGGCGCGATGATCTGGTCAGGGCCGATGGGCGGTTTGCATTCGAGCAGGCACGGCGTGCGCCGGTTGTAATTCACCTGCGTCGGATAGAGCGGATCGGCGCCCCAATGAACGCCGGCGCTGTGATTCGGGCCGGACATTCCGCCGAAGGTGTAATCGGTTTCGACGATCAAATTCTGCGGCAGGAGCCACGCCGGCGTGTCGTCCACGACGGATTCCTGTTCGACTACCGCGAGAATTTCGCTGACGAATTTATTCAGGCGAACCGGCTGCGCGGTTGCGTTGCTGACGGTGATCCATTTGCTCATCAGCGGAATCCCGTCGTAAATCTCGTAGTGGACTTGCACCGGCGGCAGATTGCTGCGCGCGGCGGGCGGGCGGAAAAAGAGCGTCAGCGATTTTCCCGGCGGCGGCCACGGCACATCCTGCGGCATCCATTCGAGGCGCTTCTTCCACGGAAATCGCGCCTTCGTTTCGCCCGTCTCCGCGCGATCGAATTCGTACGAACCCGAAATCGCCGTCATCGTTTTGAGCCATCGCGGATCGAGATAATTATGGACCGGCTGGCCCGTCAAACCGCCAACCGAAATCTTCGCGCCGTCCACTTCCAGCTCCGCCTCCGGCCGCACGGCGCGCAAAATCTGCGCGCCAGTCATCAAGTTTTCGAACGACACCGTCGCCGCATTCGGCGCGAGTTTGACGACGCGCCGCACGAGTCCATTTTCCATCGCGATTTCATTCGCCGCCTCGTTCTTCGTGATCGCCGCGCGAAACGGCGACGGATCAACCAGCCAGTCGGCCGCGCAAACTTCCAATGATTGGAAAACAGCGGCGGCGCAAATTCCAATGATTGGAAACAGGCGTACGAACTTCATCTTCACAATTATCGTTATATTCATTTCATCGTTTCCATGTGATTCCCAAACCGAGCAGTGGAATCAAGTCGCGGCTTTCGGCAACGCCATAATTAAAGATGATGAAGCCGCCGGTGTGATGTTTGCGCGCAATCTCGATCTGCTCGATCACGCGCTCTGGGCCGAAGTGCGATGACGACGCGCTCACGCCGATGCCCGGATAGCACGGCTTCGTGCCGGCCCATTCGATTTGCGAGACAACCTCGTTTTCGAATTTGTGGTTGCTCGCCGTGTAATCCATCGGGCAGACGAAATCCATCCAGCCCTTGTCGCACCAGAGCTTCCAATCCTGCCCGACGGCATCGCGGTCGGTGCTCCAGTTGCGAAATACCGCCGCGGAGATTTTGATCTTCGGTTTGATCGCCCGCGCCTGTTCGCTGGTCGCCTTCACGACGGCGGTGATGTTGCCGCGCCGCCAGTCGAGCCAGCGGTTGCGGAGATCGCCATCACGCAAAACGTCTCTCGGCCAGTTCGCGATTTTCGAGCCGATGGCGGCTTCGAACCGCTCACGGCAGCCGTCGCAAAAACAGTGATCGCCGTCGGGATAGCGGATGTAATCGAAATGAATTCCGTCCACATCGTATTTTTTCGCCACCTCGACCATCGCGGCGGTTTCGAGCTTTTGATTTTCCGGATGCGACGGACAAAGCCATTCGAGTTCCTCGCCGCGCGCGTTTTTCTGGAGACGGTTTTCCTTCCGCATCCGCTCGACGAAATCTTTCGGCACGGCGTTGCCGAGGTTCCAGTTCACCTTCCAGACGTGAATCTGCACGCCGTATTTCTTGCACGCCGCGACGCATGCGGCAATCTGGTCGCCGTGTTCTTTGGCGCGATCCGCGACGGGCAGAACGTCGCTGTTGTAAAACGCCGCGCCACCCCAGAGCATGTTCGGAAAAATCGCCGTGAAGCCGTTCGTCGCCAGCCGCGCGATGGCTTCATCCCAGCTGATTCCTGAAACGCCAAACGCATCGTGACACCAGAACGCGCGAAATTCGCCGGCTTCTGGTTTCTGCGCCGCGCACCACGCCGCGAGCAGCGCGCGCGATGTCGCGGCGGCCTTCGCGATCGCCACCGAAAAATGTTTTTCCTTCGCCGCTGCGATGGCTTCGTCGCGCGCCGCTTTCGCGCGACTCGCATCGCCGCCGACCGCCGCAATCTTCGCCGCAGCGTCATCGAAATTCTTGAAACCATTTTCTGTCGCGATCCGCGCCAGCGCGGCATCGGCGGCGGATTTTCCTATCTCCGGCACGAGGCTTTCCGCCATCGCCAGCAACATCAGCCGCTTGTTCGCGATGTCGTCGTCGAGCAGGACGTGCGTCATCGCGATGCCGTTGCTGGACGCGATGACCGCGGTGTGACCGGTCGGCTTTCCCTTGTCGTCGAGCCAGTCCGCCAGAACGCGCGATTTTCCCGGAACGGCTTTCAGATCGCGGATATTCCACGACTGCTGGCCGACCAGCGACGGCGCGCCGTCGAGCGAGTTGCCGGCAAAATGAATCGAGGAAAAATATCCGGAATATTTCTCCTTCACATAGCCGCCGTCTTCGAACCCGAGCGCGTCGCACAGTTTCCCGGAGATGTTGTAGAACGTCATCAGCCTGCCGCCCTGCTGCGCGAAACGAAACAGCTCGTCGGCGACGGCGTCCGGGATGTTCGGATTATGCGGCAGCACCGCAAGCTTGAACGGCCTGAGCTTCTCCGCGCTGACATCGTTGTCGCTGATGATCTGGCAATCCATGCCGAGCGCGCGAAACTGCTCAGCGATGCCGGCGGAGAATTGCGCCACGGATCTCGCCTCGTCCGGAGATCGCTTCGCCACCGAATCGCCGCGGATGATCGCGATCATCGCCGGCTTTTCCGGTGCGTCCGCCGCGACGAAGTTGCCGAGATAAAATTCCGTGTCGCGATTTTGCCCGCGCCACGCCGACACGCGGATCGTGCGGATTTTATCCCAGCCGCCCGGCGTGCCCTCGATGCTGGCGCGATTCTTCTCGACGGTGATCGTGCTCCAGCCATCGAGGGAATCGGGAAAGAATTCCGAGCGATACCAGCCGCGCCCGCTTTCGAAATAGACGACGAACTCCGAAACCGGCGCGGTGTTCGTGCAGAAAATGTCGAACTGGAAACATCGCGCCGCGGACAAATCCAGCGTGGTTCGCAAATCCCACGACGCGCGCTCGCCGGCATTCGTGGCGAACGCGCACGGCATCAAGACAACGTTCCGCCCGTCCATCGCGGCGGTCCGCGCCGGCAGCGATCCCTCCATCGCCGTCCACCGGTTCGTCGCGACATCAACGAGGACGCGATCGCTTGCGGTGGCTTCCAATGATTGGAAAATTGCGAGGCCCAAAGTTCCAATGATTGGAAAAAGTTTGCGGCGCGTCGTGGAGAAGAAATTTGTTTTCATGGCGCAATCACCATCCCTCGTAAAATTCCGCCGGCGTGTTTCAGTTCGGCGCGAACGGTGGCGGGTTTCTTTGGGTCGGTGCGCTTGAGCGCGATTTCTTCGATGCGGCGTTCGCCGGGTTTCAATTTGATGTCGAGCGAATCGGGCGAGAGCGTCGCGGTTTCGCAGGCGAGGGAAAGTTTGCCTTCGAGCGCGGCGTCGCGCGGGGCGGAAACGACGACGCGAAAATTGCCGGGCGATTTTTCCAGCGCGGTGAGGTTCAGGTTCGGCGCGCGCGATTCGAGGTCGTAGGAGACGGTCGGGTTGAGCGTGTAGCCCATCGCGCCCATCGCGACGTCGAGGCGGTAGATCGGGTCCTGCATGAACGTGACGCGGCGGTCCATCGCGGGAATGGTGGTCGTGTAGATGCGAAGTTCGCCTGGCTGCGTGACGAGGATTTCTTCGCGCCAGTCGCCGAGAATATCGGCGGTGAGGATCGTTCCCTTGCCTTCGATGCGGGGATCGAATGCACCGCCTTCATATTTGCGGACGCGATCGCCCGCGACAATTTCGCGCTGGAGATCGGCGTCCCAATAAACGCAGGGCCGGCCAAACTTGAGGTCGAAAGTCCGGCTCAAGACTTCGCCTGACGAACTGAACAGCCAGCGGTCGCCCGTCGGGATGTGGTTGATGCAGTCCGCGCCGTAACACTCGACGCCGGGATGGCACGGATCAATGTCGGAGCACAGGCCGATGGAGTGGATGTGTTTTGTCGGGCCGTTCCAGCCCCAGAGAATTTTTCCGGTCGCGGCGTCGGCCATGCACATGCCGTTGCTGCGGAGCGCCGGTTCGATGCCGTAAAATATTTCCATGCCCGGCCGCTGCGGCATCAGATCCCCGACGAAGAAATTATCCGGGTGGCCGAGGCCGGTGGACCACAGCGGCGAGCCGTTGTCATCAATCACCGCGCTGCCGAGCAGCAATTCGTCGCGGCCGTCGCCGTCAATGTCGGCACAGTGCGTGAAGTGTCCGCCCTGGCCGCTGAACCGG
Organism: uncultured bacterium; assembly: GCA_903906425.1. Taxonomy (GTDB): domain Bacteria; phylum Verrucomicrobiota; class Kiritimatiellia; order CAIVKH01; family CAIVKH01; genus CAIVKH01. The sequence continues at coordinate 7,120 of CAIVKH010000370.1, forward strand.
CGGCCCGCCTCGGTGCTGCGATAGGTCCAGAGCTGGCGAAGATTCTTTCCGTCGAAATCGTAGGCGTCGGCCTTCATCAAATTGTACGTGCCGCGCAGGACGATCAGGCACGGCGTGCGCCCGTCGAGATAGGCAACCGCGAGCTGGTTCCGGCTCGCGAGGTTGTAGCTTCGTTCGCCGTCGCCAAAGCCCGACCGGTCCGGCCACGGCGCGCGCGCGAGTTCGCGGCCGGTCGCGCCGTCGAGAATCGCGACCCACTCCGGCCCGCTCTTCACGCGGCCGTCCGCATCGCGCGGATCGCCCTCGCCGATTTTCACCGCGACCTCCGCCTTGCCGTCGCCGTCGAAATCGTACGCGATCATCGGCGAATACCAGATGCCCTGTTCGATGGACCAGCCGAGATCATATGTCCACATTCGCGTACCGTCGCTGCGCCGCGCGTCGAGTTTGTACGTGTCCGGCGATCGCTTCCAATAAACGCCGGCGGGATCAATCGAGGCGTTCGGCGTCTTCAAAATGAAATCATATCTTCCGTCGCCATCGAGATCGGCCACCGCGCATTTCTGGAACGTCTCGCCCTCCTCGAGCTTCAGCGAAATGCACGCCGGCATTTCCGCGTCGGGATTCAGTCGAATCGCGGCCTCGCTATCTGACGGGCTTTCGCTGCCGTTCGCGACGAGCCGCACGGAATATTTCAAATCCGCGCGCGCCGGCGCAGCCGCGTCGGTAAAATCGGTCGTCTGCGAAATTGGATTCTTCGAAATTCGCTCCGGCGCGCCGCCGTTGGCGCCGCGATAAACATGAAACGCCGCATCGGGCGGATCGGATTTCAACAGCCGCCAGCCGAGATAAACGCCGCCTTTCACGGGCATCGCGACGAGACCGCGATCCAGTTTCTCTTCGACGCGCTTCGTCGCGTGGCCTTCGATCTTCGGCTTCTGCACCGGAACCGGAACCGGCGTGAGCGTGATGTAATCGTAATAGGCGGAACCCGGATTTTTCGTATAGGCGTAGCGGTCGTCCACCCAGAATTCGACGACGCCATTCGTCACCGCAAATTCCGTCGCGATCAAACCGCCGTTGAAAGGCCGCCACGCGCGGCCGTCCATCGAAATGCCGAGCGTTCGTCCGCCTTGAATTCCGATGTCGTAGATCCCATTTGTCAGGCCGGCGATTCGCGTGTGCAGCACCGGCGCGCCGTCCTCCGGCGATTTGCGATCTTCCAACACCGGCGGACTGTGCAGCACGACTCCGCCCGACCATTTCTCCTTCGCGTCCTTGTCTTGCGACCAAAGATTCCAGTGTGTCTGCGACGATTTGTTCGTGAGCCACGCCGAAGCTGGCTCCGAAACATCCTCCGCCTCGAAGCGCAACTGGTTTTGCGCAGCGGCCGGCCGCGAATACAAAAGCCCCGCCACAAACGCCAGCGCCAGGCCTGAAACATTTTTTATGCTCATCCGAATCTCCGATCCGCACCTGATTCGCCGCACCGGCCGGTTCTTTCGCTCCGCGGCCACCGCGCAATGCCGGTTCCGCGCCGAATCCGTTTGGGCCGCGCATTCTTCCAATCATTGGAAAAGCACGGCTGCGAAATTTCCATTGATTGGAACTTTCACTTCGGCTCGACTTTCTTGCCGCGGGAAAAGCGGATCGCGGCGACGCCGTAGGCGGACAGGTCCAGGCGAATCGGCGCGCGAAGCTCGACAGGCTGCGAATCGAAAGCATTTTCCGCGCTCGCGCCGGCGGGCCAGCCCGCGATTTCGAACGTGGCCCGATCGTTCGCCGAGTTGACGAGGAATATCCAGTGATCGCCGCCGTACACGAATTCGCGCGCGGCCCACGACGGCATTTTCTGTTCGCGTTCGCGCCGCTCCTGCTCGCTCGTCGTTGCCGGCTCCGCGTTGCCGCCAAGTTTTACGGCGGCAGTCGCGGCGCCTTTCACCAGCTTCACATCGAGCTTTGCCGACGGCTCGCCGCCGAAAAGGAAGACTTGTCCGAGGCCGCGCCCGCCGTTGAGTTCGCGTCCGCATCCGGCGTAGGCGTCGTACCAGAGCTGCCACGTTTTTTTCACCTCGCCGCGCTTGAACAGCGACCAGAGACACATGCCCTTCGCGCCTTTCACGAGGCCGAGATAAACATCGTGGCGGACCCAGTCGCGGATTTCCTTTTCCTCTCCGGGCTCCGGATCCTTGCAAAGCTCCGGCATCACAATCGAAATCGCATCGGGCCGGTCGTTCGTTTTGATCGCCGCGATTTCCTGCTCGATGCTCCAGCCAACCCACGCGCGATCGCGCTTCTTGCCGCAGGAATTCACGTAGCAGCCCTTGCCGATGACATCCACGAACTTTGCAATCAGCGCGAGCGAACCGGCGTCGCGGTTGTTCGGATTATAAATGTAGATCGGCCGCCGCAGCGGATCATTCGCGCGAATCGTCTCCGTCACGATTTCGAGATACTGCATTTCCGCCTTGCGCCAGCAGCGCAATTCCTCCGGCTGCACCGCCCACCAGACGATCTGCTTCAGCGGCGCGAGCGCGCGAACTTCCGCGGCGACGTTCGAGCGAAGCGCCGGCTCATCGAGTTTGTAATTTTTCGCCGGGTCCTTGTCCGTGAACCGCGGCCCGTGCGAAATGTGCGCGACGACCGGCCAGCCGTTCGACGCGCACATTCTCACATACGGCACATCGTTGCCATACGACGGTCCCGCGACGGTGAAGCCGTTCGTCAAATCGCGCGCCGGAACACCCGAATAGCCCATGAACGGCATCCGCCGCCCGTGCGGATAAAAACCGTCCGCAAGCAAATCTGCGGCCGGCATCGCCGCCGAGAGAAAGAATGGATCAGCGGCCGCCTGTTCCTGCGCCGTCTTCTGGCAGCCGGTGACGCAGCAAACTTCCAATGATTGGAAAAAGGCCGGCGCCAGAATTCCAATGATTGGAGAAATGCGGGAACGCAATTTCCAATGATTGGAAAGTGCGGCGGGCGATCTTTTGCGCAGGTCTCTCATGTTGATTCGTAACGCTTCGAACGCTAATGCGATGCCGCCCCGCGGGCAAGCCTCGCGCAAAACAAATTGTACGCGTTCAATGCAAGTGGCAGATGCGGACGCCCGCGGGAAATTTAAGGTATGAAAAAATTCCTGAAGCTCCTGACGATTTTCTTGATGACCGCGTTTGCCGCCCGTTTCGCCGCGCCCGCAAACGCCGCTGAATTTTTTGTCGCGCCCGATGGCACCGACACGAACGAGGGAACAAAGCGTCATCCGTTCGCGACGCTGGAAAAGGCGCGCGAGGCGGTGCGGGCGGTCGCAGGAAAAGAGGCCGCGACGGTCTGGCTGCGCGGCGGGATTTATTCGCTGCCGAAGGGAATCCGATTCGAGGCGAAGGACGGCGGCACGAGCAATGCGCCGGTGGTCTGGCGCGCGTGGAAGGACGAAAAACCAATCCTCGTCGGCGGAAAAACGATCGCGAATTTTGTGCCGTACAAAGGCGGGATTCTGAAGGCCGATGTCGGCGCGCAAGGGTTCGCCGGAATCTATTTCCGGCAACTGATCTTCGACGGCAAGCGGCAGTTCCTGGCGCGCTATCCGAATTTTGATCCGCAAAATCCGTACGGCGGCGGATGGGCCTATGCAGACGGAAAACTGAAACCGATGTACGCGGATGTTCCCGGCGAGGATCGCGTGACGTTCGCGGTGAAGACGAACGATGTGCGCTCGTGGGCACGGCCCGACGAGGTCGAGGTGTTCGTTTTCGCGCGGTACAACTGGTGGAACGACATCCGCGCGATCAAGTCGTTCGATCCCGCGACGCGCAAGATGACGCTCACGCGCGATGCTTCGTATCCGGTGCGGCCGGGCGACCGGTATTATTTTCAGAACGCGCTCGAAGAACTCGATGCGCCGGGCGAGTGGTATCTGGACCACAAAACCTGGACGCTCTATTTCTGGCCGCCCGCGCCACTCGCCAAGAAAACGGTCGTCGCGCCGACGACGCGGGAAATTCTCCAGATCGCGCCGGGCACTGCGAATCTGACGTTTCGCGGGCTGACATTCGAATGCTCCGCGGGCACGGCGGTCGCGATGACGGGCACGACGAACTGCCTTATCGCGGGCTGCACAATCCGGAATGTCGGCGACTTCAACGGCAGCGGCGCGTCCATCAGCGGCGGGTTCCGAAACGGAATCGCGGGCTGCGATATTTTCGAAACGGGCAGCCACGGCATCAGCATCAGCGGCGGCGACGTGAAGACGCTGACGCCAGCGGAAAATTTCGCGGACAACAATTACATCCATCACATTGGTGTTTTCTACAAGCAGGGCGTCGGCGTTTCGATGGGCGGCGTCGGAAATCGCGCGAGCCACAATCTGATCCATGACGGGCCGCGCATGGGAATTATGTTTCACGGCAACAATCTCGTCCTTGAATACAACGAAATCCGGCACATGAACCTGGAGACCGAGGATACCGGCGCGGTTTATACCGGCGGGCGCGACTGGCTCGGCTCGCGCGGCACCGTCATTCGCTACAACTATTTTCACGACATGTTCGGATTCGGCCACGATGAAAAAGGCGTCTGGCAGTCGCCGCGCTTCGCGTGGGGCGTTTATCTCGATGACAATACCGGCGGCGTGGACGTGATCGGCAACATTGTCGCGCGGTGCCCGCGCGCGAGCATTCACCTGCACAACGGCCGCGACAATCTGATCGTGAATAATATCTTCGTGGACGCCGGCCAGCAGCAGATGGAATGCAGCGGATGGACGGACAAGCACCGCATGTGGAAAGACCATCTGCCGACGATGATCAAGGGCTATGAATCGGTCGCCGGCCAGCCGGCGTGGCAAAAAATGCGGAACATGAATTTGCATCCGACCAACGCCGTGTTGCCGGACGGAAAAATCATGTCGGGAAACCAGTTCTCGCAAAACATCATCGCGTGGCATGCGCCGGATGCAAAGTACACGAGCTTCAAATCGTTCCCGTACGATCACAACCTCTGCGATTCGAATCTGGTCTGGCATTGCGGCCTTCCGGTCAAGCCGGGTGAATTCACCAACAAGAACATCTCGGTGACAAATGCGTGGTCTGCGTGGCAGGCGCTCGGCATGGACGTTCACTCCGTCATTGCCGATCCGCTCTTCAAGAACGCGGCGAAGGATGATTATCGCATGAAAGCCGGCTCGCCCGCGTTCAAACTTGGGTTCGTGCAAATCCCTGTCGAGAAGATCGGGCCATACAAGGATGAACTCCGCGCGAGTTGGCCGATTGTCGAGGCCGAGGGCGCGCGTGAAAAGCCGCCCGGCCAAAACGGAAAATAGAGCTGACGCGAGCGGGCGCGGACTTTCTACTTTCGCGCGGCGGGCGAGAGGTTGATCAGAACGGCCGTGAGAATAAGGCCGCCGCGCACGACGTGCTGCCAGTATTCGGAGACGTTCATCAGCGTCATGCCGTTGACCAGCACGCCGAGAAAAATCACGCCGACGAGCGTGCTCCACACGCGGCCCGCGCCGCCCATCAGGCTCGCACCACCGATGATGACCGCGGAGATCACATCGAGTTCCCAGCCGACCGCCGTGCCCGCGCTGCCGGACATAATCTGCGATGACTGCAGCAGGCCGCTCAACGCCGCCAGAAACGCAACAATACCCATCACGAGAATCTTCACGCGGCCCACGCTGATGCCGCTGAGCCGCGCGGCCTCTGCGTTTCCGCCGACCGCATAAAGCGCGCGGCCAAACGAAGTGAAGCTCATCAGCACCTGGATAACGGCAAAGACGGCGAGAAAAATTATCGCGGGAAACGGAATGATCCCGACGTGTCCGCCGCCAAGAAAATTGTACCACTGCGGAAATGGCGTGATTGGAAATCCGTTTGTGATCAGTTCCGCCGCGCCGCGAAGCACCGTCAGCCAGGCGAGCGTGGAGATGAATGTCGGCACGCGGAACCGGACGCGCAGCAATCCGGAAATGCAACCGATGCCAAAGCCGACGGCAAGGCTGGCGATCATCGCGATGGCGACGGCGACGGGGATCGCCATGCCGTTCCGGACCGCAAGAAACTGGATGATCCACGCGGCGAGGCAGCCGGAGAGCGCGACGGCGGAACCGACGCTCAAATCAATTTCGCCGGCGATGATGACCATCGTCATGCCGAGCGCGATGACGCCGGGCATCGAGACGTTGCGGAGGATGCCGAGCAGGTTTCGCGTCGTCAGGAACCCGTCGGCCTTGAACGCCAGAAAAACGCAAAGCGCGAGCAGGATGATTTCGAGCATCCCGCTGCGGAGCCATCGGCGGATGTCGGCGGTGCTCATTCCTCCATGCACCTCACGTAAAGTTCCTCGGCGGAAATTTCCTCGGGCCGGACCTCGCCGGTGATCGTTCCGTTTTTCATGATGAGAATTCGGTGGCAGACCTCGGTGAGTTCTTCCAGTTCGCTGGAAACGAAAACCGTGCTGATGCCCTGCCGGCTCAGGTCCCATACGATCTGAAAAATCTGCTGCTTGGCCTGCACGTCAATTCCGCGCGTCGGCTCGTCGAGCAGCACGACGCGCGGCTGCGTGTTCAGCCATTTCCCCACGACGACCTTTTGCTGGTTACCGCCGCTGAGCGACGCCACCGGCTGCTCGATGTCGGGAACCTTGATCGAAAGATCGCGGACGTAGCGCTGCGCCACCGGCCGCTCACGCGCCGCCGTCGTGAAACCGTGTCGCGAAATCCGGTCGAGGCTCGCGAGGCAAAGATTCGCACGCGTGCTGAGGATTTGAACGAGCGCCTGCTGCTTACGTTCCTCCGGCGTGTAGGCCAGCCCCAATCGTTTCGCCTCCGCGGGCGATTTGCAGTGCACAGGCTCCGGGCCATCCAGAATAATTTCACCTTCGTCCGGCGGCTCGGCGGCGAAGAGGGCGCGCAAAAGTTCGGTGCGGCCCGCGCCGAGCATCCCGGCGATGCCGAGTATTTCGCCGCGGTGCAGCGTGAAATTTACGCCGTGGAATTTTCCGGCGCGGCCAAGATTTCGGACCTGCATCACAGGTTCGGTCCCGGCTTTCAAATCGGCTGGCCGCTGTTTTTGCGCGACGTCACCGAACATCATGCCGATGATTTTTTCCGGCGGCGCGTCTTTCATGTCGGCGATGCCGACCAGTTTTCCGTCGCGCAAAACTGTGATCGTGTCGGCGATGCGCGGCAGCTCCTGCAGGCGGTGCGTGATGTAGATGACGGCGACGCCGCGCACGGCGAGCTGGCGGACGAGCGTGAAAAGATTTTCCGTTTCGTGCCGCGCGAGCGCGGAGGTCGGCTCGTCGAGCATCAGCACGGCGGGGGTGAACGACATTGCCTTCGCGATTTCGACGACCTGCTGTTTCGCGACGCCGAGTTCGCCGGCCTTGCGGCGTACGTCAATGCCGGGATCGAGCCCGGCGAGGACTTCGCGCGCGGTGGCGAACGTGCGCGTCCAGTCAATCATCACGCGGCTGAATCCGCGGCGCTTCGGCAGGCGGCCAAGCAGAATATTTTCCGCGACGGTCAACTCGGGAATGAGGCTGAGTTCCTGATAGACGGTGGCGATGCCTTCGCGGAACGCGTCCTGCGCGCTGCGCAGCGCGACTTCGCGGCCGTTGATGAGGATTTTGCCGGACGTCGGCTGGACGGTGCCGGCGAATATTTTGACGAGCGTGCTTTTGCCCGCGCCGTTTTTGCCGAGCAGGGCGTGAACCTTGCCGCCGTCGAATTTCACGGAGACATCGTCGAGCGCGACGGTGCCCGGATATTCCTTGCGAATCGCGACAGTTTGCAGTTGTGCGGCCGGCATGATCAGTTTTTCAAAAGAGTCGGTTTGGGTCGGGCGCATTCTTGCCTGAGTTTCCAATGATTGGAAAGTCCGGGCCGGCTTTTTTCCAATGATTGGAAATTGCGCGCGGGCGCGGTGGCGCGGTGGGCGGCGGACGGTTTGGAGTGACGCGGCGGGTGGAAACCAGTATAAGGCGCGGCTTTTTCGAAGGGACCTCATGCATCTTGTTCACGTGTGGATTCAGTGGCTGGTGGTTCATATTGACCAGTGGGGCTATCCGGGCATCTTCATTTTGATGATGCTGGAGAGCACGGTGGTGCCGGTGCCGAGCGAGCTGGTGATGCCGCCGGCGGGCTACAACAGCGCGCTGGGCCACATGAGCATGGTCGTTGCGATCCTCGTCGGCACGTTGGGCTGCGTGGCCGGCGCGAGCATCAATTATGCGGTGGCCTATTTTCTCGGGCGGCCGTTCTTCATGAAGTACGGCAAATATTTTCTCTGCCCGCCGCACAAGTTCGAGAAGATGGAAAAGTTTTTCATCCGCCACGGCGATTTCGGCACGTTCACCGGCCGGCTGATCTTCGGCGTGCGGCACCTGATATCGTTCCCGGCCGGCCTGGCGAAGATGAATTTCGCGAAGTTCGCGGCCTACACGGCTGTCGGCTCCGGCCTCTGGTGCACGGTGCTGGCGGTCATCGGCTGGTGGATCGGCAAGGCCAGCGCGGGCAAGTCGGAGCAGGAACTCGACGCGCTGTACATGCTTTGGGGCAAGCGAGCCGGCTACATCGCGGCGGCCGTCTGCGTCGTGATGATCGTCGTTTATTCCTGGCGGCAGCGGCAGAAGAAGCTCGCCGCGGCGGCCTCGGCAAATTGACGGGCCCACTTTCGCCGCCTAATTTCCAGATCATGAAGAATGCTAGTGGAGAAGAAAAATGAAGCTTAGAAATTTATTGGTTTTGCTGGCGACCGCCACCGCGCTCTCGGGGTGCGTGAATGTGAATATCCCTCTCGGCGGGCCGACGGATTTGCAGGAAGTCACGCTGGAGGACAGCGAAGGCTGGTTTGCGCACGACAAGATTCTGGTCGTTGATGTCGGCGGCGTGATTTCGGAAGAAATTGCCGGCGGACTTTTCGGCGGCGAGCTGACCTGTTCGCCGGCCTACATGCGCGCCGTGCTGCGAAAAGCGTCCGGTGATTCGCGCGTCAAGGCCGTCGTGCTGCGCGTTGATTCGCCCGGCGGAACGGTCAGCGCGAGCGAAACCATCGCGCGCGAAATCGAGCAGTTCCGCGAAGACACCGGAATCCCCGTCATCGCGCAGATCACCGGCATGGGCTGCTCCGGCGCGTACTATCTCTCCGCCTCGTGCGACGCGATCAACATCCAGCCGTCGGGCATTACCGGCAGCATCGGCGTCATCGGCGTCTTCCCGAAATACCGCAAGCTGGCCGACAAGGTCGGCTACGAGGAAGTCGTCTTCAAATCCGGCGCGCTCAAAGACCTCGGCTCCGGCATGCGCGACATGACCGACGAGGAGCGCCAGGTCATGCAGGACACCATTGACAGCGACTACGCGAACTTCCTCGAATGGGTTTCTACCAACCGCCCGCAGATCGGCAACAAGGCCGCACTCAAGAAAATCGCCGACGGCCGCATCTACACCGCGCGGCAGGCGCTCGACAAGAAGCTCGTGGACGACGTCTGCTTCCTCGACGACTCCATCGCGCAGGCCCTGGACGCGGCGAAACTCAAGGACGCAAAAGTCGTCACCTACAGCTACTATGCCAGCGGGGACCAGAACATCTACTCGCCCTCCTCCCGCGCCAATCCGCTGCGCCTGACCAGCGGCTCGCTGCCCGGCCCGCTCGGCGCGCGCACCCCCGGATTCTATTTCATGTGGAAGCCCGGCGAATAGCCGCGCCGCGCAAACTTCCAATCATTGGCAAAACGCGCAGCCGTGACTTCCAACCATTGGAAGTTTGCGCCGCCCGCCACCGGGCCGCGGTTCTAAGAAATTTTGCGCCGCGGCGAATTGAGACCGCAACGAAGGGAATGAGCTTATGAAATTTGGGAAAGCGTTTGGACTTGCCGCGCTGCTGGCCGCCGCTCCGTTTTGCGCGACGGCCCAGCAAGTTTTTGTCGAGGCAGAAAGTTTCGACAACCTTGGCGGCTGGACGCTCGACACACAATTCATCGAGATCATGGGCTCGCCATATTTGCTCGCGCACGGCCTCGGCGAGCCGGTGACCGATGCGGTCACGACGGTGAAATTTCCAGAGGCAGGAACGTATCGCGTCTGGGTCCGCACAAAGGACTGGGTCGCGCGGTGGGACGCGGAAGGCGCGCCGGGAAAATTCCAGCTCGTGGTTGACGGCGAACCGCTGAAGGAAATTTTCGGAACGAAAAGCGCGGAGTGGTTCTGGCAGGACGGCGGCAACGTCGAAATCAAATCGAAAGAAACAAAAATCGCGCTGCATGATTTGACCGGCTTCGAGGGCCGCTGCGACGCCATTTTGTTTTCGAAAGACACGAATCATATCCCGCCAAACGATTCAACGCCGCTGGCAGGGTGGCGGAAGAAATTGCTCGGGCTTCCGGAGAAACCGGAAGACGCCGGCACCTTCGATTTCGTCGTCACCGGCGGCGGCTACGCCGGCATGGCCGCGGCGATCTCCGCCGCGCGCAACGGTTGCAAAGTCGCGCTGATCCAGGACCGGCCCGTCCTCGGCGGCAACGGTAGCTCCGAAATCCGCGTGTGGCCGCAGGGCAAAACGCGGCTCGGTCTGTATCCGCATCTCGGCGAAATCGTCGAGGAACTCGTGGACCATCCAAAGACCTCGCCGGGAAATGCGACGGACTACAATGACGCGATGCGCGAAAAAATCGTGCGGGCCGAAACCAATCTTACGCTGTTCCTCAACAACCACGTGATTGCCGCCGAGAATGAAAACGGGCGGCTCGCGGCGGTACGCGCGCTGGATTCGCGCACGAGCCGGGAGCGCCGGTTCATCGGAAAATTCTTCTGCGATTCCACCGGCCACGGAACGGTCGGCGCGCTGGCGGGCGCCTCGCTGACGGTTCAGTCCGAAGGCCACATGGGCATGAGCAACATGTGGCGGTGGGAAAATACCGATGAGCCGCAGATTTTTCCGCCGGTCGGCTGGGCGCTCAACCTGGAGATGGGCGATTTCCCGTATCCAAAGAAAGGCGACGGGCCGTGGTTCTGGGAAACCGGCTTCGACAAGGATCCAATCAAGGATCTTGAGTTGATGCGCGACTGGAATTTTCGCGCAGTGTACGGCGCGTTCAATGCGATGAAGAACAAGGAGGGCGCGGCGCAGCACCAAAATGCGAAACTTCTGTGGATCGCGGCCATCGGCGGCACGCGTGAGTCGCGGCAGCTCATGGGCGATGTCGTGCTGACGCTCGACGACCTCAAGGAAAAGAAGATGTTCCCCGATGCCTGCGTGCCGACCACGTGGGATGTTGACCTGCATTATCCGAAGGCCGAATTTGCCAAGAAATTCACGAACAACCAGTTCATCTCCTACGCGCAATTCGGAAAGTACATTGATAAGAAGGACGGCTATCCAGTCCCGTACCGTTGCTTCTACTCGCGCAGCCTGCCGAATCTTTTCATGGCCGGCCGCTGCATCAGCGTCACGCACGAGGCGCTCGGAACCATTCGCGTGCAGAAAACCGGTGGCATGATGGGCGAGGTTGTCGGCAAGGCGGCCGGCATCTGCATCAAGCACAAATGCGATCCGCGCGACGTTTATGAGAAGCACCTCGACGAACTCAAGACGCTGATGAACCAATACGGCGTCATGCGCCGCGACTCGGTTGACGGACCCTTCTACATTCCGCCCGGCGTCACGCCGCCACCGCCGCCGAAAGTGGAGGTCCGCACGAATAAGGAGATCAAATACTTCGACCCCGCGAAGATGCAGGGCATTGTTGTGGACGATGAAAAGGCGAAGATCACCGGCGCGTGGAACACGGGCGCGGGGCTCGAAAATTTCATCGGTGTCGGCTACCGCTACATTGGGCCGAAAAGCAAAGGCTCCGCAAAATTTGAATTTTCCATTCCGAAGAACGGACGCTATGAAATTCGCTTCGCGTACCAGCCGCACGAAAACCGCAGCACGAATGTGAGCGTCGCGGTTCAATGCCCGGCCGGCGAAAAAGTCGTCACGGTGAACGAGCGCGCGCAGCCGACGATTTCGCCGACCTTTGTTTCGCTCGGAGTTTTCGAATTCACAGCGGGCAAGTCTGGCACCGTCGTCGTCTCCAACGATGGAGCGACTGGTCTCGTTGCAATCGACGCGATTCAGGTTTTGCCGGCAGAGCAGTGACCGAGCGCCGCTATCGCTGCCGCTGAATCAGCACTTTGAATCGCCGGCCCATCATTGACGGATGAAGAAGCTGATGGATCGCGTTGCGGTCCCTGCTGAATTTTCCGGCATCTCGCGCGACAATTCCCTCGATGACTTCGCGGCCGATTTCCAAAAGCGCATGAGTTTGATCGGCGAACAAAATCGTTTCCAATCCTGCAGCTTCACCCGCCGCGATGAAGCGCGTGAAATCAACATCGGCGGTGATGTCCTGTTCGCCGATGTCCGCAAGCGGATCGTCGGTTTGCGTGTGCTTGTGGTAGCAGCGCAGCGTTCCTTTCGGGCGCGGCTTCGAAAAATATTCTTCGCGCGTCATGCCGTAATCAATCGTGATGACATAGCCGCGGGTCAGCCGCGACGCGATGTCGCGAATCCAGTTTTCGGCACGCGGGCAGATTTCGAATTCCCAGCCGTCAGGAATCACCGACTCCCAATCGCTGACAGCCAGAGACGGTTCGTTTTCGATTTCGCAAAGGTGGTCGCGGCTATCGAGGCCGATGAAAAGTTCGCGGAGTTTTTCGTCACGGGCGCGTAGGCGATGGAAAGGCAGGGCATCAATCAGTTCGTTCGAGAAAACGATGCCCTCGATCCTCTCCGGCACCGGATCGCCGGCCTCGATGACGCGGTAGTTCAGCCCGGGACATTCGGCCAGCACATCGTCGCGAAACTGGCCGGCGTTGCCACCGAATTCATAAACATTGCCGAAGGCGGGAGGCCGGGCACCGGACCGGAGTTTCCAATCATTGGAAGTTTGCGCGCCGGAATTTTCCAATGATTGGAAATTTCCATCGGCCGCCCCGGGGTTCATGCTCGGGACTCCGGGATTTCCGATCGACAAATCCGCCAGGCGGCGGCGGAACTGGTGAGCCCATATTTTTCCGAACACCGGGCCGGCGCTGACGGCGGTCATGAAGTCGCCCTGGCGGCCGATCTTTGCGCGGCGGTAGTAGCCGTGTTGCGGATGGTACAGGACCGTGTCCATGAATTCTGCGAAGGTGAGCGGGCCGTGGGCGCGGATGGCGTCGCGCAGAAGGCGGACAAGTTCAGACGGGTTTTGAGTCATGGCAAATGCGGTTCCATCGGGTTTTCCATTAAACTTAGACCATTGCCCGGATCTCCGGTGTTTGTGCTTGTCGCGTTATGGCGGCGTTTCTACATTCGCGGCTCATTTTTTGACGATGGTTTTGGAAAAAACAAGGCAATGTCCGGCGAGCTTCAACAATTTTCACCGCTGTTCATGATGGTCGTGCTGGCCGCGGGCTTCGCGGCCTTCGCCATTGGCGCGCCGATGATCATCGGGAAGAAGCGCACCTATCATCGCGTCAAGGACACGGCCTACGAGTGCGGGATGCCGTCGGACAACTCGGCGGGCGTGCGCTACAACGTGAAGTTCTACCTCGTGGCGATGATTTTCATTTTGTTCGACCTGGAGGTAGTTTTCGTCGTCGGCTGGGCGAGCTGTTTCAAGCAAATGGTGCGGGAAATCGGCCCGTCGGTTTTCTGGGGCATGTTCGTGTTCCTGCTGATCTTGGAGATCGGCCACCTCTACATCTGGCGGCAGGGCGCGCTGAACTGGACGCCGAAACGCAGCCTGAACAAAGGCGAAACATGAGCACGGTTGTCGGATACGATTCGAAGGTCGAAGGCCGCGATTTGATCGTCACTCGGCTCGACGCGGCGATTGACTGGTCGCGCCGGAATTCTATTTGGCCGATGCCGATGGGGCTGGCCTGCTGCGCCATCGAGCTGATGGCCGTGGGCGCGGCCCGGTTCGACATCGCGCGCTTTGGCATGGAAGTGATGCGGTTTTCGCCGCGGCAATCCGACTTGATGATCGTTGCCGGAACCTGCGTTTACAAAATGGCCGGTGTGGTGAAGCGCGTTTGGGACCAGATGCCGAGTCCGAAATGGTGCATCGCAATGGGCGCGTGCGCGAGCACCGGCGGAATGTTCCGCAGCTATTCCGTCGTCCAGGGCATTGATCGTTTCATGCCGGTTGACGTTTATATTTCCGGCTGCCCGCCGCGGCCCGAGGCGCTGATCGAGGCGCTGATTTTACTGCAAAAACGCATCGACGAAGAAAAATCGTTCAAGGATCTCGGCGTCCAATCGAACAAACCGGACACCCGCAAAAAAATGACTGGCCCGATCATCGTGCGCGGCGATTACGCGTTCAATCATCCGAATGCCGTGAAATGAACAGAACCGAAACCCAATTTCCAATCATTGGAAAATCAATAATCGCAAACTTCCAATGATTGGAAATTACGACAACCGAAACCCGAAAATTTCAACGTGACCATTTCTGAAATCATAAACGCGTTGCGTGCGCGGTTTGGCGGGGCGATCGGAGCTGCCGTGGAATTCCGCGGGCAGACGGGCGTGACCGTCGCGCGTGAGAAGATCGTCGAGGTTTGCCAGCTCCTGAAAACGGAGCAGGCGTTCGATGTGCTTTCGGATATTTGTGGGCTGGACAATTACGGCGAGGAGCCGCGCTTCGGGCTGGATTATCTGCTTTATTCGATGCGCGACAGGCAGTGGCTGCGGCTGAAAATCCGCATTCCAGAAGACGATCTTGTCGTGGACACGATCAGCGCGGTTTGGAAGAGCGCGAACTGGCTGGAGCGCGAGGCGTGGGACATGTACGGCATCAAGTTCCGCGGTCATCCGAATCTGAAACGGATTTTGATGTGGGAAGGTTATCCGTACCACCCGCAGCGAAAAGATTTCCCGCTCGCAGGCTTGCCCGCCGATTTGCCGGAATACGGAAAAGATGTCGGCCAGACGGCGACCGCAAACATGCTTGGCGGTCCGTTCGGCACGCCGCCGGGAACACAGCGCACGATTGATCGCGAGCCGCGTCAGTTCGATACCGCTGCCGAGCGCGCGGACTCACTGGCGAATCCAACGAAGCAGGAGCCGGTCTGATCATGGCTGACAATTTCGAACAGCAATTGATCGAGTCGGCCTCCCGCGCGCAAGCGGATCTCGAGATGGAAAAATACGGCGAGAAGATGGTCATCAACATGGGGCCGTCGCATCCGGCGACGCACGGCGTGTTGCGCCTCGTGCTCGAACTCGACGGCGAGGTGATGACGAATGTTTATCCGGAGATCGGCTATCTCCACCGCGGCGACGAGAAGATCGCGGAGAACATGACCTACGCGCAGTACATTCCGTACACCGACCGCCTCGATTATCTCGCGCCGCTGGCGAACAACGTGGCCTACGCCTACGCCGTCGAAAAGCTGCTCGGCATTGATGTGACGCCGCGGTGCAAATATATCCGCGTGATTTGCGCCGAGCTTGCGCGCATCAGCTCGCACCTGCTCGGCATCGGCTGCTACGGCATGGACGTCGGCGCGCTGACAATTTTCCTCTACACCTTCACCGAGCGCGAAAAAATCCACGATCTCGCCGAGTGTATCAGCGGCGCGCGATTCACCACCGCCTACACGCGCATCGGCGGCCTCGCGCAGGACGCCACGCCGAAATTCGTCGAGATGTGCCGCAAGTTCCTCCCCGAAGTTTTGCAGTGCATTGGCGAAACCGAAAAGCTGCTCACGCGAAACAAAATTTTCCTCAACCGCACCAGGGGCATCGGCGTGCTCACGAAGGAAGACGCGCTCAGCTACGGCGTCACCGGCCCGAACCTGCGCGGCTCCGGCATCGAGTGGGATTTGCGCAAGGTTCATCCGTACGGCGGCTATGAGAATTTCCAGTTCGACATTCCGATCGGTTCCGTCGGCGACTGCTTCGACCGCTACGCCGTGCGCATGGAAGAAATGCGCCAGTCCGTCCGAATTATTGAGCAGGCACTCAATAACCTGCCCGACGGCCCGATCAACGTTGACGATCCGCGCATCGTTCTGCCGCCGAAACGCGACGTGATGACGAAAATGGAAGGACTGATCAACCAGTTCATCCACGTCACCACCGGCGTCAACGCCCCGCCCGGCGAAGTTTATTTCAGCGCCGAAAATCCGAAAGGTGAACTCGGCTTTTACATCGTCAGCAAAGGCGGCGGCACCCCGCACCGGATGCGAATCCACTCGCCGAGCTTCTTGAATTTGCAGGCCGTTCCCGCGATGTCCATCGGCCACATGATTTCCGACATGACCGCGATCCTCGCCAGCATAGATTTCGTGATGGGGGAGTGCGACCGATGACGCGGAACGGAAAGAACAAATGAAATGTTTCAATCATCAGGAAAATGAAGCAATCGCCTCGTGCGTAAATTGTGGCAAGGCACTTTGCGCACCGTGCTGCAAAATGACATCAAGCAATCGCATTGTTTGTTCTCCAGTCTGCGAAGCCAAAACAAGAAGGGCGGAAGAGTGCCTCGAACTCATCAGAACCAACGCCGTTTTACAACGAACAATATCGGTCTTTTTTCTCATGTCGGCAGGAGCCGTGTTTGTCGTTTTTGGAATCTATAATCTGTTTTTCAGGCCTGCCGGGTACAGACCTCTTTCCTTTTTCTTACTCATCCTTTCATGTGGATTTATAGCCGCTGGCATCTTGTATTTGAAGGGCGGAAAAGAAAGAAATCCAATGGCGGAAAAAACGAATCCAAAGCCATGACGAAGCCGATGACAAATGACCAAAGCGAGAAAACCAATTTCCAATCATTGGAAATTTGCGCGCCGGTCATTTCCAATGATTGGAAGTCGGCGATGTCCACCGGATGGAAAAATACGGCGCGATTTTTTCCATCGGATGGAAATCGCCGGAAAAGTTCTTCGCTGACACCCGACACCTGACACACGAAACCCAATGTTCACCTTGCCTCCAGATTTAGAAAAGCAGATCGCCGAAATAATCACGCATTATCCGTCGAATCGCGCGCCGATGCTCTGGCTGCTGCATTTGCTGCAAGATCATTACGGATTTCTCGGGCCGGAGCAGATCGAGTGGACGGCGAAGAAACTTGGCGTGCGGAATATTGATGTCGCCGAGGTTGTCAGTTTCTATCCGATGTTCACGACAACGCCGCGCGGAAAGAATCACATCAAGGTTTGCCGCACGCTTTCGTGCGAACTTTGCGGATGCAAAAAAGTTTCCGAACACATCACGAAGAAACTCGGCATCGGTCTCGAAGAAACCACGCCGGACGGACAGTTCACCGTCTCGACGGTGGAATGTCTCGCGGCCTGCGACGAGGGGCCGGTGATGATGATCAACGATGAGCTGTACACGAAGCTCACGCCGGAAAAAATTGACGCTATTCTTGATCGCGTAAAACGCGAAGGCTTGAAGCAGGAAACGCTGCCGCCGGTGTCGCCGGCGCATCCGCAGGAAAAGCGCGTGATTCTCGCGAACGTCAGCAAGCCCGGTTATCGCGGAACGATTGACGATTACATTGCGGCCGGCGGTTACGAGATGCTGAAGAAGGCGCTGGAAATGCAGCCCGCGGCTATCGGCGCGGAAGTCGAAGCGAGCAAGCTGCGCGGTCGCGGTGGCGCGGGTTTCCCGTGCGGCATGAAGTGGAAATTCGTGGACCGCAAATCCGGCAAGCCGGTTTATCTGATTTGCAACGCCGACGAATCTGAGCCGGGCACATTCAAAGATCGCGTAATTCTGCATCACGATCCGCACCAGCTCATCGAAGGCGTTTTGATTTCCGCTTTCGCGATCGGCTGCAAGACCGCTTACATTTATCTGCGCGGCGAGTTTCCGTACGGCGAAAAAATCGTTCGTCGCGCGATTGACGAGGCACGCGCGAAAGGTCTCGTCGGGAAAAATATTTTGGGCAAGGGATTCGATTGCGAAATTTATACGCATCGCGGAGCGGGCGCGTATGTCTGCGGCGAGGAAACCGGCCTCATCGAATCACTCGAAGGCAAGCGTGCCTACCCGCGCATCAAGCCGCCGTTCCCCGCGATTCAAGGTTTGTTCAACTGTCCGACTGTCGTCAACAACGTCGAGACGCTTTGCAACGTCGTTCACATCGTCCGCATGGGCGGCGCGGAATATGCAAAAGTTGGCGTGCCCGGTTCGAGCGGCACACGCATCGTCTGCGTCAGCGGCGCGGTGAAGAATCCCGGCTACTTCGAATTCGAAATGGGCAAGCTCACGTTGCGTCAATTGATTTTCGACATCTGCGGCGGAATGAAAGAAGGCCGCACACTCAAGGGCGTGATTCCCGGCGGCAGCTCGATGCCAGTCATGTTGCCCGAACAGCTCGACGTGACGCTCGATTTCGACGCGATCCAGAAGGCCGGTTCATACGCCGGCTCCGGCGGCGTGATCGTCCTCGATAACGAAACCAGCATCGTTGCCGCCGCCGCAAACCTCGCACAGTTTTACGCGCACGAATCCTGCGGCCAGTGTACGCCCTGCCGCGAAGGCTCACTCTGGCTGGAAAAACTTCTGCACCGCGTCCAGCACGGCGGCGGCCGCAAGGAAGATGTGGATCTGCTTTTCGACATCGCCGACAACATTGACGGCAAAACAATCTGCGCGCTCGGCGAAGCCTCCGCCTGGCCGCAAAAAGCCTTCGTCACGAAGTTCCGCAAGGAATTCGAACAAGCCTGCTCGAAGAACGGAGGCCACTCGTGAGCATGCCTCTCGTCAACGTGATCGTGGATGAAATTCCGGTGCAGGTTCCGCCCGGTTCGAATGTCATCGAGGCGGCGAAGAAGGCCGGCGTCGAGATTCCGCATTATTGCTATCACCCGCGCCTTCCGATTGCGGGCAACTGCCGCATGTGCCTCGTTGAAGTTGGTACGCCGAAGATGACGCCGGAGAAGAAGCCGGAAATCGGACCGGACGGAAAGCCGGTCATCATGTTCCAGCCGAAGCTCGCGATTGGGTGCAACCAGCCGGTTTCGGAAGGCATGGTCGTCCGCACGAAAACGCCGAAGGTCATCAAGGCGCGCCAGGGCGTGATGGAATTTCTGCTGATCAATCATCCGCTCGATTGCCCGATTTGCGATCAGGCGGGCGAATGCCGGTTGCAGGAATTCGCCGTCGATTACGGCAAAGGCTTCAGCCGGTTCATCGAAAAGAAGAATCACAAGCCGAAAGCCGTCGCGCTCGGCACGAAGATCACGCTTGATGTCGAGCGCTGCATCCTCTGCTCGCGATGCGAGCGGTTCATGCGCGAGGTCGCGAAGTCGGACTGCCTCGGCTTCATGAAGCGCGGCAGCCTCAACGAAATCTCGGTTTATCCCGGCGAGTGGCCGGACACGAATTACGATTTGAACATCGTGGACATCTGCCCCGTCGGCGCGCTGACGCAGACGGATTTCCGATTCAAGCAACGCACGTGGTTCCTGAAAGAAACGAAGAGCATTTGTCCAAATTGCGCAACGGGCTGCAACACGGTTGTCTGGGCGCGCGAAGGAATCGTTTATCGCCAGACGCCGCGCGATAACGACGCGGTGAACGGCGCGTGGATGTGCGATTACGGCCGCGAAAGATTCAAATTCATCAACGATCCGAAGCGGCTGACATCGCCGCAGCGGCGCGATCGCGCGAGCGGCGCGACAACGGACATCGGTTGGAACGATGCTGTCGCCGCGATTGCGGAAAAGATTTCCGCAATCCGAAATTCTGGCGGCGAAATCGCTGGCATCGGCTCCGCGCGCGCGACGACGGAAGAGCTTTTCTTGTTCAAGCAAATTGCTGGCGAAACAACCGATTCGGTTGCGCGTAGCGGTGAAGGCGATTCATTTTTGCTGAACAAGGACTTGAATCCGAATTCGAACGGCGCGTCGCTGACCGGTGTTGCGGCGGAACCGCTCGGAAGCAACATCGCGAAGATCGCGGACGGAATACGCGCCGGAAAAATCCGCGGCCTGATCGTGCTCGGCGAGAACGTCGCGAAGCTCGGAATCGGCGAAGAACTTTTGAAGCAGCTCGAATTGCTCGTCGCGATTGATATTTTGCCGAACGAAACGACGGCGGTTGCGGATTTCGTTCTATCCGGCGCGACGTTCGCGGAAAAACACGGAACGTTCGTGAACGCGAAGCTGCGCATTCAGCGATTCAATCCGGCGATTCCGTCGCCCGGCAACGCGCGGCCTGAATGGCAGATTCTCGCGCTGCTTTTGCGCGCGCTGGATCCGACGAAAGTTTTTCAATCGCTCGAAGAAGTTTTTGCGGCGCTCGCTGCGAGCCAGCCCGCGCTAGCCGGACTTACGCTCTCGAAAATCGGCGACGCCGGCGTGCAACTCGACGCCGCGCAAATCCGAAAGGAGGTCGCTGCGACGATCTAAATTTCCAATGATTGGAAATTCTGGCGGCGGAAGTTTCCAACGATTGGAAGTGACGATGCGGCGAAATTTATGGACGACCTCCTGATAACGATCATCAAGATTTTGAGCGTGTTCATGGTGCAGATGGGCATCGTCGCGTACACGGTTTATGTCGAACGGCGCGTGGCGGCGTTTATGCAGGACCGGCTCGGGCCGAATCGCGTGGGCTTCGAGGGGCTGCTGCAGCCGATCGCGGATTTCGGGAAGCTGATTTTCAAGGAGGACGTGATCCCGAGCTTCGTGCGCAAGACGTATTTTTTCCTCGCGCCGGCGCTCACGGTGATGCCGTCGCTGATTGTCATCGCGCTGATTCCGTTCGGCAGCCGGCTCGGCCACACGAAATGCGTCGTCGCGGACATTGACATCGGACTGCTCGTGATTTTCGCGGTGACTTCGATGGCGGTGTACGGCATCACGCTCGCGGGCTGGTCCAGCAATTCGAAATATTCGTTCATCGGCGGCATCCGTTCGAGCGCGCAATTTATTTCGTACGAAGTCTGCCTCGGATTGAGCACCGTCGGCGTCATCATGCTCACCGGCTCGTTGAACCTCGGCAAAATCGTCGAGTGGCAGGGCGCGCACTGGCCGCTGATTGTGTATCAGCCGCTCGCGTTTCTCGTGTTCCTCGTCAGCTCGTTTGCCGAGACGAACCGCTCGCCGTTCGATTTTCCCGAGGCCGAGCAGGAACTCGTCGGCGGCTATCACACCGAATACAGCGCGATGAAATTTGCGCTCTTTTTCCTCGGCGAATATTCCAACATGGCGTTCTCGTCCGCGCTGATCACGACGCTGTTTCTCGGCGGCTGGACGCTGCCGCACGTCCCCGGCTTCACCGCGCCTGCGACGACAATCGCGCTTGGGATCGCGCACATCTTCGTGTTCCTCGCGAAAATGTTTTGCTGCATCTTGTTTTTCATCTGGGTTCGCTGGACGGTTCCACGATTCCGCTATGACCAGCTTATGCGGCTCGGTTGGAACTGCATGTTGCCACTCGCGATTGTGAACCTGATCGTCACGGGCTTCATCGTCATGGTGAAGATTGGAGGTGGGCGATGAAGAATAATCTAATAACTTGTTGGGCAAGATACAAAGGAAGCAAATCATGAGGAACAGACTCTCATTTCTTCTTCTTTCTGGTGCGCTCTTGGCGCGCGTGACTGTGGCATCGGATGAACGCTCGCAATCGCCAGAAATTACGCTTCCGATGCGCAGCATTGCCTGTCCAGATAGGCCAGTCGATTCGCTTCAGGCTTTCCCAACAGGGTCTCGCATCGTCGCGCTTACTCCAAATGAATGCCTCATTCTTGACGCATCAAGCGGTATTGTTGCCCGAACGGAGGGGCTTCAACCAACATGTTGTGCTCTCTCGCCCTCTGGCAAGGAGATCGCAATTGCCAGCGACGAATCCAGTTCAACCTATCGAAGTGGACCGCTCTTGATTCGCGACGGGGGACGCGTGTCGCGCAATGTCGGCGGGACGGTGCACATCTTGTCAACCATGACGGGTGAATCTCTGCGGTCCTTTCCAGCGGCGTCTTACAAGATTTCAGCACTGGCTTATACACCGGACGGGAAGGACCTTGCGACTGCAAGCGCCAGGGTCACACAAAAACCTGACGCTGGTGGCGGATGGACAGCCACTGCTACCGAGGGGGAGGTAGTCCTTTGGGATCCGACGAACGGAATCGAAAAGGGAAGGTTTATGGGTCAGGAGAGCTTTGTGAACGCTCTTGCATTTAGCGCAACCGGCAGACTTCTTGCAGCTGCGGGATACCGTCCCCAGCACGTTATGCTCTGGGACGTTATGACAAGGCGGCAGGCGGGGCTTTTGACGCATTCATGTCGCGAGATCAAGTGCCTTGCGTTCGCGAAACATGACGCTGTTGTTGTCGGAGCATCGTATGGCGGCGGCCTCCAAATATGGGATATTGAGACAAAGACGCATCTTGCGACGATCTCGACAAAAGAGTGCAAGTCCATCGCCGTTTCACCAGATGGAAGCCGAATTCTTGCTGCTGAAGATGGAGGTGGGGCGCGGCTGTGGAGTCTTGACACTCATGCCTGTCTTGCGACTTGGACAAAGGAACAAACTGGCTGGGCCATGTCAGTGGCGTTCACATCTGATGGCAAGTACTTGGCGATTGGCGGTGATGATGGTGTCGTTAGAATCTGGAGCGAATCTGCCAAGGGGTCGTCTCAACCGAAATGAAAACCGCGGAACAAAATAGAATGAGGAACGGGCGATGATCGTCGAACGCCCGCGCCTCACGTGGTACGAAAAATTGTACCTGCCGCAAATTCTCGGCGGGATGGGCCTGACGTTCCGGCACATCTTCCGCAAGAAATTCACGATGCAGTATCCCGAGGAGCAGCCGAAGCTCTACGGTCCGTATCGCGGCGTGCCCGTGCTCGTGCGCGATCCCGAAGGCCGCGTCAAATGCGTCTCGTGCCAGCTCTGCGAATTCGTCTGCCCGCCGAAAGCCATCCGCATCACGCCCGGCTTCCGTGCCGCGACCGACACCACCGCGAATGCCGAGAAAGAGCCGCAGGAATTCGAGATCGACATGCTGCGCTGCATTTATTGCGGCCTCTGCCAGGAAGCCTGTCCCGAGGAGGCGATTTTCCTGCGCCAGGATTTCGCCGTCACCGGCTACTCGCGCGAAGAAATGGTTTTCAACAAAGCGAAGCTCCTCGAACTCGGCGGCACGCAGAACAGCGAGATTTGGAAGTGGAAGGAAAAATGAGAGGTCAGAGGTCAGAGATCAGAGGTCAGATCGCGCGAATCGAGAGCGCGAAGTCTTTCCGCATTCCGCATTCCGCAATCCGCATTTCCGAAACTCAGGTTTCAGGTTTCAGGTTTCAGGTTTCGGCCGGAGGCACGTCATGGAACTGATCCTCTTCTGGACCTTCAGCGCCCTCATGCTGCTTTGCGCGTTGCTCG
Organism: uncultured bacterium; assembly: GCA_903906425.1. Taxonomy (GTDB): domain Bacteria; phylum Verrucomicrobiota; class Kiritimatiellia; order CAIVKH01; family CAIVKH01; genus CAIVKH01. The sequence continues at coordinate 30,504 of CAIVKH010000370.1, forward strand.
TGCTCGTCAACCGCGATCCGGTCAACAGCGCCATGTTCCTCATCCTGCTATTCCTCTGCATGGCCGGCCTGTTCCTGCTTTTGCACGCCTTCTTCATCGCCGTCATCCAGGTGCTCGTCTATGCAGGCGCCGTCATGGTCCTCTTCCTGTTCGTCATCATGCTGCTCGACCTCGACGTCCCGCGCCGCCGCGTCGCGCAACTCGGCACGGCCCTCGGCGCGATGCTTGTACTCGCCAGCATCGGCTTCATCCTCGTCAAAGTCCTCGGCCACCGCATCGAACTGCCGGCCGCGACCGGCGACGCGCCCGGCAGCCTGCGCGACGTCATCATCCCGCTCTTCAGAAATTATCTCGTCCCCCTCGAACTCATCGCCCTGATCATGCTCACCTCCATCGTCGGCGTGGTTCTCATTTCCAAACGGGAGGTCAAATGATGACCGCGCGATTCACGATAATTTCCAATCATTGGAAGTTTGCGGTGCGACAACTTCCAATCATTGGAACTCACGTTTCGGGAGGTGCGCGATGCTGACACTGAATCACTTCCTGTTTGTGAGCGGATTGTTGTTTGCCATCGGCATGACCGGCGTCGTGCTGCGGCGCAACGCGCTCGTCATGTTCATGTCGCTCGAAATGATTTTGAACTCCGCGAACCTCGCGATGGTTGCTTTCTCGCATTACAACCACCGCGTCGAAGGCCAGCTCTTCGTATTTTTCCTGATCGCAATCGCCGCGTCCGAAGTGGCCGTCGGCCTGGCGATCCTCGTCGCGCTCGCGCGACTGCGTAAAACGATTTCCGTGGACGACCTTGTGAGCATGAAGCGATGAAGTGGAAACTGACCAGTGAAAAATAAGCAAGGAAGATGAAACAATGAAAAGCATACGAAATTGGCTTGGCACGGCAGTCTTGTGTTTGCTGTTTCTTAACCAGTCTGGTTATTGCGACTCGCAAGCAAATTTGCCGGAAGCGAAAGGAAATCTTCCAGAAACGAAATCCTTTGATCTCGGCGATGGCGTGACGATGGAATTCGTCCTCATCCGCCCCGGTGCTTTCATCATGGGCGGTGACATTGGCGACGAGAAGCCGGCTCACAGGGTCCGTATCACGAAGCCGTTTTACATGGGGAAGTATGAAGTCACGCAGGAACAATGGGAGAAGATCATGGGCGTAAATCCCAGCAGGAACAAAGGCGCGAAGAATCCGGTGGAAACTGTCAGTTGGAACGACTGCACAAATTTCATTGCCAAACTGAAGGAAAAATTGCCCGGTGCGGATTTCAGTCTGCCGACCGAAGCGCAATGGGAATACGCCTGCCGTGCCGGTACGACAACGCTATATTCGTTTGGCGATTCCGATGCTTCGCTTGGCGACTACGCATGGCATGACGGCAACTCTGAAAGCAAGACGCATGAGGTGGGGAAAAAGAAACCCAATCTCTGGGGAGTTTATGACATGCACGGCAATGTTCTTGAATGGTGTGCAGACTTCTACGGAGAGTATTCTTCTGACAACGTGGTTGATCCTTCTGGACCATCGCCCTTTTATAATCATGTGCTACGCGGTGGATGTATTTCCGACCGTGCGAGGGGTTGTGAGAGCGCAAAGCGTCTTGATGCTCCGACGGACAAGCACTTTGAGGTCGGGTTTCGTTTGGTGGTTAGGGTCCGCTGAATTTGAATCTTAATGGAAGATGTCAGTTATAGAAAATGAACCCCGTCTGGATCATATTATTCGCCCCGCTGCTTTCCGCTGCGCTGATTCTGATCGGCGCGCGGAAGTCCGCGGCGTTGAGCGCGGCGCTTTCCGTCGGCGCGGTCACATTCGGCTTCGCGCTTTCGCTGAAACTTTTCTTCGCGTTTCAAAATGATCCGTCCGCCGCACTCGCGCCAGCCGCGATTACGTGGCTGCTTCCCGGCGGCGATTTCGTTTTGAAATTCGGCGCGACGGTTGACCGCTTGAGCTTGCTGATGATGCTCGTCGTCACCGGCGTCGGCTCCGCGATCCACATCTTCGCGCTCGGCTACATGAAGGGCGACCGCGGTTACGCGCGTTTCTTCGGCTGCCTGTCGCTGTTCGTCTTCTCGATGCTCGGCATCGTGCTCGCGTCGTCGTTCTTGCAGATGTTCATCTTCTGGGAACTCGTCGGCCTGTCGTCGTATCTGCTCATCGGCCACTGGTTCGAGCGCAGCTCCGCCGCCGAGGCCGCGAAGAAAGCGTTCCTCGTCAACCGCGTCAGCGATTTCGGATTCATGCTCGGCATCCTCATCGTCGGCTTCACCGCCGGAACGTTCGACTTCGCCGAGGCCGCCGGCAAATGGTCAACGCTTCACGTGAGCGGTTGCCTCGCGACAACCGCCGCGCTGCTGATTTTCTGCGGCGCCGTCGGCAAGTCCGCGCAATTCCCGCTGCACGTCTGGTTACCCGACGCGATGGAAGGCCCGACGCCCGTCAGCGCGCTCATCCACGCCGCGACGATGGTCGCCGCCGGCGTGTACATGCTCGCCCGCGTCGCGTGGCTCATCGCCGCGAGCGCGACCGCCGCGCACGTCATCGGCTGGATCGGCGCGATCACCGCGCTCATGGCCGCGCTCATCGCCGTCACGCAGCACGACATCAAACGCGTGCTCGCCTACTCGACGCTCTCGCAACTCGGCTACATGGTCATGGCCGTCGGCCTCGGCGGTTCCACCGCGGGCATGTTCCATCTCACCACGCACGCCTTCTTCAAGGCGCTGCTATTCCTCGGTGCGGGCGCGGTCATCGTCGCGCTGCATCACGAACAGGACATCTGGAAAATGGGCGGCCTCTCCAAGAAAATGCCCGTCACGTTCGCGACGTTCCTCATCGGCGTGCTCGCGCTCGCGGGCGTGCCACCGCTCAGCGGCTTCTTCAGCAAGGACCAGATTCTCCTGCTCGCGCTCGAACACAACAAGATCATCTTCGGCATGGTCGCGCTCACCGCGCTGCTCACCGCGTTTTACATGGGCCGCCTGCTCATCGTCGCGTTCCTCGGAAAAGTCCGCGACGAACACACCGCCGGCCACGCGCACGAAGTCGGGCCGGTCTTATGGCTGCCGCTCGTATTCCTCGCCATCCTCTCCGTCATCGGCGGCCTCGGCGACAAAATCCCGCAGTTCATCATGCCCGGCGCGCACGAAGAACCGCACGCGATGGCCCTCACGCTCGGCCTCGTCGCGATCCCGCTCATCGGCTTCGCCATCGCCTACGCGCTCTACGCCAACAACCGCAACGGCGACTCCGTCCTCAAGGGAATTTTCGGCCCGCTCTACTATGTCGTCGCGAACAAATTCTATTTCGACGAAGCCTACGGCTGGCTCGTCTCGCGCGTACAGGGCGGAATCGCCGCCATCGCCGAGGCGCTCGACCGCTGGGTCATCCAGGGCATCGGCATGTCCGGCACCGCCGGCGTCACGCGAATCTTCGGCGGAATTGTTCAGCGCCTCCAAACCGGCAACATCCGCAGCTACGCCTTCGGATTCGCCATCGGCCTTTCAGTCATTCTTTATTACGTTTTGATCCACACCTGACCAATTCATGGAACACCTCATCTGCATAACCCTGGCCGCGCCGATGCTCGCAGCGTTGCTCGTTCTGTTTTCGCCGAACGCGAAAGCCGCGCGCGCGATAGCCGCCGTTGGGTCCGCCATCGCGCTCATCGCGTCGCTTCTGATCTTCAAGAAATTCGATCCGAACTTCGGCGGCTTCCAGTTTCAGAACGACATCGCGTGGCTTCCGCAGCTCGGCTTCTCGCTGCATGTCGGCCTCGACGGAATTTCGCTCGCGATGCTTTTGCTCACGACGTTCGTCGGCTTCTGCGCGATCCTCGCCAGCGACGACATCGAGGCGCGCGGCAAAACGTATTACTCGCTCATGCTCGTCATGATCGCGACGACTTCCGCCGCGTTCGTCTCGCTGAATCTGTTCTTCTTCTATTTCTTCGCCGAGATCGCGACGCTGCCGAAATATCTGCTCGTCGGAATGTGGGGCCGCAATCCCGGCGGCGGCAGCGGACGCAGCAAGGCCTACGCGGCGATCCAGCAGACCATCTTCATCGGTGGCGGCGCGCTCGTCGCACTCGTCTCGCTCATAGCGCTGTATTTCCTCGGCGGCCGCACGCTCGACCTCGTCGCGCTCTCGCAAAACATCGCGAAGGCCGGCATCGCCGAGGACTGGCAGCGATGGATTTTCGGCGGACTTCTTTTCGGCTTCGGCGCGTGGGTCAGCATCGTCCCGCTGCACGCGTGGTCCCCCGCCGCGTATTCCGCCTCGCCGACCGGCGCGGCGATGTTCTTCGCCGGCGTCTCCAAAAAACTCGGCGCCTACGCCATCATCCGCATCGGCCTCGCGCTCCTGCCCGCCGGCGCGCACGCGTGGGCCGCGCCGCTCGCCGTGCTCGCCGCCATCAGCATTCTCTACGCCGGTTTCGTCGCCATGCGCCAGCAGGACTGGCAGCCGCTCATCGGCTACAGCTCCGTCAGCCACGCCGGCTACATGTTCCTCGGCATCGCCGCGCTCACGCCCACGGCAGTCAACGGCGTCGTCCTCTTCATGGTTGCGCACGGCCTGATGACCGCGCTGCTCTTCGCCACCGCCGGCAGCGTCGCGCGCCAGACCGGCACGCGCGAAATCCGCGGCGGCGGCGGCCTCGCGCGCGTACTGCCGTTCACCGCCGTCCTCACCGCGATGGGCGTGCTCGCCTCCGCCGGCGTCCCCGGCTTCGCCAACTTCGTCAGCGAACTGATGATCTTCATCGGCACCTGGCAGGCCGGAACCTTCGTCATGAAACTCGCCACCATCGCCGCCGTCTGGGGCCTCGTCATCACCGCGACCTATTTGCTGCGCGCCCTCCGCGACACCTTCTACGGACCGCTCCCCGCGCGCAGCGAAGCCATGAAAGAGACCATCGGCCCCGCCACAAAATTCGCCACCATCGCCCTCGTCATCGCGCTGCTGATCCTCGGCTTCCAGCCCCGCCTCCTGACCGACGGCATCAAAGCCTCGCTCGGAAACTTCCAATCATTGGAAAAGACCGCAGCGAAAATTTCCAATGATTGGAAAGCAGCCGCGCCGGAAGCGCGGAAATCTCAAATCTCAAATCCCAAATCCCAAACAAATTCAAAATCCGAAATCCGAAATAAAGAATTGTTGAGTTCTTCTTCGCTCGGAAAGGTTGTTTCTATTTCACCACAATTTCGGATTTCTTCCGATGAAGCGGAGGGTCGATTTTGAGAAAGAAATGGAATAACGAGCCATCCACATTCTTGGTGAGCAAGAACGGAAGGCATCAGTTTGGCGGTAAGGCCACTCATAAAGGGGCAATTCCTCGCGGATGCAAAGTTCCGATGCATCTTATTCTGTCATTGAATACAAAAGACCCTCTTTGTCCCGTGGACGAAATCGAAGCCAAAGAATTGCCTCTTTACTACCCGCTTCGCTACGGCATGGGCGGCGGTGAAGTGCAGTATCAGGTCTGTAAAGATTCGAGCATCCGAATTACCTACATTGACGCACAAGAACCGGATGACCCGGCTGACCATCCTTATCCGAATCAGGACTGTCTGCCGGAAATGCGAGGTGTTCTGCGAGCGATGAGCTACGAAGAGATTCGGGCGGCGGCGTATGCTGATTTATACTCCGATAGGAAGTGTTCGCCGCGTGACAAGAAATTGCTGGCGCACGCGGGTTGGACGGACGGGATTCGCGTTGGCGGGGAACTCCTGACGTGTCGGGGGGAGGTGGGTTGGGAATGCAAGAATTCCAAATGCAAAATATTTGAAAGGCCGTCAGTTTTGAAAGCTTTGGCTGTCGTCGCTGATTCACCAATCAAAGGCATCGAGATTTTCGGGTGTTCGGATGTTGTCATCTTCTTTGGCTTGTGCCGTGCCTGCGGCCAAGTGGTTGCTGTGAATAGGTGCTCGTAATCATGGAACGGGTCATTTTCAAAACCATGCCCGCGCCGAAGCTCGCGAGATTTCGCGCCAACGGGATTTCCCATCTGTGTCCATCTGTGAAATCTGTGGTTGAAAAATTTCTGACTAACTCATGGAACACCTTCTCCGCATGAACTTCCACGACCTCCAACTCGAAATTCTTCTCGCCGTGCTCGGCCTCGGCGTTTTGGTCCTCGAAGCGCTGCGGCCCGTGAAGAACGTCCGCGCGCTTGGCATCGGACTCGCCGCGCTCGTCGGCGGACTTTGCTGGTACAGTTTTACGATGCAGCCCGCCGCGCCGATTCTCGGCGGCCTGTATCACGCCGACGCCTTCGCGATTTTCTTCCAGCGATTGTTCCTCGCGACCACCGCGCTCGTGCTGCTGCTCGCCGCGGAATTTTCGCAACGCTTCCGCGCTGGCGCGGCGGAATTTTACGTCATCGTATTGTTCACCTCCGTCGGCATGATGTTCACCGCAGCGGTGGACGATTTCATTTTGATGTTCGTCGCGCTCGAACTCGTCACCGTCGGCTTCTACGTCCTCGTCAGCTACCTGCGCGGCGAAAGCCTCGTGCTCGAAGCCGGGCTCAAATATTTGCTCTTCGGCGCGCTCGCCAGCGGCGTGCTCGTGTACGGAATTGCGTACGTCTTCGGAACCACTGGCTCCACGCGCTTCGACGCCGTCCGCGGCGTGCTTTCGACGCCCGGAGCGATCAGCCCTGCGCTCGGCTTCGGCCTGATTCTCACGCTCGCCGGACTCTGCTTCAAAATCGCCGCCGTCCCCGCGCAAATGTGGGCACCCGACGTCTATCAAGGTGCGCCAACACCCACGACCGCATTTCTCGCTACCGGCAGCAAAGCCGCCGGCTTCGCGCTTCTGACGCGCGTCCTTTTCACCTGCTTCCTGCCCGCGCGCCCGATGTGGGCCATGCTCATTCTCGCGCTCGCTGCAATCTCACTGCTCTGGGGAAATCTCGGAGCCATCGCGCAAACGAATTTGAAACGCATCTTCGGCTACAGCTCCATCGCCCAAGCCGGCTACCTCCTCATCGGCATAGCCGCCGTCAGCAAAATCGGCGCAGCCGCGGTTTTGTTTTACATCGCCCAATACACCTTCACGAATTTGTGCGCCTTCTTCGCCCTAGTCGCCGTGTCGAACGCCGGCGGCACAGGCGATCTCGATTCCCTCAACGGCCTCCATCGCCGCTCGCCGTTCCTGGCGCTCGCACTCGCGATCCCGATGATCTCGCTGGCCGGCGTCCCGCCAACCAGCGGCTTCTTCGGAAAATTCATGCTCTTCTACGCCGCCATCGAAAGCGGAATCCACGATCCAACAATGATCGCCCTGGTCCTCATCGCCTGCATCGGCGTAATCATTTCGCTCTACTTTTATTTCAAAATCATCAAAGCCGCGTATTTCGAAGACCAGCCCGACGCAACACCGATCCAGGTTTCCGCCGCGTTACGAATCGGCATCATCATCTGCCTCGCTGCCATCATCGCCTTCGGCGTTTATCCCGCCCCGCTGTGGAATGCGGCGCAAGTCGCCGCCGCATCGCTCGGATTGCCGTAAAGGGACGGCGGATTTTTTTCTGGCAAGTGCGCGGTGAAGAGGCATATTTGCGCGCTCTTGAACGCGGCGCGGTAGCCAAGTGGTAAGGCGAGGGTCTGCAAAACCCTTATTCGTGGGTTCGATTCCCACCCGCGCCTCCATCCGGTGACGCAAAGGCATAGATGAACATTTTCTTGGTTATCGTAATTCTCGGCATCGTTGAGGGCCTCACCGAATTTCTTCCGATTTCGTCAACCGGTCACATGATTCTCGTCGGCGATTGGCTGCACAAATTCGCCGGAGCCGATGCGCTTCCGTTTCTCGATGGCGTGGAATCGAAGGTCTTTGAAGTCGTCATCCAGGCCGGCGCGATCCTCGCGATGGTCGTCGTTTATTTCCGTCAGTTTTTCGAACTGGCCAGCGTGCCGGCCAGCGACAGTTTTTACAGCCGCCGCGGGTTCTGGCTGTTAATGCTCACCACGATTCCCGCGCTTGCCGCAGGCGCACTGCTGCACAAAAAAATCGAGGCGCACATGATGACCTCGATGTTTGTCAGCATCGGATTGCTTACGGGCGGGCTGTGGATTCTGAGCGTCGAGCATTTACTGCCAGTTTCAGAGCACAAGACTATTGACGACGTTGACTGGAAAATGGCGCTCGCACTTGGCTGTTTCCAGTGCCTCGCGCTGTGGCCCGGCATGTCGCGCTCCGCCTCGATGATCATGGGCGCGCTGATGCTCGGATTGCGCCGCAAATCCGCGGTCGAATATTCCTTTTTTGCGGCGGTGCCGGTGATGGTCGCCGCATCGGCCTACGATTTGTTGAAACATGCGCACGATCTGAACGCTCATTCGATCAGCCACATCGCGCTCGGTTTTGTCGTTGCGTTTGTCTCCGCATTGCTCGCGATCAAGTTCTTCCTGCGTTACGTCCAGCGGCACACACTCGCGGCCTTCGGCTGGTATCGCCTCGCGCTTGCGGCTGTCGTTCTGGTAGCACTGCGGCACCACGGTTGAAAAGATGATCTCGTCCATCCTCATCGGCCAGCGGCGCATCGAGAAAACGATGATTCTTTCGTTCTGGCCGTGCGGGCCGGCCACGTTGAGCGCGCTCGTTGCGGCGCTGCCGTTCAAGTTTGCGGGCATCCAAAAGAAATCCGGCGCGCATGATCTGGCCGACCGGATGACGCGCCAGCAGCTGCTCGCCGCGCTGGTCGCTCAGAAATTTCCGGTGGCGACAGAAAGCTGGTTCCTGCTGCACAAAGATCCGATCGCGCCGACCGCGACAACCGGGCATCAGCCCGGCGGGTTCGTCGTTCACGTCCAGGACGGGATGCTGAATTTCTTCATTCCGCCGCGGCGAAGTCTGGTTGAGCGAATCATCGCCGCGATGATTGCGAGCGGGGATACGTTGCGCGAAGATGACGTGCGAAAGACGGATCAACTGGTTTCAACGATCGGCAAATTGCGCGGCAACGAAACGATTGCGATTTTCTGGCACGACAAAACTCTCGTCGTGAAAAATATCCGCCGCGATGATCTCGACAATCGCAATGCGGCCGCGCTCGCGCCCATGGCAGCGCGTTGAAAATCCTTCGAATCCTCCGCGCGCGCCGAAATTACCGACGTCCTGCCCGTTCACAAAAACCGCCCGCAACTCTTCCAATGATTGGAAGTGACGGTTGCGCATTTTGCCAATGATTGGAAAAGAGCGTTTTCCGAAATGGGGATTATTTCAAAACGATCTGCGGATAGAGCAGGCCGATGACTTCGCGGACTTCACTTTGATATTCATTGCCGTCTTTCGTGCGGACACCGGATATGGCGATGTAGGCCCACCGGTGCGCGACGCTGTGGAAAATGCGGTCGGTGGCCATCCAGATCATGCGCTGCCAGTGCTGCGGCGTTTCGCGCCCCTTACCGGCAAACCAGTAGGCATAATATGTGCCGTAGGATTCCTTCGTGCCGCCCGGTCCTGCGCGCTCATGGGTGAGCAGGAGGACTTTCACTTTCAGCGGCCCCTGCCTGCCGGTGATCGGCACATCAAGGATCTGGCTGCCCGTGATGTCGCTGCCCTGCCCGCGCAGGCAGGTTTCAGGACGGTGGATGCTGGCGCGTTCCTTGCCACTGAGTACGATGGAGGTCATCACCGTGTGTCCGTCCGGCGAACGATAGCGCTCCTTGATGCCCTCGGTGTCCGGCGGCAGCAAGTCGGCCTCAACCTTGCTCAGGCCGGAAAGTTTTCCGCCGCATTTCGGGCAGACGACGGCGTTCGTAATTTCGCTCGAGTAGAACTGCGCGCCGCAATCTTTGTTCTGGCAAAAAACGATCGCGTCCCCATTCCATCGGCCCAACTGCGACGGGAACAGCACTTTCACGCCGGGCTGGTCAACCAGATTGACATCCACAGTCAGCGCGAGCGCAAGCGAAGTTGCCGCCATGAGGCCGAGAACTACGAAGAAGGGTTTAAGAGTGCGTGGCGCCATCTTGCTCGTACCTCGTTGAAATCCATGTTCAGAAAATTTCCGATCAGCAGCATCAGGCCCAGCGCCACCGCGAAAACGATGTAGCCGTTGTAATCATGCGCGTATTCCGCCAGCTTCTTTCCGAACGCCTGCGAAATCAGCCCGACCGACGTGATGCGCACGACATTGCCGATCACTGCCAGCGGCAGCGCCGACACAAACAGAAGCCATTTTTTCGGCAGCGTCTTTTGCGTTAGTGATCCATAAAAAGACGTGAGCGCCGCCAGCGCCAGCAGTGAACGGATGCCGCTGCAAGGATCCGCAACATCCAGCGCGATGGCATCCGAGCCGACCGAAACGATGGACGTGCCCGCGCGCTCCACATGGCAGCCCAGTCCGTTGAGCATCGTCGTCGAGCAGACCGACGCCACGATGCGCAGCGGTGAAGTCATGTCCTCGAGAAAATTCAGCGGGATGCAAAAAATCAGAAACGAACACGGAAACAGCAGCAGTTTGGCCACGCGCCAACCGCAGAAATAAAACGGCAGCGCCCACGTCAGCACCACCAGCCCCAGCAGCGAAACTCGCGTTTGCTGGCTTTTCGCGCCGAGCCAGTGCAGCAGCAGCGCGAACACCATCATCGCAAGACCCGCATAACTCGTCTTCCACGGTGCCGCGCGAATTTCATTCCGTCGAAGCCAGATTAGAAAAAGCGCGCCGATCGGAATCAGCCAGCCAATGCGAATAATCGCTGCCGCCGAACGCCGCCGCATCATTCCAATATCCGACCATCCACAAAAGCGCCGAACGCCCGAAATGCGCAAGGTCCGTCGTATTCCCCTGGCAATGGAAAAGCACGAACGTCATCGCAACAATCGTGGCCCAAAGCCCCGCCCTCACGATGTCATTTTTCTCCAACATCGCCAGCCGCCAACGATCGCTCCAGACCTTTGCTTCCATGATTTTCCAAACGATGATTGATACCATTCCCGTCCCCGCCGGTCAAACGGCGCCGCCCTGCATCTACGCGCCCAACGTCGCGAAGATTCCTGTCCGCCTCGGCCGCAAAAAAGACACCGTGACTTTCAATCATTGGAAAATTGTGCCCCCGCCACTTCCAATCATTGGAAAAAACGGAGCGCGAATTCGCGGCGCCGCGCGTCCGCCGCGGCCACCTCCTCTGCGGCTTTGTCCGCTGTCACAATCCTGTCACAATTATTCCCACTCCCGTCATTGCATTGCCGCAGCATTCTCTTAGCGTGCGACCCCGAAATATGGAAAGGCTCATCAAATGAAATCGCCCGAACAAAAATCATCACGAGGCGGCGGCGGAAAATGGCTCCTTCTCGCCCTCGCATTTCTCGCCGTCAACTCCTACGCCGTCTGGAAACTCACGCACAAGCCCGCGCAACGTGTCGCCGCCGAATCGCCCGCGACCTTCCACGTCGTCTCCTTTTCGAAAACCGAGAATGCCGTCGTCGAAAATCGCGAACCGCTCAAATGGATATTCAGCCACGACGTCGTCACAGCGGACGAAATCGGAAAGAAGCAAACGCACGGCCCGATGTTCTTCCGCCCCGCCCTTTCCGGCTCGTTCGTCTGGAAATCTGCGCGTGAACTCGAATTCGTTCCGTCGCACCCGTGGCCGCTGTGCCAGATGTTCGACGCGCGGATTGACGACAACTTAGTCGCCGCACGCGGCGCAAAATTTGACGGCCCGCGCTCGTGGCATTTTCGCAGCGAAAGCATGAAGCTCGTTGACCTGAAACAAATCGACTGCTCGGCCGACCGATGCCTCGCGCTGCGGCTTGTTTTCAACGCCGTCCCCGACCGCGACATTTTGCGAAAGAAACTTTCCTTCACGCAAACCGACGAAAACGAAAACGAGCAAAACATCTGGTACGAATTTCTCGGCGAAGGTGGCGCGAGCAATGCCGTCATCATCCAGACCGCCTCGGTCTCCGCCGACAAAATAAAACTTCATCTCGAAGACGGCCTTCTCGCGAAAGACGGACCGCTCGGCTCATCCGGAAAAGCCGAATGTGAAATTTCCGTCGAAACAAAATTCACGCTCAAAGCCATCGAATCCGAATGCCCGGCCTTCGAACAGGCGACCATCACGCTGTCATTTTCAACCCAGCCTGACGTGGCCGATGCCGCCTCATTCATCGAAATCGAGCCGCACGTGAAATTCACCGTCCGCGCCGAGGAAGGATGGCGCGGAGCAAACTTGAAAATCTTCGGCGACTTCAAATCCGGCGGAATCTATTCGCTCAAAATCCGCTCCGGCCTCCGCGCCGTGAACGGCGAAAGACTCCCGAAAGACATCGAACGCGCGATTGAATTTCCCGACCGACCCGCGTCGCTCGCGATTGCAACTTCCGGCCACTATCTCTCGCCGCGCGGGCGGCTCGCGGTGTCGGTTGAGGCCGTCAATCTTCGCGAATGTTCGATCTCCGTCACGCCGGTCATGGCGAACAATCTCGTATCGCTCTCGCAGCGCTCGGCCTGGCAGATCGACCGCGATGACGGTCTCGACGATCTGACCGGTAACACTGTCGTCCACACAAACAAACTCGCGAACAAACAGAACGAGGTTTCAAAACTCCGAGTCGATCTCCGCGATTTCGCTAATGACCCGCGCGGCGTATATCTGCTCGCCGTCCGCGGCGAGGACAAATCTGGCGAAGCCGACCGTTGGGACCGCGTGAAGCATGACAGCCAGTTGATTGTCGTCACCGATCTCGGAATCCTCGCGCGCTGCTCCAAGACCAACCTCCTCGTCTGGATCAATTCGCTCCGCGACGCGAAGCCCGTCGCGAATGCCGCCGTGACGATCTTCGCGCGAAACAACCAGATTATCGCCGACGGAAAAACCGATGCGAGCGGCCTGATTTCGCTTCCGTGCGATGTCGCGCAAAAAATGAAAACGCCGTTCATCGTCACCGCGAAGCTCGAAAACGATCTTTCGTATTTGAAACTCGATGACAGCGCCGTTGCGCTCAACGGAGAAACGGGCGGACGCGAATATCTCGCCGACGGTTGCGAAGCCTTCATCTTTTCCGATCGCGGAATCTATCGCCCCGGCGAAACGCTCCACGCGCAGGCCATCGTCCGCAATAGCCGGCTCGTCGCGCCGGTCGCGTTTCCCGCGATCTTCCGAATCACCAAGCCCGATGGCCGGGTTTTCAAAGATCTGCCGGTGAAGCTCGACGATTTCGGCGCGGCAGAAATTTCCACGCCGCTGCCCGACTATCTTCCAACAGGCCGTTATTCGGTCGAACTGGCAATGCCCGGCACCTTCAAACAAATTGGAGAAACAATCGTTTCGCTCGAAGATTTTGTCCCGCCGCAAATTCGCGTGAAGCTCGAAACACCGCAGGATCGAATCAAGGCCGGCGAAGAAGTGACGCTGCGAATTTCCGCCGAACATCTTTTCGGCGCTGCCGCCGCCGGCCTTCGCGCCGATGTTTCAACCACGCTTAAATCCGCACCGTTCGCTCCCAAAGCGTGGAAAGAATTTCACTTCGGCGATGACGAAAAGAAACTCTCATCGCAATACAAGCGCCTCGGCGCGGCGAAGCTCGATGAGAACGGCAAGGTCGGTCTGAAACTCGAAACCAGCGCCGAACTTCGTCCGTCCGCCGCACTTCAACTCGTCGCCCAGGCAACAGTCTTCGAATCGAGCGGCCGCCCTGTCACCGCATTTTCGTCATCGTTCATTGATGTTTATCCTTTTTATATCGGTGTCAAAACGCCATTCGGCGGAACGATCCACGTCGGCGAAACACAGCGCGTTTCGATTGTTGAAATATTGCCGGATGGCGCGGCTGCAAAAGAATTCAAACCGCTTCACGTGCGGCTTTCGAGCGTCCAGTGGAACACCGTCATGCGCCGCAACAATCGTGGTCATTACGAATACGTTTCCCAACGTCAGCTCACGACCGTCCGCGAGGACACGGCGCAAAACGAATTCGCATTTTCCGTCGCGAACTCCGGCGAATATCTGCTGACATTTTCCGATCCCGCATCGGAGTCTTCGACGAGTGTGCGCTTCTACGCGAGCGCGCCGGACCAGCAATGGGTCGAGTGGAGCCGCGAAAAACCTGACGTCGTATCGCTCAAGCTTGACCGCAACGAATACAAGCCCGGCGGCAAGGCACGCTTGATGATTCAAGCACCGTTCACCGGCCAAGCGCTTCTAACCGTCGAATCCGATCACGTCATCGAAAGCCGGTTGCTCACGCTCGAAAAAAACACGGCAGAAACCGAAATCGAAGTTCGCCCCGAATTCTCGCCGAACGTTTATTGCAGCGTCACGCTCATCCGTCCCGCCGTGGCCGAATCCGTCTGGACCGCCCATCGCGCCGCGGGCGTCGTGCCGCTGAAAGTCATTCCGCCCGGCCGCAAACTCGAAGTCGCAATTGACGCGCCCGCGACGAATCGTCCGCAAAGCAAGCTCATCGCAAAGCTTCATCTACGCGATGAAAAGGGCGCTCCTGCCGATGGCGATGTGACCGTGATGGCCGTGGACGAGGCGATCTGCATGTTGACCGCATTCGAATCGCCCGATCCGTTCAAGTGGTTTCTCGAACAGCGGCGACTCGGCGTTGACCTCCGCGATCTGTATAGCGAGCTGATGCCGGTCATTGACGATTTCGCCGCGGAAACAAAATCGCATATCGGCGGCGACGAAGGCAGCGCCTTGCGCCGCCGCTTGAATCCGATCAAAGCGAATCGCTTCAAACCGGTTTCGCTGTGGTCGTCGGAAGTTCACACGACGAATGGCGAGGCGGATGTTTCGTTCGATGTTCCAGAATTCACCGGCGAATTGCGGCTTATGGCGGTTGCCTGCAACAAATCGCAGACCGGCTCCGCGCACGAATCCGTAAAAGTGAAACGTCCTCTCGTTGTTCAGCCATCGTTGCCGCGATTTCTCGCGCCCGGCGATTCGTGCGCAATGAACGTCGAGATTTTCAACGAAAGCAGTTCCACAGTTCCGGTCAATCTGCGCGTGACTTGCGAGGGGCCGTTGTCGGCGGGAAAACCGGAAACAACCGCGACGGTTCTCGCGGGCAAATCGCAAAGCCTCGAAATTCCTGTCAAGGCCGTGGCTTTCTACGGCAAAGCACTTTGTACGGTGGAGTGCGAAGGCGGCGCGGAAAAATATCGTGAGACGATCGAGCTTGCGGTGCGTCCAATTGCTGCCGCCGACATCACAGCGGAATTCGGGACGTTGAAGGCTGGCAGCAAAAGGGAAATATCCGCACCCGCGAACTGGATTCCCGAAACGGTCCGCCGTGAAATCTGGGTATCATCGCAGCCCGGTTTGAAACTCGGCCGGAGTCTCGATTATTTGCTGAATTATCCATACGGCTGCGTCGAACAAACCGTCTCGGCATCGTTGCCGTTGCTTTATCTTTCCGATCTCGCGAACCGTGCGCTGCCGAAGGCGATGGGCCGCGAAGAGACTTCGCATTTCGTGCAGGCCGGAATTCTGCGCGTGCTTTCGATGCAGCAGGCGGACGGTAGTTTCGCGATGTGGCAGTATCAGCGCGGCACATGGTCATGGGGCACGATTTACGCCGCTCATTTTCTTGTCGAAGCGAAAAAAGCCGCTTACGACGTTCCTTCCGATCGACTCGACGCGGCGTTGAAATGGCTCCGCGAACGGCTCGACAAGAAAGTTTCCGACGGAGAAGAAGATGCCGAAGAACGCGCCTATTGCTGCTATGTCCTCGCGCTGGCGGGCCAGCCGGAGCACGGTTGGAATTCGCGGCTCGCCGACATGGCGCCGAAACTTTCGTTCTGCGCGCGCACGCTCAACGCATCGGCGCTGATGCTCGCGGGCGAACCGCGTCGCGCGGTCGACCTGCTGAAGGGCCTTGGACTGCCCATCGCGCACGAGCGCGAGATCGGCGGCTCGCTCAACAGCACGACACGCGACGCGGCGCTGTTGCTCTCGGCGTGGCTGGACATTGATCCGAAGAATGAAAGCGTCGCTCGGCTCGTGCAACAGCTCGACAAACAACAGAAGCACGGCCATTGGGGCAGCACGCAGGACGATGCGATGGCGCTGCTCGCGCTCGGAAAATATGCGCAGCGTGTCCCTCGCGACGCAGCGCCGTTCATAGGCCTCCTCGCGCTGTCCGGAGGATTGAATCGCCCGTTCGGTAGCACGCAGGATGTTCACTGGGTTTCGACGCCGGAACAAACCGGGGCGGTCACGCTCGTCAACGACGGCCCCGGCTCGCTGTTTTATTCGCTCCGCGCCGAAGGCGTTCCTGCCGATGGCACGGTCGTCGAAGCCGACAACGGAATTGCCGTTCGCCGCGAGTGGCTCGACATCGCGAGCAATGCCGTTGATATCGCGAGCGTGAAGCAGGGCGATCTCGTCATCGTGAAAATCGTCGTGGATCCGAAAGGCCGCGGACTCGACAATATCGCGATTGAAGATTTGCTGCCCGCCGGACTCGAAGTCGAAAACGCAAATCTTGCGACTGCGCAAATCGTGCCGTGGCTAAAGGAGAAATCCGACTGGTGCGTCCATCGCGACATTCGCGACGACCGCGTGGTTTTGTTCACAGGCCCGCTTACCGCCCGGTCCGTTTTTTATTATGCCGCGCGCGCCGTCACGCCGGGTCACTACGTCGTGCCGCCGATCACCGCCGAGTGCATGTACGATCCCGAAATCCGCAGCGTGAACGGGCGTGCGGCAATGGAGGTGAGGCAATGAAAATTCAAAATGACGAAAAAGCTGAGCGTGATTTCCAATCATTGGAAGTTGCGAAGGCGAAAATTTCCAATCATTGGAAAATGGCCTCGGCTTTCGCTGCGATCGTTTTTTGCGGTGCGACTGTTTTCGCCGACGGACCGGTGCAGATTGCGAAGGCGGTGAAGCCCGCTGATCTCGACGTGTTTCGCTCCGCGACGACGAACAGCGTCGTGCTCGTGAGCGAAGGTTCGGGCGAGGCGGCGAGCGTCGGTAGTTATTCGATCCGCGTGATGGATGCGGATGGAATCGGCGAACCGTTCGAACTCAAGGCCGGCATCGTACGCCCGCGAGATGGCGGGATTTCGCAAGTCTGGCGTGGAAATTTGCGCGGGCTTGGTCTCGACGAAGTTTGCATCTGGCTGTCCGCGGCGGGTAGCGGCAACTATGGCACGCTTGAGCTTTTTGTCATTGGTGCAACGAACCTCGAAAAGGTCGCGATTCCGTCGCCGAGCGCGGGCATGGCCGGATACATGGGCCACGATGGTTTTGAAATCGACGCCAAGGGGATTCGCTGGACGTGCCCGCTGTACGGCAAGCACGTCGAACTCAACATCGCGTCCACGAACTTCGGAAGTGTTCCGGTCAAATATCCGAAGGTCAGCGTCGAGGAGGACGTCAATGCCGACCCGCATGGCGGCGAGGCGCGGGCGCATTACGACGCGAAGGCGAACGCATGGATTCGCGACCGGTGAAACATCGCGGGCGAAATATTCTACGCATCGCTGGCGTCGCCGTGGCGCTTTTCCTCGCGGCGGTCGTGCTCGTCCCGTTTCCTCGCGGGGTGCTCGATGAATTTCCAGCGGCGCTCATTCTCGCGGATCGCGAGGGGCATCCGCTGCGCGTGCAGCTTGGGCCGCACGATCTGGATTGCAGGCCGACTTATTCGCCGGAAGAAACCGACTGGATCGCGAAGGCGATTGTCGCGGCGGAAGACCAGCGGTTCTGGTCGCATCCGGGAATTGATCCGCTCGCGATGGCGCGCGCGATGAAGCAGAACGTTTTTTCGCTCCGCAAAGTTTCCGGAGCTTCGACGCTTTCTACGCAGGTGATCCGACTCGCACAGCCACGGGCGCGGACGCTGGCCGCGAAAGTCATCGAAGCGTTCCGTGCGCTGCAAATGGAGCGCGCGATGACGAAGGAGGAAATTCTCGCGCAATATCTGAATCGTGCGCCGTTCGGCTCGAATCTCATCGGAATCGAATCTGCGAGCCGCCGGTATTTCGGGAAAGGACCGCACGATTTGAGTCTCGCCGAGGCCGCACTGCTGGCGGGTTTGCCGCAATCGCCGTCGCGATTCCGGCCGGACAGGAATTTCGAGCGCGCGAAAACACGGCAGGCCTATGTGCTCGAACGGATGGTTTCCTGCGGGATGGTTTCGGCGCAGGAAAAGTCCGACGCAATCGCACAAAAACTCGCCGTGCGGCCCGCGCACTATCCATTCATCGCGCCGCATTTTTGCGAGATGGCGGAGGATGAATGGAGCCGGGCTGACCTCAGCCCGTCAGGGCTGCGTGAGGTCACGCCGGCTTCTTCTGTTTTTGTTCGCACGACATTGGATTCTTCGTTGCAGCGTGTCGCTGAAGATGCGCTACGACGGCATGCGGAGACGTTGAAGCGCGGTGATGTTCGCGGCGGGGCGGTGGTGATTCTTGATGTGAAAACAGGAGCAGTTCGCGCGCTCGCGGGATCGCCGGACTTTTTCGATTCCGCAAATCACGGGCAGGTGAACGCGGCCATTGCGCCGCGGTCGGCGGGTTCGACGCTGAAGCCGTTCGCCTACGCGCTCGCGTTCGATCGCGGGCTGGCGACTCCGCAGCAGGTGCTCGCGGATGTGCCGATGAATTTTCGCGATTACGTTCCGGAGAATTTCGACAAGGAATTTCGAGGACTTGTGACGGCGCGTGATGCGCTGATTTTGTCGCTGAACATGCCGGCGATCGGAATCGAGGAAAAAGTCGGGCAGCCGCTGTTTTACCGGACGCTTCGTCAGCTTGGTTTTGCGACGCTGTCGAAATCGGCGGAGAGCTACGGGCTGGGACTGGTTTTGGGAAACGGCGATGTACGGTTGCTGGATTTGGCGAATGCTTATGCGTGTCTGGCGCGGGGCGGTGATTTCAAGCGGTATCGGCTGCTTGAAGATGGCGACGGCGGGACGCCGCCGCACCCAGTTTTTTCGCCGGAGGCTTGTTGGCTGATTGCGGACATGCTCGGCGGCGAGGAGCGGGCGATGGATGCGACGGGTAATGCGGCGGATGTCCGGCTGCCGCCGCTGGCGTGGAAGACGGGAACGTCGTCGGGGTTTCGCGATGCGTGGACGATTGCATTCAATCCGGAATATGTGATCGGCGTTTGGGTCGGAAATCCCGACGGCGGCTCGTCGGATTTGCTGGTCGGGAAAAAAGTGGCCGCGCCGGTTGTGTGGGAAATTTTCCGCCGGCTTTATCCCGACAACGACGGTCCGTGGTTCGAGCGGCCCGCGGGAATTGTGAAGCGCGAGGTTTGCGCGGTGTCGGGTTTGCCGGCGGGGCCGAATTGCGTGCATAAAATCGAGGACTGGTGCATCGCGGGCGTTTCTCGATTCGAATCGTGTTCGGTTCACGCACGCGGCGCGGATGAAATCTGGTCTCCGGAAGTGACGGCATTTCTCGCGAAGCAAAAAACCGCCGGCGCGCGGAGCGCGACGGCCGCCCGTGCTGCCAACTTGCACATCACGTCGCCGGCGATGGGCAGCACGTTCCGGCTGTTCGACGGGATCAGCGATCGCGTGCAGAAATTGTCACTCGCAGCGGCGAGCTCGGATTCTAATTCGCGGCTTCACTGGTTCGTGAACGACGCGTATCTCGGCGAGGCGCGCGCCGGCGAAAATCTTTTCTGGCCGCTGCAACGCGGCAGGCATCGCATCGTCTGCTGCGATGCGAACGGCCACAGCGACCGGATTGAAATCGCCGTGGAGTGACCGCCGACTTTGTCGCAAACCGAAACGCGCAGGATCGCGCGAGCGATGCTGCGATGGCGGTAACTTCCAATGATTGGAAAAATGCGCGAGCGGAAGTTTCCAATGATTGGAAATTTTCCGGCGGGTCATTTTGGCGGCGGCAGGCGGTGCAATAAAATCTGGCCGCGGGCGGAGTCGAGCTGGACGTCGAATTCGCGGAGGAAGCTCATGCCGAGGAGGCCGTCGACGTCTTCGATGTGGCCGTCGGGAATAACTACGGCGGAAACCGAATTGAGCCGGGCGTCGCCGATCTTGAGGCTGTCGAGCGTGACGGGATGAACATCGATTTTCTTGCCGTCGGCGAGTTCCATTTTGATCTTCTGCGATTTGTCCCACTTGAGGTGAAGGCGGGTTGCGCTGGCGGCGGTGAAGGTGACGAAGCTGGCGCCGGTGTCCACGAGGAGGCGCGCGTCGTCGCGGTCGTTGATGCGGGCGCTGACGAGGGCGTGGCCGCGGGCGTCGTTCATCGGGATGCGCACTTCCTGCAAGGCGGCGCTCATGGCGGCGAGCTGTTCGCCGGCCTTCGCAAAAAATACGCGCGACGGCTCGCCGGCGGGCTGCTTCGCGCGCTCGGTTTCAAGTGAATCGCGGAACGACGAGAGGGCGGTGAAGTACGCGGCGATGGCGGCGCGGCCGGACGTGTCCAGGGCGGCGAGCTGGCTGCGGCGGTTTTGCAGCAGCGTGGTTCGCGAGACGATGTCGTTGTTGGCGCGGACGAGATTGTTGTAGGCGTCGGGATCTTTCGCGGGATTGGCACGCTGAAGTTTGGCGGCGACTTCGACGTTCTGCTGCTGGAGATCGCGCAGTTGATTTTCGACCTGCGTCAATTCGGTGCGCGCGCGGGCGATTTGATTCTGCGCCTGCAGCGCGGCGGTTTGTCTGCCGGCCAGCGCGCGGAAATCCTGCGCGAGCGGGCGCAGCGAAGGTGGGAGGAATTCGGGACTGGCGAAATACTGGCTCTGCCAGTCGCGTTTCATTTCGGCGTTGGCCGTTGCGTCGTGGAAGATCGAGCGCAACTGGCTTTTCTTGAACGTCGCGGTGCCGGGGCCGGTCTTGATCGTGACGTCGGCGTCCGTCTCGTCAACGATGACGCCCTGGATTTCGCCGCCGCTGCGGAAGCCGATGGAATCGGCGCGCGCGAGGCCCGCCGCGAGCGCGGCGACGAAAAGGATTCTATTGCGCGGCGTCATTTTTTGGCGGCGGTTGTACGGGCGGCGCTGGCTGGTTCGTGTCGGCCGCCGGCGGGGCCGCCGTCTCCGGCGCGGGCGCCTTCTTCTTTTTCTTGCCGCCGAAGACATCCTTCAAGGCATCGAAAAGCGGGCTGGCGTTCTTCCTGAGTTCCTTCGCCGCATCGTTCACCGTGCCGCGGAGACCTGCGACGGCATTCTCGATATTTCCCGTGATGGCCGTGACGATGATCCTGATGGCATCGTTGAACGTCACGCCGCCCTTGTCCTTGCCGATGTCCCTGATGTCAATCTGGCCCAGCGCGACGATGAGATAGTGGCCGTTGAGCATGGTGAGGCTCGCGTTGAGCTGCGGGTCGCTGATGACCAGCTCGTCAATGATGACCTTCTTCTGCGCCTTCTTGGCGGCGGGCGAGCCGGGCGGCGGCGGCGGCGCGGGCGTCGTGCCGGGCGCGGCCTTCGGCTTTTTGCCGGAGAGCTTGTCCTGCAGCGCCTGGATATTGCTGCGGTCCGGCCCGCGCTCGAACGTGATCCGCGGCTTCTTGATCTCGATCTTCCGGATATGCGCCGTGCCGGCAAACAGCGAGAGCACCTCCACATCAATCGCGATGGTGTCCGCCTCCAGCAGCGACGGCGTATAGAAGCCCTCCGGATTGCCGACATGAAGTCCCGACAGCGTCGCCCGGCCCTGCAGCGGGCTGAACGTGGCGTCCTTGAGCGTGACCGGCACGCCGAGCAACTGCGGCCCGAAACTGTTCACCGCCGTCGTGATCACACGGCCCCCCGCCGAAAGCATGACGACGACAGCGGCCCCGGCGATCACCACCACCGCGACCAGCAGCCACAGAACAACACGACGGATTATGCGCATAAAGAAACTCCGGCCCCCAACATTCCGCTCAATAGACCGCGCGTCAACCCCCGCCGTTCACCCCCCGCAACTTTCCAACCATTGGAAAAGCCCGCCGCGCAAACCTCCAATCATTGGAAAACAGGTGTCAGGTTTCAGGTGTCGGGTGGCAGGTGGCAGCAAGAAAATTTCTCTCACGCCGGCGCCTTCACATCCAGCCGCAGCGTCAAAAAACCGAAATCCAGCAGCGGTTTCCCCGGCTCCGGGAAAAAGCGCGCCGGAATCCGGTACATCCCCGCCTGCCCCGTCACCACCACGCCCGCATTCTTCAGCACCTTCAGATGCTTCGACACCGAATCCTGCGACCGGTCCAGCAGATTCGCCAGCTCCACCACCATGCGCGGCTGTCCGTCCGACAGCGCCGACAAAATCGCCCATCGCGAACTGTCCCCGATCGCACCCAGCAGCGGCGCCAGCGCCAGCAAATCCTGACCCGCATCCTTCGAAACCACATCACTCATGACCCAACACCTCCGCAACACCCGCGCACCCGGCCCGCACACGCGCGGACCAAACCCAGGGCACGCCGGAACACCACGCAGCATGACAGAAACCCAGCAAACAGGAAGATGTATTCCGCTCATCAGAGCCTTCGAGCAGAATGGCAAACCAGAAAGACGGACGACACAGCCAGAAACTACGAACAGCATAGTAAGCATTCCGCTTTGCCGACCCGAAACGACGCTAAGCATAGCCAGAAGACGGATGACACGGCCATAAATTCCGCTAAACAGAACCGGTATTCCGCTCTACATATCCGAAACGCCGCACAGCAGACCAAGCACGCCGGACAGCAGACCATGCATTCCGAACAAAACGAAGAAACGCCAGCAAAAACACGAAACAAGCCACTTGCCCGCCATCCGATTTCCGACCTTTGGTCATCGTAGCGCGCCCGCGAGGGCGTTCATTCCGCCCGGTCATCGCCACACGGCGAACGCACCGCCATCATTTGGACTGCGCCAGCCCTCTGGCGCTTTTCATCTGGCCGGCCCCATCCCAAAGCGGCAGAGGACTGCCGCACTCCAAAATCATCCGCGCCTCTTCGCGATCCACCCCCGCACCTTCGCCGCATTCGGATCTTCGATTTCCTCGTAAATCCGCAACGCCTCCTCCGCCCGCCGCACCGCTTCCGCCTTCTCGCCGAGCTTCTCCAGCGCCAGCGCCGAATTCCAATGCGCAATGCCCTCCCCGCGCCGGTCCCCGATCTCGCGCGCGATCACCAACTGCTGCTCATAAAACCCAATCGCCTTGCGCGTCTCGCCCAACGCCGCATACGCATTGCCGAGATTGCCGAGATCAGTGCCCTCCCCGCGCCGGTCCCCGATTTCGCGATCAATGACGAGCGCCTGCTCATAAAACCCAATCGCCTTGCGCGTCTCGCCCAAATTCTTGTACGCGACGCCGAGATTGCCGAGCGCATTGCCCTCCCCGCGCCGGTCCCCGATCTCGCG
>CAIVKH010000371.1 GCA_903906425.1 uncultured bacterium
GAACCGTTGACCTGCTGATTACAAATCAAGGGAAGCACCCGAAAACGCTTGATTTACTAATGATTTCACATGCGATTCATCCGTGATACCTCCTGCTACGTAGCAAAAACGTAGCAGTCAATCCTACATCGCGATGTCCGTTCGACGCCGCATCACTCACTGCATCGGTCGCGTGGTGAATGTGAATCCTTCTGATTTGTTTCTGAAGCATGTAGGAATTCATACGTTCGGGTTCAGGCTATATGACCGGCTTGCCGAAGGCGCTTTGTGTATTCTGCCTCGGTGAGGGGACAATCGATCAGGTCGTTGAAATCTTTCTTGGACAATCTGAGCTGGCGCGTCATGGCGGCGATGAGACCATCGTGGATTTCTTTTTCGCCCTGACTGATCTTCGTCCAGACCGGAGTTTTGAGTCCGTTCACCATCAGGTGAAAGAAACGATCCTTCCCTTGGCGGGCTTGAAAGCCCTTTTTCGTGAGGGACGCTTCGACTTCACGGGCGTCACGCGGCATGGGAGACTCCCGGTGATTCTGGAGGAACCAGGGCGAGCAGGCGTTGTTTAATCAATAGCGCTTTCGCGTCGAGTTTATGATCGTCCTCAAGGGCAAATTCGCGCCAGAGATATTCGAAATTCTCGGAAAGTTCGCGGACGGCGTCCTCGCGTCGTATGCCGCATCCCCACAAATTTAGGGGGGCGTTGCTGTATATCCACATGCCATCGGCGTACTCGATTCCAAATACTATTGGTTCGCGAAGTCGGATATTTCCAATTCTGCTGAGGCGGAGAGGTTCCATGCTCACGGTTTCAACGTTCAGGACGCTGTTCATTTCTTTGACACGGCCTTCGTTTGTCATTGTCGCCCAGCCTGTGACCTCAACGAGTGATCCAGCGAGAAGATTTGCGATCTGATCGCGCATTGTGGCGTCATAATAGCATTCGATCTCGGCGGCATTGGGGCTCGGTTGCACGGCGATAAGCGGCGGACCGACTTCGACGTGAATCTTGGTCAGGACGCCGACGATGCGAGCCTCTTCGCGCGAAATGTCGAGAGGTGCCGTTGTATTGGCGATGTAGCGTTGAAGTGTTTCGCGCGCTTGTCCGGTGAATGTGAGTTTTTGATGCGTGCGAGAGCAATTTTCCAATTCGACCTGGTATTCGTCGGTTGTGCTGGGACAGAGATTTTCAAGAGCGCGCAGGAAGAATGTGCGGTCCTGGCGATCAGGCAGATTGGTATCGAGGAATTGGACAGAATTATGCGCGACTGCATCTGAGACTTGAAAAACCATGTCGAGAGCCTGAAGACCTGTATCGAATTGGTCTGCGAGGAGTGCGCCGGGCGATGGCAATTCCGCTTCGATGACGAGATCGCTGTGATGCGATTGCGAAAAAATGAGTTCTACGACGCTGCGGTGACGATTGAACCATTGACCTCGTCGCGCGAGCTTGTCTTTTGTGACTGTGGCAGCGGCATGAAATAGTACGTGCTGCAATGCCTCCAGTTTCGACGCGACGATGGTCAGGGGAACTTTGCCATCTTTGAATCCGTCGCCAACAAATTTCAGCCTGAGAAGGCGTCCTGTGTTTTCAGCGGGCATTCATCACCGCGAGTGGTTGCAAAATCATTTTGAACTCTAAAATTCGCGCGAATTATCCCATGCTTCGCGGGAAAAACCAACGACAAAATTGTTGCGCGACGCCATAGTGTTTCATGTCAAAACTTCACTGCAAATGATCCGCGGAATCGGACGTGCCGCGGCGTGGAGGCTGCGACGGTCAACGAGATCGCGCAGATTGTGCTGCTCGTAGATTTTCGCGAGTGATTGCAGAAGAGATTGGCCAGTCACGCCGTTCTTGCGGAGCAGATTCAACTCGCGATTCACGGCGCGCGTGAGCGGGCCGCGAAGAGCCTTTTCGAGAATGTTAATGATGCCCTTCTGGTCGTCGTCGTCAGACGAACCAAACAAGACACGCAATTCGCGGAGGGCGTAATTTTGGCCGTGGCTCAAGGACAGCGTGTGGACGCGCTCGGCCTCGCGGTGTTTTACGTCTTCGGCGAATTGTCGCTGCACACGCAGTACCGCCGCATTGTAGTCCTGCGGCAACGGTGCGCCGTGCAGTTCCGGCCCGCATTTGATCGTGCCGAGAATCTTGGGAATATCTTTGGAGGCGACTTTGCCGGCGGCATCGAGAAGGAAAAGCTGCTGGTAGCTTTTCAGGTCTTCGCGATTCGGATACGTCGCCTCGCAGAAAACGAAATGACCTTTGTGCGTCGAGGGTTTCGAGGCCCGGATGCCATCGCGCAGAGCGGCGATGCGTTCGTACTCGGCGGGATTCTCTTTGCGGAGCTGGCGGAGAATTTCCTCGGCTTCGTTCAAGTCGAGAAGTTCGTCGCCCTCTTCCTCGAACAAGCTCAACTGCGTGCCGTGATTCTTTTCGTAAATCGCGAACATCGCTTCTTCGTTCAACTGCTCGGTGTGGTCGAGAATTTCGGAGTCCTCGCCGATGGTGTCGTGGATTTCTTGAATTCGGTTGTGCAGTTTTTCCTGAAGCTTCAAAGTTTTTTCGATGCCGGTTTCCGGCAGGAAATTGAACCCATAGACAACGTCGTGAACGCTGCCGATGCGGTCAACGCGCCCGAAGCGCTGGATGAGGCGGACGGGATTCCAATGCAGGTCGTAGTTGATGATGTTGTCGCAGTCCTGAAGGTTCAAACCTTCGGCCAGAACATCGGTGGCGATGAGCGTTTTGATTTCGGTTTCGCCGGACTGGAATTTGTATTCGGGATTCGCCTTCGGCGCGAAGCGGCCAACGATGCGCGCCTTGCTCTTGTCGCCGCTAAAAATCACTTCAATGTCGTCGCGTTTCGCGCCGGGATTGAGATTTTCAAAAAGATATTTCGCCGTGTCTGCGTACTGCGTGAAAATGAGACGCTTGGCATTCGTGAGCGGCTTCTGTTGCAGCCGCTCTTTCAACTTCTGCAATTTCGCGTCCTTGGCGGGCGTGATCGGCTCAACGAGTTTGAGGATTTTTTTCAGTAGCGCGATGTCGTGCTCGATATGCTCGGTCAGCAGATCGAGTTTGAAATCCGACGTGCTGTATTTGCCGGACACCTGCCGCAAGGCTTCGATCAGGTCCCGCTCTTCGTCTTGGTTCGGTTCGTACAGAATGGCCTGCGCGATGTCGCCGGCGGGAACGAAGCCTTGCGAGAGGGCTTCGAGAAACCGCTGATGCATGGTCAGCAACCGGCGGACGGTTTCCTTGAATGCATAGACGCTGGACTCGAAGCGTTTGAACAATAGGACGCGAATCAGCCCGCGCAGATTTGATCCTGCGCGGTGCAAATCGTCGTAGGGGGCGTTGCGCTGTTTCTCCGGTTTGACATAGTGCCACAACCCATAGCGCGCATACGTGAGTTCGTCCGTGATTTTTTCCGAGGGTCGGCGTTTCTTCGGCTTTCCGATGTGACCGCGCAATTCCTGATACAAACCCTGATACGTGTCCTCGATGCTGTATTCGATGGTTTCCAATACGCGCTTTGGAAAGAACTGATGCCGGCCACCGACGATGACGTACGCCCGTTTGCGCCCGTCGAGATAATCGCGAAAGCGTGACGGATCGAGCGGCTGATGCGTCTCGGAATCGAAACCGTACCAGCGCAAAATATGATTGCGCGTCCGGCGAATCAGAATATTCGTCAGCAGGTCAGGCAGTTTCCGCTCCTTCTTCTCAATCAGCCGGAAGTATTCCTTCAAATCGGGCGGGTCAATCGGCAGGTCGGTTCGGTCCTCCTGATGGAAAAGTTTGATCTGGTGATAAACATCCCACGCGCTCTTGTTGCGCGGCGTGGCCGTCAGAAAGCAGCAGCGACGGCCCGTGCTCAAAAAACTTTCCACGACTTTGTATCGCTGCGTGGCGGGATGCCGGAGATTGTGGCTTTCGTCAATCAGCACAAAATCGCGATCCTTGTAGAGATCGGCTTCGAGCAGGAAATTGGCCGCGCCCTCGTCGTCTTCGCGCAAGAAACCCATCGAGAGAACCTGCGCATTGAGCTGATAAACTTCGTTGTATCGAAGCCACATATCTTTCAACGGCGCGGGGCAAATGATGAGCGCGCGTGCGTGGTCGGTGCGCTCGAAGTGTTTCACGATGGCCGCGCCGATGTAGCTCTTTCCTAGTCCTACGACATCGGCCACGAACGCGCCGCCGTGGTCTTTGACCATCTGCACCGCCTGCCGGACGGCGACTTTCTGGAAGTCGGCGAGACGCTTCGTGATTTCGTCGTCCCACAAGACTTCCGCATCGTCCTCGCCTTCCAGCCGGTCGCGAACCAGCGTGTACAGCGTCTTCATATAAATGTCATACGGGCGGACAGGTGCGGCGGCCCACGACTGTTTCAACTCCGCCATCAACGCCTCGTCGAAATCCGGCGACTCTTTCCACAATTCGTCGAACCACGTCACCAGCTCGGCGTGATTGTCGTTGCCCTGAACGACAACGTTCAACTCCGTGTTGTGCGTCACACCGGACAGCGTGAGATTCGATGAACCGACAATCGCGATGCCTTGCTCGTGGCGTTCAACCGCCTTGCCGTCGCCGGTGAATACTTTGCCGTAGTCGAAAATGTAGGCCTTCGCATGAAGCCGCCCCTTCGTGTACACGCGCACCTTCAGCCGCTTTTCTTCAATCATGCGGACGAGCGTGGTCACGACGGCCTGCGCTTCGTCGGTCTGGTCCATGTATTCGATGGAGGAACGGATGTTGTCCGCCGTCGCGCCGGACATTCGTTTTGTCTCGGTGCGCTTCGGGTACGCCTCGGCTTCGGCCGCCTCCGCCACCAAATCCAAGCGCCGGTAGCCTTCGGCCAGTTGCTCCACCGTTTCACGGTTCGTCGTGTTGCCGATGAGCAATCGCAATTCCGTCACGTTCGCCAGCTTTGCGGCGATGCTATCCAAGCCGGACAGGAAAAAATACCCGACCGCGAACCGCGCCGCCTCGGTGGACGACAGGATGCGATTGATGTGATCCACCAATTTCTCTTTGCGGTTATCAATGATGTCGTGCGTGGGCATAAAAAGGTCGCCTAGTTTGTGTCGTCATCCTGTTCGGGTGCCGCGTCGTATTCGGATAGAATCTGCTGAATCGCTTCCTTGCCGAAATGGTCTTCGATGAGCTCACGGAATTTCGCGTCCTTGAAAGTCTCATACGTGACTTCTTTGTACGCGGTGAAAATGCGCGGGTTGAAATCTGTCTTCACGTTCTCGACTTCGCCGCGAACATCTTCTTCAAACAGCCGCTTGATGTCGGATTCGGTGGGATTGGGACTGAGGGAACGTGAACGCCAGCGGTCGGGCGGGTCGGCTTTGAGACGATCCATGAGTCCCTTCAGCAATTCCTCAACAATCTCGTCCGTGCGCTTTTTGATCAGCTCTGCGACCGCCGTTTTGTAGGCTTCGATTTTTCGCTTGAGCGCGACGATCTGCTCTTCAAACTTTGGCACATTGCGTCGCAATATGAGTGAGCCGAAATCGCCGGCATCAATGACGTGCAATTTTTTGATGCGGTTGCGTTCCTGGTCGATGCTGCGAGGGCCAAACTTTTCTTTCGCCTTTTTCGTGTCCGGGTTCCCGTCTTTGTCGAATACGGGAATTTCGACCGTCAGCGAATCGGTATCGGCGAACAGGTGATAGCGATTGGTCAGCCGCCGGATGATGTCCTCATTGCGAACGCCGAAAAGTTCGGGATTCAAAAGCATGGATCGCGTTGTCAGCCGGTAGTCTTCGATGCGAAACTCGACATACTGGAGAAGTGAACTGAAAACGCGTTCCACTCTGGCGACATTGAATTTCTTGGCGGGCCGTTCTGCCAGGTCGTTTTTCACCGCTGCGACCGCGTCTTCGTCTATCGGGTCTTTTCCGACCTCAAGTTTTTCATGTCGGGCTTCGCCGAGGGCGCACGCATCGGCGAGCTGGCCGGGTAGTTCAGACCGCAACATGATGGCGTTGGGCTTCGCAGGCTGTTGAGAGCCGCCCTCGATCAGGAAGGGCGTCGGGCTGTAAATCAGCGTCGTATCGTCGGCAATCAGAAGGCCGATGCGAATGCCCGGATGGTGATTAACCGTCAATTCGTATTGCGACGCTGCGGCCTGTAATTGCTCCAAGCCCTCGATGCTGCCATAGCCAAGCCGGCAAACTTCCGCGTCCACGTCCAAGACGATATGAACGAAATCGGTCGGCACAACGGCAATCGCGTTTGCGATGGCGGTGGCGACACTCTTGCGGACGCCCGGTGCGACGAAAACGAGCCGCGTCGTTGCCTGCTGAATGACTTTTACGAGCGCAGCGTCGTCAACGCGGACAAAGGTATTGGCAGCTTCGCTCATTCAGGCTCTTCCTCTTTGCTCATGCCATCCAAGGCTTCCTGCACGCGCTCAAGGATGTTTTGCAGCGCAGTCGCGTCGCCCTTTTTCTCAAGCACCGCGATGTTTTCCTCAATGATGTCTTCCGGGTCGGCGAACTGCGGCAGGGGTTCCCACTGCTTCGCCACCCAATCGAAATACATCCGCTTCACATCATATCGGTACGGCTTCTCTAGTCCGGTCAACATGCGTTTGAGCATCTTGTCGTCGCAGCCGGCAGCAACCAGCGCGCCCAAGAAAATGAATTCCGATTCCATGCCGGAAGTTGTGATGTTCGTTCGTTCGGGATCGAAACTCAGCAGCTTGTCATCGTGGAGTTTCTTCGCCGCGAACCAGTCGAGGCCGAGATAGCCCGCCAGTTTCCGCGGTTCGACGGGGAACAACAAAAGTTGGTCAGCATCCGATGGTAATATCACGTCGCGTCTCCATTGTGCTCGAATCGAATAATTCCAATGAATGGAAATCTCCGCGCCGTGGTTTTCCAATCGGTGGAAATCACGACGCGCCTTCCGCGTCTTCGATTTCCTCTGCCGCGAGGCCGAGTGTGGTTTCGCAAATCAGGCGGCGCAAGCGCAGTTCCCTCCGTTCAAAATGGTGTTGGAAGCGGACGAGGCCCTCCTTGCGCGCGAGCGCGAGCCGGGTTTTGTACTGTTCCTCAAAATCCTTCGGTGTGAATTCGTCCGCCGTTTTCCAGAAAAGCTCGTCCGACTCAAGCACGGCGCGGCAGAGGCCGAGCGACGCATCCCAATTCGCCAGCTTGTCCGCCACGTTCGTCAAAAGCCGCAGATACGCTTCCACCGGATTCAGCCGGTCCCGAACGCACCACGCCACGTCAAACATCCAAAGCCGGATGCCCGAATTGCCGTGGTCCAGATTCGCCGTTAGCTCTTCCAGACGGTCGGCGATGGCAAACTCATCGTTGCGGCACAGCGCCAGCGCAATTTGCCACGGCAGCACGTCGCCCCAAAAACGGCCCGACACTTTTTCCAAGCAAGCGGCCAGCTCGTCCACAGTCGCCGCCGGTGCGCGCTCGCCATATTCTGATGCCAGCATCAGACACGCCAGACACAAAGCGTCCAGTTCCGTTGGCAGCGGGCCTTTTTCAGGCGGCGGACACTTCTCGCAAAACGCGCGGGCCAGACGCCGCACGCACACATCCGCCGCGCGATGGAAGATGGGGGCCGGGATGCCCGGCAGCCAGACCTGCCCCTTCGGGTCAACATCGCTTGTGTTCTTCACTTTCATGTCCGGCGATTGCGACCTATCCTATTTCCTGCATCGACTCTTCGACGAGTTGAATATCCTGCGGAGTTAGCCCATAGAGGTCGTAGACTTGTTTGTCGATCGCCCGTTCCAATGCGGTCGTGTCGGCGGCGGGATTATTCTGTTTTGCGGCAAGAATTTTTTCTACCAGGGCGATTAGGGCAGATTGTCGCGTG
Organism: uncultured bacterium; assembly: GCA_903906425.1. Lineage (GTDB taxonomy): Bacteria > Verrucomicrobiota > Kiritimatiellia > CAIVKH01 > CAIVKH01 > CAIVKH01. The sequence goes on from CAIVKH010000371.1 coordinate 7,856, forward strand.
GGTGTAGCAATGCGAACTGGAATTTGTCGGAAATCATTTGGGTTGATGTTTACGTTCGGGAAGTGATTCCGATACCAGAGGTTGATCAGGGTCGAGTTGAAAACGGCTAGGATAAATTTCAGGTCAAAACCTGAATCCTTTTTCGAGATAATGTTGGCGAGATTGTGGGCGTTATAATGCGCATCCTCATCATATGTGGCAACGAGCCGACGTTTGAGACTTTTGTTCCGCATTGCGTGAAGCAAGAGTTTGGGACGGCTGAAATACTTTTCATCGCGAGAACACCAGAGCCAATCACCATAGTGGATGTATTCGCCGGCCCACTTAGTACAGTAGTACCCAATATTCTTTCCGCGCAGGAGTTTCTTCCAGCCCTTGTGATTCTGGAAGGAGGTGTACTTGTTAAGAGTGGCGTCTTCCTCGGTTCTATAAATAATGATGCCTTGCGAAGATTCGGTGACATCGCCGAGACGAACGCTTCCTACTGCGATCTTGCCAAACAATAGCTGGAGCACAGGATTCATGTGGACGTTCAGCTTGAATTCGTTACCCTCGATGAGTCCGTCCTGCGGTATCGCGAACGCATCATCCCAATCTCGTGCTGCTATTTTCGAAATGCTACTATCGGTGCTGAGTTTGGAAATCTGAATTTGATTATTCTTCTCTCTGCCGCGCCGCATAAATATGAGAACGTTATCGACGGTTGCGCTTTCAAAGACATTCTGAGGTAAGTCAACAACTGCCGAGACTGATGTAAGCAAGCAAAGACGCCTTCGTAGAATCAGATAAGACGAACCCATCAAGAATGTATTTGGGAGGATATACGCCAATGTCCCTCGCGCGGCGTTGAGTAGGACGCCTCTCATCATGAAAAGTTGGTAAACATCATATCTCTTTCCAAGTTTGCCGCCGTCACCATAAATCTGTAGGTAGATGCCACGATCTGCCTCGGAAATATTCTCAATGTTGATGTACGGCGGATTGCCTATGATGATGTCGAAACAGCCTTCGGGCTTTTCTGCGGCAACTAATTCTGTCTGTCCTTTGACTTCGTTTATGAGGCCCAAACTGCCGCGGAGTGTTGTTTTCGCGGATTTGATAGCACCGTGGGGGATGAGACCAAACATCCATTCCGGGTCAAAGAAATCTGCGCTGTCGTTCTGGTCATAAGGATCCCAGGAAGCCAGTTTGTGCGAGGTTGCAGTGTCCCAACCGTCGCCTTTCAAGAGTTCCGCAATTTCAGCGCGCAGTTTCTTATCTTGCTCGCGGTATTTGGCCTTGCTGGCTGGAGTGCGTGCGTTGAAATGCCTCTCGCGCACGCGGCGCAGTTCCGCCTCTTTCGCATCAATTTCGCGATTCCGCAAAAGCTGCTGGCCGGGCCGCGTCACGCCGATGAGCGTATTGGCCGCGACGAATTTGGTTTCGAGGTTGGGCAGCGGTCGTACACCTAGATTTTGAGCGGTGCGGTCGGTCTTCTGGTCCACAATCAGCGAAATGAAGAACCGCATCTTTGCGATCTGAACGGCGATGGGCTGGATGTCCACGCCGTAGATGCAGTTCTCAATCAGGAAAAGTTTGCGTCCGTAGTCCAGTTCGTTGCGGTCGAAGGCTTCCTTCACGCCGTCAATCTGTTGCTCCAGGTCGCGCACTGATTTTTCGCGGAGCGTCGAGTCGTCAATTTTTTCGGCGATGGCAATGGCGTCGCGGACGCGCTGAATCTGGCGCTCCTTCCACTTTTCATTTCGCGGGTCGAGTTTGCCGAGGATGAAAACCAGCTTGTGCAGCATCCCCATCGGAAACGCGCCGGAGCCGACAGAGGGGTCGAGCGTCTTCAAATTATCAATGGCATCGATCAGCGCGTCCACTTCGCGTGTCGAGAACTGATGGGGTTCGTCGTTGTAGGCGAAAAGATGACGCAAGCGCGCCTCGGCATCCTTAGCGTCTGTAAACGCGGCTTCGAGTTTGCCTTTGAGATACGCGATGAGCGCCTCGTCCACCATGTAGTTGACGATTTCGCGCGGCGTGTAGAACGAGCCGGTCTGTTTGCGGGCGGACGCGCCAGTTTCTGGGTTGTAGGCGGCGAGAAGATTTTCAAACACCTTGCCGGACAATTCCGGGTCCAGCGCGACCTCTTCCTCAATCGGCGTGTTTTCCTCGATGGTGAAATTGTAGTGGTTGAAAATGTGGATGAGGCCGCGAACCGGCACGCTCCTGAATTTGTTGTCGCCATAGTCGCCGCTCAAATCCACGGCACGCGCCGCGCCGAAGAAAAGAAAATCCGGCACGGTGGGCTGGCTGTCGGCCCTGCGGGAAAAGCCGTCAATGCGGAGATAGCGCGGGCTGGCCGATTCGCCCAAATCCTTGTCGAGACATTCAAACAGTCCGCCGTTGAGAAACGGGATGTCCTTGAACAGATCGAGCGCGGCCTTCGGCTCGCGGAAAAAGTCGCGGAAGCGGTAGAGCGTGTGCGCCATGAAATTCTGCTCTTCTTTCGCCCAGCCCCGCTTGTCCATTTCGGTGTTGAGCGTGGCGAAAAACAGATTTTGGAGGATGGCCTTGTAGAAAACCGATTCCTTGTCGCCGGTTTTCTGCGGCGCGAAACCTTCGAGCATCCGCGCGAGATTCTTTTCGTCGAAGATGTCGCCGGGGATGAGGCCCTTTTCCTTCACGAACCAGCAAAAGATGAGGCGCGTGATGAGCCGGATGACGCTGATGTGGTCGTGGCCGTCCTTTTCCTTCGGCGCGTCTTTCGGGAAGCTGACGTTTTTCAGCGCCCAAAAATACCAGTTCGCGATTTCGCGGAAGAAATCCTTCGTGACCGTCTCGACATCGAACGCCGCATCGCACCTTTGCTGAATCGCGAGCGGCGTGATGCCGAACAATTCGGGATTGATCTCGGCCAAATCCAAAAGCTGGATGCGTTCCGTCGCCGTCCGCAAACCCGCGTCCGGCCTGATCGTGATGCGGCGAAACAAACGGCGGCGTTCAACTTTGTCATCGAATTTTACATTGAGAAAATGCCAGTCGGTTTGTCCCTTGTTCGAGAAAACGAAAAGCGCGTACGGATGTTCGCGCAGCATTTGCGTCACGACGGGCCGCTCGAATCCGCGCGCGAGAACATTCGACGCGAGCCGGCAATAAATGACGTGAAACGCCTCGTCCTCGCCTCCGCCTGCGAAAAGAACCGGATCATCCGCGAGCGCCTTCATCGCCGGTTCCGGCCAGCCGCGCCGCGAGAGCGGTTCATTCACGCGCTGATAATTCAGTTCCGACCAAAACAATTGTTTCAGCGGTTCCAGCCCGCGCAAATTGCTCAACAAATTCAGGACGTTCTGCTGCCGTTCAAGCTTCGCCATGCTTGATTTATGGCAGTGCCGCCGCAGAAGCGCAATAGCCTGTTAAATTCGCACGTCGTCACGCGTGAAGGCAAAGAATGTGGTCATCGTCACGGCCCGGTGTGGCCGATGTAGATGCCATGGACGAAACGAAACGTGATGCCGGAGACAGTCACGTCCTCGGTTGCGCCAGTGTAGAAATAGCTGTCGGGCAGATTGAGTTTCAAATCGCCGCCGCCTGAGAAATCAAGGCGGATGCCTCCGCGCCCGCCATTTGATTGCGGGCCTGAAACGAGGACGATTTCGCCCGCGCCGTTTCCGCCCGGCCCTGCCTGAAGCGTCACATTGCCGCCAATACCGCTGCTGTCAGCCTGTGCGTTTCCTCCGATGATTGTGACATCGCCTCCGGCGATATTCATCGGAGCAACGTCGCCGCCCGCCTGAATGGTGATTGATCCCGGATGATAGCCGTGGCCTCCGCCGGCGATGAGTTCAATGGAACCGCCGTCCGTGTAATTTGCGGGGAGTCCGTGAATCTTGATGGTGGCCGGCACGGTGTAGCCCATGTAGTCGGCGGTTGCGGTCAATGAATAGGCGCGAAGATCCACGTCACTCGTTGCGATGCCATTTCCGAGATTGTCGCCGCCGCCCGTGCCGCCGCCGCCAAGCGTGACGTACTGCGAGCCGTTGTAGCCCTTGAACTGGTTCACGGATTGATCGAAGAAAATGACTCCGTTGCGATACGGCGTGCCCTCGCCGTATTGCTGCGGCACGGCGAATGCGCCGCGTGCATCAAGAAAGCCCGTCATTTCCAGATCGGCAATATTCGTCACCGCGAACTGCGCCATGTTGAGATTCTGCGTCGCGTTGTGATTGCCAAGATTATCACCCGCCCCGCCGCCCCCGCCCTGAACGTTCACGATGTTGGTAATCACAATCTGCGGAGCGTTGGTCACAACCACGAGCGTTGAATTGGTGACGACCACATGCGTTGTGTTCGTGACGAAAAGTTGCGCCGTGTTCGTCACGGTCACTTGCGTTGAACCACCGCCTCCGCCTGCGACCTGAATCGTGAACGGTCGGCCTTCGTCATACCACTCCGGCGCGTCCGTGCGCTGAACATCGCCGCCATCGCTCGTCGTTTCCAACTGAAGCGTGAATCGCGCGACGGTCGAAGAAACCGCGAACGCCTCGCCGCGGCGAATCGGGAAATCCGCGGGCGCGAACCAAGTGAGCGCCGCAACGTTGGTGAACCCGTGACGCGCCAGTGGCACGGTCAAACCTTTCGCGGTGACGCGAGAAATCGCAACGCTTCCCGTCGCGGGCGATTGAAAAAGAATGTACGCCGCGAGCGGTCGCACATCCGATGCCGGCAGAATATTCGTCACCGCAATCGTGCGGTTCGTCGTGCTGTATTCCGTCATCACGGCGCGGGCCGTCGGTGCCGTGAGGAGCGCCGCCGCGTTCAAAAGCAGAATGACGAAGATGAGTTTTTTCATGGCAGTGCCCTTTCGGTGTGTTGAATGTCGGTCGTGTACGACGGCGTCGGCTCGTGCGATTCGTCCTGGATGGACAGGTGTCCGTAGCCAATCTGCCGCAAAAAGATTTCCGCGCGCGTCATCGCCTGCTCGTCGGCTGGGGAAAGCGTCTGCCCCATCTCCGCGCGCAGCGTGTCGATGATGATGACCTCGGCGGAGCGGATGCAATTCTCCGGGACTTTCGCGCGGTCGGGATCGAGGATGTTCGCCGGGTCCGTCGCGATGGCCGAGCGGAATTCCGCGACGGTGTTCGCCGTAATCTCCGTGAGCCTCCCGGCCTTCGTCGGATTGTTGGTGAGCCACGTCAGATACGGCTGGGTGAGATTCGTCGGGAAATCATCCAGCACCTTTTGTGTGTCCAGCGTGATCCAGTTCATTTCGAGTCTCGCGAGAAAACTTCCAATGATTGGAAGAAAGCGCATCGGCGGCTTCCAATCATTGGAGACTTCGGTTTAGCCGGTGATGTTCAGCCGCACCGCAACGGCGGCGTTCGTGATTTGGACATCCTCGGACCAGTCAAACTTGGCGACCTCGACGCGCCCGTCGTCGCGCACGTAGCTGCCCGGCACCATCCATTTGTTCATCAGGCGGAAAGTTTTCATGAACGACGGATCGCGCCGCGTCGGATTCGATTTGCGCGCGAAAATCAGCACGGTGTTATCGAGGATGAAATTGAAGTCCGCGTCTTTGCCTTCCGGCGCGGAATCGAAAACCATGTAGCTCGTGCGAACGTCGGGATTGCCGAGAAACAACTGGCCGGCGGTGTCCTCGGTCGCGACGGCGAGGCCCAGCCCCGCGCTGCCTTTGCCGACGATGAAACGGTTGCGGACTTTCTCCGCATTCTTGAAAACGCTCCACGCGGTCGCGCCGTACAGGACGCCCACGCCCATCAGCGAACCGTATCCGCACTTGCGGATGACGGTCATGATCGCCTCGTCAACATCCTTCACAGGATCGGCGGAACTGTTCCATGTTTTGCCGACGCCCGCGCCCACGGCCTCCAGCGCCTTGTCGATGACGGTCTTCTCGTGCGCGAGCGCGGCGACTTCCGCGACGGCGACCGCGCCCTCGCGAAGCGTATCCTCCAAGCCTTCGGCTTCGAGCTGTTCGAGATTATCGACGGGATAATCGAGCGCGTGCGGCTCGCAGTTGAACGTCGCGTCGGTCGCTTCGAAGCGCAATTCGGTTGCGCGTCCGCCAAGCGTGCGCAGCGTGTTCGGAATCCGAAAACGATTCTTCTCCGAATACTTCTTGAACCGGCCCGTGCTGGTCGGCACGGGCACGGTCGGCGCGAGAAAATCCGCGACGGGCATGATGGATTCCTGTGCCGCGCCCTGTGCAAATTCTTTCAGGGTCGGGCTGCTGCTGATGGATTGAAGACGGCTCATGGTAGTTTTCCTTTTTACGAGACGGTGATGTTTCCGATGTGTGCGGGACGGGCGAGAACGGCCTGGCCGTCGATGCCGGCTTCCTCGGCGATGAGGAGTCCGCGATACGTGCCCGCGGTTGCGGGCAGCGCGCGAATCTTGCCGATGTCGCCGGGCGTCGCGACATTGGCGAGAACGAGCACGTCGCCGGGATTGCAGGTGTCCTTCAACGTCACGCGGACGTTGCGCTCCGGCGAGAGTGGTCGCAGTGATGCGGCCTTGCCTGCGACATCGCCATCAACGATGACGAAGAGCGCGAGGTCGGAATTTGCTGTCGGCAGAAGCACGACGGTGTCGCCTCCGTCGTTCGCGAGTTTCGCCAGCAAGTTTTCCTTGCCGGTCAAGTCCTGGCCGGCGGTGACGGGAATATCGCCCGTGCGAGTATTGCTCTGGTTCATTTCGTAATCTCCTTTTCAGCCCGTTGGAACGCTTCGCTCCACGGAAGTTTTTCGGCCTTTCGCAATTCATGCGCGCGGTTGCGGATCGCGACGGCGCGGTTGTTGTCGGCGGCGTTTGCGCCACCGGTGAGTTCGATCATGGGTTTCGGTGCGGACGCGATCCGGTTGCTCAGCGGCACGCGCACGGGCGCGGCGGGAATGACCGGCGCGACGGGTTTCGCGTCGCGCATTCCGATGAGAACCGTGATGGTTTCATCGCGGTTGGCGAGAAGCTGGTTCTGCCAGAAGGCCGTCGTTTCGGCGGCGATGACATCCTTGAAATCTTCAAGGTCGCGGTTCGTAATCTGGCCTTGCAGCGTCGTCGCGTCGGAAAGCAGCGCGTCATATTTCTGCTGCAAGTTCGAAATCAACTCGACGAGCGCGGTGATGAGTTCAACGTCACTCGCCGTGTCCGGCAGATTGAGCATGGATTTGATCTGCGAAAGATCGAGCGGCGCGGCGGGCGGCGCGTTCGGATCGGGCAACGGTTCGGGCGTTGCGTTCGGGTCGGTCTGCACTGCATTCGGGTCTGGCATTTTCGTTCTCCGGCGAAGCCCCCACCGTCCAAAGAAAAAGGCCGGACGAGGGAACGGCCCCGTCCGGCCTAAGCTCTGCTAAATTGTTGGATTCAAACTACGGCACTACATTATTGTTGTCAACTACGGATTTGTACTTTTTCGATTTTCTTTTTTTCAGCACGGTTTCCGCATGTTTTTCGTAATCGGTCTTTATTCCCTTCGGCGGGCGATAGACAACCGGGTCGGGATGTTCAGCGGCCTGCAAATTGAATTTCATCGCGCCCTCTGTCGAGGCGGCGGCGTGCAATAGTTTCGCGAGCATCTGGCCCGGATCGCCAAGCGTTCGAAATGCGCCGCTGTTGCCGCCCAGCATGAGAATTTCGGGAAGAATGTCGGTTGTGTTCAAGTCCGTCGTCGGCGGAATGGGCGGCGGCGGCAGTCCCGCATTGTCGGCGGCGCGGGCGCGTCTGGCATTCATCGCTTCGATCACTTGCGCGAGCGTCTTTTCCTTTCCCACCCACGGCAGCGCGTCGCGACCGTCCTGCGACCATATATTATTTCCTGCGAGTTGCGCGATGGCGCGCGCGGCGTCGTGTTCATTCTGCCGGTCAGTCGGCCCCGACAATTCGCGATAGTGAATGTCCGCAAGTCCCGCCTTGATCATCTCGGTCTGAAATTCGTTCGCCGGAATCAATTTTCCGATGCCGGGAATCGAAAGCAATTTGTCGAACGGCGCGGGCAGTGTTTCGAGCGATGCGAGCTGCCGCCCGTGAACTTCTTTTCCCGCGGCCTTCTTGTGCGAGTCGAGAACGACACGTACGGTCTGGCCGTCCGGCAAAAGCGACCGCGCATAATCTGCCGCGGCCTTTCCGAAAAGTTCCTCCATTTTTCCAAACTCCGGGTGCGCAACTTCGGGTGCGTTGATGTCGAGCAACCGGATGGAATTCGGGCCGGAATGTTCGGTGAGATTCACGGTGTCGCCGTCCATGTACGATCCGGGTTTCACCGTATCAATCGACGTGCGCGAAAGCGTGTCGGCGAGTTGCTGCGCCTTCCATGACAGGAGCGCGGCGGCTGCGGGCGCAAATGTCCACGGGCCTTTGCCGGCCATGTTCATCGGCTTGTCGTTCGCGGCGAGATCCCGCCGCATCTGGTCGGCTTCGGCGGCGGAAATCTCGCCCGCGTTTTCCGCGCGCGCGATGGCTTCATATTTCGCGCGGTAGTTTGCGACCTGCGCGATGTACTGGTCCTGCCCGTAGCGCGTCTGCCGGATCGCGGGCAACCCGAGAAGCCCGATGCCGGCGGCTTCCGCCGTGCCAAGCGCGCTGCGCGGCTGCGTCGGCGGCACGATGTAATTGTCGCCATGAAGCCAGGCATCCGTCATGTCATTCTGCGCTGATTCGATTCGCGCCTCTTCAATCAACTGCTGTGCGGTCGCACCGCCCGCAACGACGATGGCGCGCGTGAGATTCTTGTGCGCCTGTTTCGTGAGTGCGTCGGCCTCGGCGCTCCGCGCCACCGCGTCCTCCGCTCGTGTTGCGGCGGTCGCCGATGCACCCGCCGCGTGGTCTGCTTCAAGACTCGCGGCCTTTTCGTACATCCGGCGATAAGTTTGCGTCGCGGTTTTCTGAACGCGGAGAGAAGTTTCGATCTGCTGTTGCGCGACGGCATCGAGTTCGTTCGCGAGCGAGCGCGAATCCGCGGCTGCCGCGTCGGTTGAGTACCATTTGTGCGCGCCCTCGTCGTACATACGCTTTGCGGAATTCCATCGCGCGAGCGCGCCCTTGTGCGATGCGTCGAGAATGAGTGTTGCGGCATACTTTCGTTCCGCCTCGGTCAGCGTCGCGCCGCTGCGAATCTTCAAAGCCTGCGCCGATGTCTCGACGGCCTGCTCCCACTCGCGCTGTGCCTGCGCTTCTTCGCGTGCGAGCATCGCGTCGGCATCGGCGCGAAGTTTGTCGGCCATCGCCTTCACGTCGTCGGCAACAGTCTTCGCGTTTCGCGTGGCGTTGCGTTTGATGATGTCCGCCTCGTCACGGAGTTTCGCGGCGCGCTTCAAACTTCGCGCGATGTATGGAATCTGCGTGAGCGCCGTCCACGTCGAGCTGGTGATGTCGGAAAGCGCGGAGTGAAATTTGTACAATTTTCCGAAGGCGGCGCGAACGCTGGCGGGAACATTTTCTGCGAGCGTCTTGCCCGACAACGTCGCGGCCTCGCCGAGATCGGAGAGCAACTGCGAAGTCTTCGACGTGGTCTTCGGCGCGAGCGTGCCGATGGTTTTCTTTCCCGATGTGATGCCGGTGATCGCGGACACGTAGCCGGAAATCTGCTGCGCGATGGCGAGAACCTTTTCGGTCTTCGGGTCCATCGTCGGATGGTTCTCGCGATATTTTCCGATGCGCCACGATGCGAACGCGGACATCACCGGCGTCTTCCACGATGAAATCACGTCACCGAATTTCCCCATGCTGGAAATCGCGCGCTCAAACCACGACATGCTGCCGAGAAGTTCCGCGCCGGAAATGTACGGCAGCGATCCGCCAGCGATTCCTGAGAGTGTCGGCAGCGTGCCCTTCGGCGCGACATCGGGAACGCGCGTATGCACGAAGCTGTCGAACGATTGGAGCGCCTTCGTCAGCGGGCCGTTTGTCGTCGGGTCGCCAAAAAGTTTTTCAAACGGATCGACAACGCTCGCGATGCCGCCGGAGATGTCGCCCGCGGCGTGAATGAATTTCGTCTCGGCCTGGTCAATCATGCTCGTCGAGCGGTACGAATCAATGGCGCGCTGCAAGGCGTCGAGTTGTTCCGTGTTGGTCTTGTCAATCTCGATGAGCTTCGCATCGGACAATTCAGAACGCGGCGGCAATGTCCGCGTATCGGTCGCGCCCTGCCGCAATTTGTTCCAAAGTTGTTCGCGCTCGGCATCGGAAAGAATCTGTCCGCCCGATGCGGATGAATTGCCCGATGATTTTTTCTTTCGCGCCGATGGCGTCGTCGTCGTTTCCAATGATTGGAAATTTCCGCCGCCGGAAGTTCCAATCGTTGGAATTTGCGGAATCGTCGGCGTCGATCCGCCCGATGACGACGAAGATGCGGGCGCGGATGACTCGCGCGGAACGCCCCCGCCGCCGCCGTGGTGCAGTCGCCAGAACATGGCCCGGCGCTGCTCTTCCGTCATGGGGCCGCGATTTCGCATCGCGGTTTTCACGGGGCTTCCTGCGCGAGTTTCGCGAGAGCCTTCTCGTGGGCCTTTTCGTCGTTCTTGGATTTCACACCGCGCGCGAGGTCCTGAACGGTCTTCGCATTTTTTTCCGTGTCGGCATTCGGATAGAGCATCTTCGCCGTATCGACTTCGCCGCGGGCAAGCGACTGCCAGTAGAATTTCCGCCGCCGCATTTCGCGGCTCATGGCGGTGAGCGTGTCCACCGATGGCGCGGGTTTCGCCGCTGCGCTCTTCGCCTTCGCATCGGCTGCGGCGCGCTTGCGCGCGTCGGCCTTGTCGGCCTCAACCTGTTTCTGAACAGCCTTCGCGTTTTTCTCGGCGACCTTCTGCGCCTCGCGCGCCGCCGCGTCGTTATTTTTTTGTTCCGCCGCTTTCGTCGCCTCCGCACCGCGCGTCTGTTCGTCGGCAATCATCTTGTTCGCCGTGGCGACGGCCTTGTCGATGGCGGCATTCACCTTGCTCCATGCGTCGTGCTGCTTCTGAAATTGGGCGTCCTGCTGGTCCGTGTATTTTTTCAGCGCGGCGGCCTGCTTTTTGAAATCGTTCGGATACGCCTTGCGAATCTGTTTCTTGATGTCGTCGAGCGCGTGCTTTTTCCGTTCGTTCTCCGCCTTCGCGTCGGCCTGTGCCTTGAGAATTTCAGTGGTGCCCTTGCCCTGCATCATCAAATCGCGCTCCAATTTTCGGAGATCAACCGGCGTGTAGTCCGGCTTCTTCGGCTCGATGGGCCGCTGTGCGATGAGCGCGTCGCGCTGGTCTTGAATCGCCTTGATGCGCGCGGCGGTGTCGCGAACGGGATTGTAGCGCGGCGCGTGCGTGTCACCCGTTGGCGGCGTGACGGGATATTGTTCGGAGAACGGCTTGATGTTGGAATTTTCATTCTGCGCCGGGTCATAATTCGACGTGTCAAGCGCGAGAATCGGATCGGTGGCCGGCGTCTGCGTATCGGCGGGCGGTGTCTGGTCTGCCGGTGACGGCGGCGTCGCTGATGACGGCGTGTCTGTCGGAGTCGGCTTCGTGTCCTCGATGAATTTCACATCTTCAACCGGCGTGTTGTCGCCGCCGGTGCCGGTGTCGCCAGACGGCCCGGTGCTGCCTTTTGCGCCGCTGGCGCTTCCTGAATGTGAACCGCTGCCGTGTCCCCACGGGCGGCCTCCAATCCATTCGCGGGACTTTCCCGTCTTCGGATCGAAATACATGCCGCTGTTCGCGAGGAGAAAGCCGCGAACGAAATGAACGGCGTTGCGATTCGTCACCGCGAATGGACGCGAATTAACGCGAATCGGAACCGAAAGATTTTCAACCGCGGATGGTCGCGGAGGAACGCGGATTTCTGACGCGGGAATTTCGCCGCGATTCGAGAGCGGCGGAATGCCGCGCATGTTTGGATTGTTGGTCAGCCCCGCGTTGAAGATTTTCAGCGGGCGGACTTTCAACGATGACGGCGTATTCTCGATGACTTCGCACTGGCTCGGTTTCCAAACGAAAGAAACGTAGCGGTAGCGCCCGCCTTTCACGGCCTCCGCGCCGGTATCGCTCCAGCGCGGTTGAAAAAACAGTTCGCTGTTTTCAACCTTGAGTTGCTGAATCCATCCCGCGGCCTCGGTGCGCTTCGACAGGTCGAGCGATTCATGATCGTAGTCGATCAGGATTTCCGGCGATGCCGTCGGCGTCGCCGCCAGCGACGCGAGACTCGCCGCGTCGATGACCTGGATCGCGTGTGTGTGGTTCGTCCCGAATTGCGAGAGGCCCGTCGCCGGGTCGATCTCCAATTGAATCGGGTACTCGCCGGCCGTCAGGCCGGGATACCAGCCATCTTTCGGCAGTTCAAAGGGTGCGTGTAGCAGCGGAAGATTCATGGCACCGGCGCTCCGTGATCGCGCAGAAACCCGATGGCCGCGGCGAAACGATTATTGATGTGTCCGCCGTGCGGCAGTTTCTTTTTCAACGCGGGGTCTGGCGTTTTTCCCTTCCAAAATGATGACGTTGTGAGTGCGGGATTTTTCACCGGCGGACCGACAACGGGCGTCGGCTTCAACAACACGGGTCCGTGTCGCAACGGCGGCTGCGTCGGTTTCGCGACGGGGCCGTGACGAAACGGCGGTTGCACCGGCTGCACCGGAAACGGAGATGGCCTCGCGACGGTGACGGGTGCGGTCCCGACAGGCCACGGATGCGCGACGCCCTGTGGGGGCGATGACATTCCTGGCGTCGTGCTGAGCGGCACGAGCGGCGGATGCGATGTGTCGATTGGCGGGTCTGCGGGAAGTCCCTGACGGATGCGATTGATCCTGTCCCAAACGTCCTGCATCGGATCGCGCGGCGCTGCCGGTGGCGTCGGTTGCTCACGTATAGCCACGGTGCCGTTTTGCGGCGGCGGCTGTTTCGGGTAGCCGGGAATCGGCACGCGCGGAACGGGAATGAACGTGCGTTGCGGCGTTGCGCCCGCGGCCGGCGGCTGCGGGTTCGTTTTCTTCGCCCACATCGCTTTGATTTGCTGCTGGTTCATCGGCCCGGAATTTGCGACGGGGCGTTCAAGCAGGTGGCGTGATTGCGGATCGTGCTTCTTGCATTTGTTTTTTGTCTTCATGGCTTCTGTGGCAACGGAAGCAATTTCAGCCCCGTCTTCTCCTCCAGTTGTTTTTGTTCGACCGTGTAGCCGGCCCACGAGAGATTCCCGATGGCTCCGAGCAGCGCGATGGCGTCGTCCTGCTGCGGAACGTCGAAATTGAAATACGCGACATGCGGCTGGTGCGGGAAAAACTCCGTGAGCCACATTTGATCAAGATCGCGCTGATAAATTTCGGAGAGCCTCTGCGCATCGCTGCGCGCGAGCGCGAGCAGGCCGGCGGCGTGCGCGCCGCCCGCGAGCGTGCCGCTGCCGGATTCCGTCAGCATCGAAAGCAGTCCGCCGGTCGCCGCCATCACAATCTGCTCGTCGCAATATCGGATGCGGTCATAGTACGGGAGCTTGTTGCGTGCGCCGGGATCAATGGTCTTCACGTCCGCGCCGTGCGGCAACGATCCGCGCCCGCTCGATGCAAGACGTTCGGCGGTGTTCTGATATTCGAGATGTTTCTCGTCGGTCGTGCCGGGCGGCTCGATGAAAAAGAAACTCTGGTTCGCGCCGAGTTCGAGGGCCTGGTCCCAATCGGCAAATGCAAGTTGCTTCGCGAAGAAGTGCCGCGCGATGGCGCGGTTCAGCGCGGATGATTCCATCACGCAAAAATCTTCGCGCATGACGAGTTCGCCGCGCGACTCCTGCGATTTTGAATCCTGATTGAACCGCCATCGGCCATTCATTCCCTCGCGAACCCAAAACCACTGCGGGATCGGTTCGAGTCGCGAAACGAGATTGCCGTAGCCCGTGCCGATTTTTTCCAGATGCGCGTAGCCGCGGAAAAACGATGACGCGAGAAAGAGCGTCGCATCCCTGAAATTTGCGATGCGATTGTAGGCGTAGCGCAGAAGATCGGCCTGCTCCGCCGCGAGTGTCGCGTCGGCGCTTTCATTCGTTCTGATTTCCCAATCGCCGGACGCGACGAAAGAAAGGCGGCGCGAGATCGCTGCCTGCACGGTGACATCGGTTCGCTCCATGTGGTGCCAGAACCATTGCAGGTCGGAGAACTGCCCGCGGTCGGCGGCGTCCTCCATCCCGACGATGCGTTTGACGGTCAATCCCTCAAGGGGATTGTACCAGTCGCGCCAGATTGTATTCGGTCTTTGCAGCGGCATGAACGAAGTCCTTGGCTCCGTTCAGCCGTAATTTCAGGTGCTACATTATTGTAGCGTATGTGCGCTGTAAAGCGTAGAAAATTTCCGGGTGTGGAAATCGCGCGTTGAGGAGCGTCCAAATTTGATGCTTTACCGAGTCTCGGCCCAATGTATAATGTGTGCTGTATGGATCAATACGCACAAATATCACCATCTGATTTGGCGAAATATGTTCTGCGCAGGTGTGGCTCAATGAGTCAGCTGAAGCTTCAAAAACTGCTCTATTACATACAGGCTTGGCATCTGGTCGGTCTGGATTCGCCCCTATTTCAAGAGGATTTTCAGGCGTGGGTTCATGGGCCGGCGCTGAGATCGGTTTGGGACGAATACAAATCTCAGTCGCAACTGAATGCGCATCTTGAGCAGAGCGCCACAACAGGCGAGACAGAAAAAGCATTTGCATCGGTGCTCCATGAAGATCAGATAGATCTGATTAATGACGTGCTGACTGAATATGGACAGCGAAGCGGTTATCACTTGGAATGTTTAACCCACAGTGAATTGCCGTGGACTGAGGCGCGAGCTGGCATGTCACCAGATGAGTTTTCGGATCGCCCCATTAAAAAAGAGTCCATGAAGAAATTCTATTCATCTCTTTTAGCCGCGCAAAATGGGCAAGAAGTTCACGCCTCCTAAAGCTCGCACAGGTGCGAGCCTTGTAAGCGGAAAGGGCGAGTTGCCGCCGAATTTGCGACCTGATGATCATCTTCTCATCAGCCTGAAGCATTTTGATCGAACGCAGGGACAATCATTCTACGAGTGGCAGTCTTTGGGGCTTCTAGCTGAAGCACTGATGAGAGTCTTGGATCATAGTGGCGAGCCTGTAGTGAGGCGATTTGGTGATAAATTCAAACAGTATGGCCCAAGACCGGCTCACTCAAAATTCACACATCCGCGACATGTTCCACCAGATGCCGTGTGGGCGTCTATGCATGTGAAGGGTGAAGAATGCATGATCGGACATATGATCGGTTCGGTCTTCTATCTGGTTTTTCTGGATAAAGAGCACGACTTTTGGCCTTCGCAAAAGCGAAACACATAGACTTGGTGTTGCGACAATTAGCGCGATATAAGGGGACGGTGCGATGCTCGCAAGATCGGGTCCGAGCGCGTGCGGGAAAAGATGGCTATGGTGCCGTGGTTGGTGAATGTGTGCCGAGACTTGTTCGCCAGCGCGAGGGCTATGACACAATCGTCATGAAATCCTGATGGCGCATTGTACGTGATCGCGCCGGTGCTCGTGACGGCGTATTCGTACCGTTTCATTTCGTTCGACAGAACATCCCAAGCTGCCGGCCATGAAATCTGTTTCTGCTCTGTCGCGACGATGAGGCGCTGAATCAATTCCGTCTTCGTCTGGTTCGTAAATTTCACGGCCTCGATGCGCGGCCACACGACGGAAAGATCATCGAAAATCGGATCGCCCGAACCCGTTGCATCCATCACAAGAAGTCCGCGCCATTTGCGGCAGAATGCAAGAATTCGTTCTTTCTGGATCGGCCAATCGAGATGATTGAACCGCTCGAAATCCACACACGCGCCGGTTTTCCTGTCCATCGCAATCAACACCGTCCAGTCGGTGTGCTTCGCGATGTCGCAGCCGATGGCGATGTCGCCGGTCGGCAGCGCGGTTATCGGCGTGAGGCACGCTTCAATATTTCGAAAAACGCCCGCGCTGTCTTCGAGAAACTTCGCCTCGTATTCCTGCCGGAAAATATCCTGCGGCGTTGTGCGCCGCGCCTCTTCAAATTCTTCGCGCGGGAAATACGGATTGTCCAAACTCGAAAAGCTGTAGCTGCGATAAAGCGTCTCGGCGGGGTCGAGTCCGCGTGAATGGAAATCAAAAAACCAGTTCCGCGCGCGCGGCGTGGAAATCAAAACGGCCCAGCCCTGTTTATCCGCAAGTGCGGGCCGAATGTTCTGGTCCCATACAGATTTTTCGAGACGTGCCGCTTCGTCAACGATCACGCCGTTGAATCCATCGCCAAGAATAGTGTCGGGATTGTCAGCACTCAGGAATCTGATTTCCGCCTCACCGCCCGGCCCCGCGAACGTCGCGCGGACTGGATTCTGTCCTCGAAATGTCACGAAGTCGCCGCCGATAAGTTTGACAGCGGCCTCGCCGCGCTCGGCGATGTAATACGTCGGCGCAATCCACGCGAAGAGTCCGCCGAATTCGCCGGCTACGTCGAGGAGTTCGGCGGCGGCAAAGCGGGTCTTGCCCCAACGTCGCCCGCAACAGACGGCGCGGAATCGGATATGTCTATCGAGGTGGATGACAGATTGGGATCGGTGCGGATAGTAGTTAAAAGATTTACCCATTTTACGGCTCCATCCTCGCCCATTTTCAACATCACGTCGCGGGGCAACAGCGGCATGATGACCTGACGAAAGAACCGCATCGGGTTCGCGTCAAAATTCGCCTGCATCGCGTCGCGCAATTTCGCCTTGTTGCCTTCCTCGGCCATCAGCGAATCAAGCAGCAGCAATGCCTGTGCGCGACCGCCAACGGTGCCTTTTGGCTTGCCTGTGGGATTGCCAGACGAACCTGGTTGGAACAGGTACGGCTTCTGATCTGTGCTGGTAATATCAGTCGAATTCATGGCGAACACGGTGAACGATGCGACATCGCGAGTCAATACATATTTGTATCGCGCTACATTATTGTATGTGTCGTGCTCGCTATCAGGCGGGGCTGGCGCGACGTTTGGCACCTAAAAGCAAACGGCGTGACAGTTCACGGGGAAATGGTGAATTCGCGCTGTTGTCACTGTTGAAACACTGTCGTCACATCGTGTGACAACAGCGCGGAGAGGAAAAACGCGGCTGCAAGGGGGTTGTTCCTGCAATGTCCGGCGGATCAGACGTGTCTGTTGCGTTGCGCCGCCGTTGTCGTCGCGGACTGATGCGAAGACAATCCGGCGCAACGCAACAGTCACGTCCCGCCGGCTCGTCGGGCGCGTCGTTGTGGCGTGCGGCGCGGTGCGGTGGCGGATCGCGTAGCAAAGGCTGTAGCGGAATGGAGGAGACACGGCTCGGCGATCTCGCAGCGATCCCGATGCTTCATCGGGACACGTCGGAACGGTCCAGCATCGGCGCGTCATCGCGCATGTGCTGGTCGCGAACATGAATCGCCGCGATTGATGTTCGTGAAGTTCCGCCGTGAGCGTCCGCGAGTTCGCCGGGACGTGGCGACGGAATGCAGCGTAGGCCGTGCGGAGTGTCCGACACGCACAAGCAAACGCGCCAATGACGCGGGGGTTGGAATCCACATTGAGGCGAGCGACGCGGGCGAAGCAAAAGTGCAAGCACCTAACGTGTGACGGTGCGTTTTGCTAGAACGTGTCGCGTGCCGTCCCTGAGTCATCGAAGGGCCAGCGCGCCAGTTCCAAGATTGGGGCACGGCGCAAGGAGTTGATTAAGCGGCGGCGGTCGAACCTCTGGCGGCGATTTCGGTGCGACCTCGTATTTCATGTGACTCCAAAAGAGTCGTCGCACCGAAACAAGCGAAGAGCCGTCGCATCCCTCTTTTGCGGTTTCCCCGACGACACGCAATCCGCTCACGGGGAAAAAATCAGGAAGGGGTTCGGGGAAACTGAAAAAGGGGTGATGCGATTCGACCGTCTTTTTGTTTTCGCCGCGCTCTTGTTCTTCATGGCATCGAGTCCGCGAGTCCGCAATTCTTTCGCCGCGGGGCTGTGGGCTTGGCAGTGAATCGCGCCGTGACAAATTGAAGCGCGAGAGGGGCCGCGGCGAGTCTCTGGCGCAATCTGCCCGTGGCGTCGAGAGCGCCAGCAACGTACATCGCCACGGGTCTTCGGCTTCATCGGCCTGGCTTCACAGCGGCGACCGAAACGGATTCGGTCGGCGCGATTCGTGAGCGAGCAAGGAGCGCCAGCGACGCGACGAGCGCCCAGCGCGGCGGACAACGCCGCGCGATATGTTTCGAGCAACAAGCGAAAGCGCGGCGACGAGAAACGGCGTTTTCAGCGAAGCGATGGATCGCGAGCAAGGAACGATGAGTGACGCGACGAACGATGACTTCCCCAGCGGAGCGATAGGTCGTGAGCAAAAAGCGCGAGCGATGCGACGAGCGACGGCGAGCGTAGCCCGTCTGCGGGCCGCGCTCTTTTCCCGCGAACCGCCGAGGGAGCGTTTTGCGGCGAGTCGTCGAGCCGCGTGAGAACGAACAACACAACCGCAATCGCTTTTCCAATCGTTGGAAATTTCGATTCCGGTTTCTTCCAATGATTGGAACCGCCGAAAACGGGGGCGACTTCGCGGGTCCCGTTTTCGGCGGCGATTTTTTCCGCGCGAAAATGCCGCGCAGTTTGTGAGGCTGCGCGGCGTGCCGCTCTCCGGCGTCCGCAGGTCAGTGAAAAAAAGACCGCATCTTTAATCCGCCGGATTCACGCGCCGCGATGGTGAATCGTGGCGCGGGCCGCCGGGACCTTCCGGCGGCGGGCGAAAAATCACGCGGCGGTTTCCTCCTGTTCCTCGGCGGCTTCGGGCTGCGGCTGGCAGAGGATCGCAACGATCTGCTCGGCCTGCTCCGGCGAACAATCGAATTCAAATTTGATTTCGTCCGTGCCGTAGGTGCGAATCTCGGCGCGAATGTGGGGCGTTCCCCATTTCGTGAGGCGTGCGGGTTCGCGGTCGTTCTTCTCAAGCTGGTAGTGACTGGCTTTCACCAACCGTTCGCGAATCGCGTCACGGCGGTTCGCCTCGTCGGTTTTCTTTGCGTGATGTGCCAGGGCGCGGGCGCAAAGCTCGTCGGCGAATGGAAACAAACGGCGGCGGATGTCGCGCACGATCTGTTCCGGCGTCTTTGTCTTGGATGTGTTCAACGAAGTTTCGCCGGCCTCGTCGCGGCGTTTGTGGTCGCGCGTGCTCTGCTTCGTTCCATCCGGCATCAACAAACTGCCAAGCGAAACGTGCCAGTGATTTTTTCCGCTCCAGCGTCCGCTGATGAAAAGTTCCAAGCCATCAAGGGCGCGAAGCA
>CAIVKH010000372.1 GCA_903906425.1 uncultured bacterium
GGTGAACAACGCAGGCATCGCGCCGCGCGACCGACGCGACATTCTCGAAGCGACGGAAGAAAGTTTCGACGAGGTACTCGGTGTGAATTTGCGGGGGCCATATTTTCTGACGCAGCTCGTCGCGAACAAAATGATCGCGAGGAAAAAGACGCATCCCGATTTTTCCGCGGCGATCGTCAACGTCTCTTCAATTTCCGCGACGGTGGCGTCGCCGTCACGCGGCGAATATTGCATTTCGAAATCCGGCATCAGCATGGCGACGCAGCTCTGGGCGGTTCGGCTCGCCGAATTTGGGATCAATGTTTACGAGGTCCGGCCCGGCGTGATCGAGTCGGACATGACATCGGCGGTGAAGGCGAAATACGACAAGCTGATCGCCGAAGGCCTGCTGCTTCAGCCGCGCTGGGGCACGCCCGACGACGTGGGCCGCGCCGTGGCGATGCTCGCGCGCGGCGATCTGCCGTATTCGACCGGGCAGGTCGTCATGGTGGACGGCGGCTTCACTTCGCAACGGCTGTGATAGAAAAATTGCCGTCCCGAAAACTTCCAATGATTGGAAGTTTGCGCGCGCATGTTTGCCAATGATTGGCAACGACCGGGCCGGGCATTTCCAATGGTTGGCAATTCGCGGTCAGCGCACGAGGATGCGGCGGCCGACGTTGAGGTTGATTCCCTGAAGGCTCATGCGCAACTGGCCGGGGTTGGTGGCGTATTTCATGCCTTCTTCCTCGGTGATGAAGCCGGCCGAAATGAGTTTGTGGATGGCCTGGTTGAAATTCTGCATGCCGTCGTCGGCGCCGGTTTCGACGGCATCGGGAATGGTTTCGAGTTTGTTGTTTTCCAGAAGCTTGTTGACCGTCGGCGTGTTGATCAGGACTTCGACGGCGGGCACGACGCCGGCTTTTTCGGACTTGATGAGGCGCTGGCATACGATGGCGTGGAGCGTGCTGGCCAGCACCATGCGCGTGCGGTCCCATTCTTCGTGCGGCACCAGTTCCATGAGCCGGTGGATGGCGACGGAGGAGTTGGTGGCGTGGAGCGTGCTGAGCACGAGGTGGCCGGTTTCCGCGGCGGCCAGCGCGGTGCGGAACGTGGTCGAGTCGCGCATTTCGCCGATCATGATGACGTCGGGATCGTGACGCAAAATGTGCTTGAGCGCGTTCTCGAAGCTCATCGTGTCAATACCGACCTCGCGCTGCGTGATGACGGAAAACTTGTCTTCGAACAGATATTCGATCGGGTCCTCGACCGTCTCGATGCGGCGGCGTTCGCGTTTGTTCATGTGCTCGACCATCGCGGCCAGCGTCGTGGATTTGCCGCTGCCGGTGGTGCCCGAAATGAGGACGATGCCGCGGCGGGCCGACGCGATGCGCTCGATGATGGGCGGCATGTTGATCTCCGCGAACGTCGGAATCATCGTCTTGACGTGGCGCATGGCGATGACCGGGACGCCCTGCGCGAGATAGGCGTTGATGCGGAAGCGGCCGATGCCGGTGGAGTGGTAGGAGAAATCCGCTTCGTGCGAGCGGTTGAACGCTGAGACAAGATGTTTCGGGAGGATGCGATTGAGCACGTCCACGAGTTCGCCGGTCGTCACCGGCGGAACATCCAATTCCATCAACTGCCGCGAGACGCGAAAATAGGGCTTGTGATCGGATTTCAGATGAACGTCGGACGCCCCGGAGGCAACGGCGTGAGCAAGCAATGTATCGAGATCAAACATGAATAAGTTCCCAGAAACTGGTTGCTTGTAGTCTTCCGCCGGACTGCCCGCAAGGTCTGATTCGGTTCGTGCGGGTCGGCCGGGCACCGGTCATTTGGTCAGTTCGCGTCCGGCGGCCTCGGCGAACTCGACCGTTTGTGGATATTGCGCGCGGACGGCACGCAATCTCTTCAGCGCGTCGCCGCGGTGGAATCTGGATATTTCGAGAATCTGCCAGACGGCATCGAGATATTCCCCCTTCCCCGCCGCGATGTCCTGCGACAGCGGCGAATCGTTCACCGCGATGAAACGCGCGAGCTGCCGTCGCTGCGCCTCGACGGCAGGCACGCCGTTGGTGCTGCCGGCCGGATCGAGCACGCAATAATAATGGTCCGGTTCGTATTCGACGGCAGCGCCGGTCATCTTGTCGGTGGTGCTGGAGCACATCCTGCCCGGGACAATAAAATCCAGCAGGCGCCACGGCTCCACCCTTTTCTTCAGCTTGAACTGGTCGGTCTCGTAACCGGCCAACACCACGCGCACCTGGGTCTTCCGGCTGCGCCCGATTTCGGCGGAGATCGGCGTCACGCCAAGCTTCTCGTCGTTCACATAAACTTCCGCGCCGGACGGCAGCGATTTGAAACTCATTTTTTGATGTGTTCCACTTATGATCGTGGCACAGCCGCTTGAAAGAACCGCGGCGCTGATCACAACGATTGATGCGAAAATATTCTTCATGCCCCCTCCTCAGACAAACGTCACCTTCGCAATGTACGGCAGTTCGCGGTAGTGGCTGTCATAATCCAAACCATAGCCCACAACGAATGCGTCCTCAATTTTGAACCCGACATAGTCCGCCTCGAATGGCACCACGCGCCGGCTCGGCTTGTCCAGCAGCGCGCACGTGCGCACCGTCTGCGCCCCGAGCTCGCGAAGATGCTGCGACGCGAACGAGAGCGTGCGCCCGCTGTCGAGAATGTCGTCAATGAGCACGACATTTGCGCCGGTCACCTCCGTCCTCAGCTCCTTCACGATGCGCACCACCCCGGAGGACTCCGTGCCGCTGCCGTAGCTCTCGATCGTGATGAAATCAATCCGCGGATGAACGCCGTGCGGATAAAGATCGCGCACCAGGTCCGCCAGAAAAATAAAACTGCCGCGCAGGATTCCGATCATCACCAGGTTGTCGCCGCGCAAATCCTGCTGCATCGCCGTCACCAGTTCGTCCACCCGTCGCTGGATTTGCTCGGCGGAAAAAAGGACATCGCGGATGTGGTGTGGTTTCATGCCGCGCGATGCTCTCCGCCGCGCGCAAACGTGTCAAGGCGGGACACCGCGATTTCCAATGATTGGAAGATTCCGCAACCGCAATTTCCAATCATTGGCAAAACACGGTTCGCAAATTTCCAATCATTGGAAAATTCCGGATCATCGCTTCGGACGGAAGATCCCCGGCTTTCCGTCGCGCAGCGTAATCGGCGGGCAGTAATCGCGCGGCGGTCCGTCACGTTTCCACCAAGCGCCGGTTTCGCGGCGCTCGGCGAACGTGGTGAAATGATAGCCGTAGGCGACGGCGCGGATCGCGCGCGGCGGCTTTTCGGGAAACGGATTTCTTCCGAGCAGCGTGATCACCGTCGGTTCGCCATTGAGCAGCCGCACTATCAGGTTGACCAGCCACGGATCTCCGCGGATGTCGCCGAGCGCGGCGAACCACATCTGCCAGTCGAGCCGCGGCATGTGCGGCGTCGAAAAGGGCGGGCGGCGTTTCACGTCGTCCGGCTTCCATTTGAATTCGTACGGCAGCCATGTGACGCCGTCGTTCGTGCCTTCCAAAATAATTTCGTCGCGGTATTTCGTCATCACCGCGAAAAGCCCGTAGCCATTGATCGAGCGGAACGGCGAGACGGAATTGTGAAGCCCGATCAACCATGTCGGGAACGCAGGTCGCCACGGTTCGGCCACGCCGCAGATCGCCTGCGCGGCCACGATGGCGCGCGTGAACGGCAGCCACGACATCGCGAAGACGAGCAGCAAAACCGGCGCGGCGAGCCGGCGGAAATATCGGGTGGCCGCCGCCGGACTCGCGTTCGGCACGTTCGCGGATCGCGGAAACAATTTCCGCCACCACTGATCGTCAACCAGCGGAACGCACAGAACGCAGGTGAGCAAATTGAAGAAGCCGTAGTTTCCCGAAACGAGAATCACGATCATCAGCGCCGTGAAACTTGCCGCGGCGAAATGCCGCAGGCGGCGCGGAAAGAAAACTAGAAACGGAACCGCCAGTTCGATCACGAACATGATCAGACAGCAAAGCCTGTGCGCCCAGACCGGCATCTTGTCGAAATACCACGCCGTCCACGGCGGCAGGCATTGCGTCCAGTAGTGATAAGTCAGCGCGGTCAAATTCCACCACGCCGCATCGCCGCTGGCGAGCTTCACGACGCCCGTCGCGAACATCATACGAAAAACCAGCCACACGATCAGCCAGCGCGCGAGCCGCGAAAACTGGGTGGACCGCGCAGTCCCTGCGCGGTCGGCGCGCACGGAGTGCGCTCCCCACCTCAAACTTAGCGTCATCGGCGGAAGAAAGATTGCGAGGAATCCGGTTTCGAGCAGCAGCGCGTCCCATTGGAAATTCAGGAAGACCTCGATGACCGAACAGATCGAGAGATAAATTAGCCACGATGCGAAGGCGGAAAAGACCGGCAGCACGCCGAGCATCATCAGGACCGACGCGGCCGTTCCAGCCGCGCACAGCAGTCGCAGCGATGAATCCCCCGCGCCGATGAAATGGCAGAGCGTCGGGAGCCGCCAGAAACCGGCGTGGTTTTCGCGGACGGCGTCCATCAGGCGCACCGCCGGGACGATGCCGTGTTCGCCCGCGAGCCCGATCACCTGCGACCACAGCGAGAGAAATGCGAACAGATAAATCACGCCGAGCAGGCGGAAGAAAATCTCGCCGCTGAGATTGAACGTCGGATGCGAAAGATCGCGGCCGTGGAGGAATCTTGCGATGCGCGAGAACGTCGTGCGGTTGCGCGCAACGAGGGAATAGGCGTCATCGGCACACGTCGCGAAAAACGGGAATCTCCGGTACAGCCGCGCGACCCACGGTGTTTCTCCGCAGATGCTCATGGCCTCGAAAACCGCGGCGGCCCCGCCGGCCACGCGGCCATCCGGCAGGATCAACTGCACCGCTTGCTCGAATTCGTCGCGGGAGATTTCGGGGAATCTTTCGGCGGCGGCTTGAAACGGCGCATCGTCAATATGCCCCGCCAGCCATTCGCGCCAGCGCGACACCATCAGCAGGCAGAATCCGCAGTCGCCGTCATAAACCAGCAACGGCCTTTCCGGCGGATGCGCCACCCGATGTTTTTGCGCGGTTGCTCCCATTGAAGATGGCCTAATTTCCTCCATGAACCGGCGGCCATCAACTTCGCGGCCCCGCCCGCCACCTTGAATCCGCTCGTTTTTGGAAAACTGTCCTGTCAGTTTCCTGCGCCATGAAACGACCACTTGTCCAAACGAAGAACGTACTCGTCACCGGTTGCTCCTCCGGCATCGGGCTGGCGACGGCCCGCCTGCTGCGCGAGCGCGGCTGGAATGTCGTGCCGACCGCGCGCAAGGACGACGACCTCGCGAAGCTGCGCGGCGAAGGCTTCACGCCGGTACGGCTCGATCTCGGCGACGAACAATCCACGACCGACGCCGCGGCGGAGACGATGAAGATCTTCGGCGGCGTCATCGGCGCGGTGGTGAACAACGCCGGCTACGGCCAGGCCGGCGCGGCCGAGGACCTCACGCGGCAAATGCTCGAACAACAGGTGAGCGTCAACTTCATCGGCCCGCACGACCTCGCAACGCGGTTCATCCCGGCGATGCGGAAGCAGGGCTGGGGAAGAATCGTCAACGTCAGTTCCGTGCTGGGCAAGATCGTGATCCCGTTCAACGGCGCCTACAGCGCCAGCAAGTTCGCCATGGAGGCGCTGAGCGATGCGATGCGCGTCGAACTTTGGAACACCGGCATCGCCGTCATACTCGTCGAACCCGGGCCGATCGTCTCCGAATTCCGGCACAACGCCGCGGAGCGCGCGCAGACGACGCTGCTCGGGAAATCCAAGACCTACGAAACGTACTACTCCGGCGAAATCCAGCGCCGCATCCGCCAGCAGAAGAAGCCCGACACCTTCACGCGGCCGCCCGAGGCCGTCGCCGAGAAAATCCTATCAGCGCTGGAATCGCCCTCCCCGAAGCGCCGCTATCGCGTGACGATCCCGGCCTATCTGGGCACCTGGGCCGCCCGCTTCGCCCCCGACTGGCTGCTCGACTGGGCCAACACCCGCAAGCTGCCCGATGCGTGAGCGGCTGGGGCGGGCGGGGAATTGGCCGGTTTTTGACCTGAACGGGCAGAATTATGCATAAGCTATTATTTATAAGCGGCAAGCACAGGCAATCCGGCCGCTGGAACGGCTTGAATTGCCTCAATTCATCGGTGTTTTGAGGCAGTTCCTCCGTGTATCGCCTCAAGGCGTCGGTGTTTTGCGGCAATGCTCCGTGCATCGTCACAGTTCGTCGGTGTATTGCCTCTATGCGTCGGTGTACTGCGGCAGTCCCTCCGAGTACCGTCACAGTTCGTCGGTGTGTCGCCTCAAGGCGTCGGTGTACTTCGGCAATGCTCCGAGCATCGTCGCAGTTCGTCGGTGTATCGCCTCAAGGCGCGGCTCCACAGCCGCAGCGTCCATCGGGATCGCCACAGTTCTGCGCAGAGGCGGCGGATTTCAAATTTGATATTTCAAATTGCAGGCCGGCGCTTCCAATGATTGGAGGTTTGCGGGGGCGGTCTTTTCCAATGATTGGAAAGTCCTGATGAGCGGGAAGGCGGCCACGAGGCAGGCCGGGGTTCCAAGGTGCGGATTATGGCGGGGATTTTTTGCCGTAGCGGGAGGGCATGGCGGAGGTGCTGGGGTCGTTGTCGATGTTCAGGGGGTTGTCGGGGGCGGCGGTGAAGCCGGGTTTGTCGATGCATAGGACGAAGCCGGTCCATTCGCGGGCGAAGGCGGTGGTCTGGATGGTGAGGTTGCCGTAGGAGGGGTCGGACAGGTAGGTCTTGTCGCCGCGCACGGCGCGCAGGATGGAGAAGTGGGCCAGGCCGTCGCGGATGGTGTGGACGAGGACGGCGCCGTTGAGCTGTTCGAGGTCGGCAATGTCGAGCTTGAGGCCGTCGGCGGTGTAGCCGCGGCGGCGGGCGCAGTCGCGCAGGTCGAGCATGGACAGGCCGATGCCCTGCCGCCGGGCGACTTCGTCCTCGGTCATGCGGCCGAAGATGTCGGCGAGGATTTCCTGTTCGCCGGCTTTTTCTTCGCCGAAGTAATATTTGAGGAGGGTGGCGAGGGCGGCGGCGCCGCAGGTGAAGTCGCGCCGCTGCATGACGACGTTCTCCTCGCGCTGGGCTTTCCAGGAGGTGGCGCCGGGGCGCTTGCGGGCCGGGGGTATGACCTGGCGGGAGGCGTCGGGGGTGGCGCAGGAGGCCAGCGCGAGCGCGGCGAGCACGCCGCAGGCGATCCGGCGCAGCTGCGCGGTGCGGCCGAGCGAAACGATTCTTTCCAGCAGGGGCATCAGCGGTCAGAACATGCCGCGGTCGATGAGCGTGAGGCCGATCATGATGTCGGGGGCGGCGTCGGTCATGCCGAAGGTGGTGGCGGGTTCGAGGTAGAGGTCGCGGTCGATGCGGAGGGTGACGCCAAGGCGGAGGGTGACGGGGTCGGCGGAGCTGCCGCTGATGGTGCTGCCCTTGACCTTGGATTCGAATTGATAGGCGCCGTCGGTCTCGGCGATGAGCGAGGCGTCGCGGTTGACGGCAAAGCCGATGCCGAGGCGGTAGAGGATTTCGCTGCCGGGTTTGACGGTGCCATCCCAGCCGCTGGCGGAGCCGAAGTATTGGTAGCCCACGCCCCAGAACAGGACGATGGGATCGGAGGAGCGGACGAAGTCGAGCATGCCTTGCACGGTGGTGTGGCCGGTGCCGGTGGAGGCGCCGTAGGTCTGTTCCTTGTCGTAGGGGCTGGCGCCGGTGGGCAGTCCGGCCTGGAGTGTGAAGATGGTGCCGGGAGCGGCGTCGCTTTCGTGGCACAGCGTGGCGCTGGCGCCGAGGACGGCGTCGCCGAAGCCGCCGGCCGATGAGCTGTGATAGCCGTTGGTGTCGGTGGTGCTGCGCTTGGCGTAGGCGAGCGGGAGGCCGGCGAAAGCTTCGATGCGGTCGGTGAGGCCGAGGCGGAGATGGTCTTCGATGATGCCCGAGCGCATGGCGGAATTGCCGTCGCCGGGAAGCGTGGTGGGGGCATGAACATAGTTGAGGCCGACGTCCACCTGCCACTGGCCGGGGGAAACGGTCACGGAATTTTCACGCAGCAGGACCTGGCGGAGGTCGAAGGAATCTTCGGCCGCGGAGGGCGTGGCGGCGCCGGCGGCGCGCGCGTCAACGGCGAGGGCGAAGATGGCGGGAAAGAACAACGAGCGGATGGCGGTGGAAAACTTCATGGGTTGCCTCAAGAAAAATGGCGGGGCGTACTCTCGCACAGCCCCGCCACATGTTTTTTCGCAGATGTTTGTTCTGCTCTGGATCGCTTACTTGCGGGTGACGATCGGAGTCGTGACCGCAACGACGACGACCTTCGTCGCGGGCTTCGTGATCGTGATCGTCGGGGCCGTGATGGTCCATGTGCCGCCGGACTGCACGAAGATCGGCGTCGTCTGGATGACCGGCGTCGTCGGCGTCGTGATCGTGATGGTGGGAACAAAGACCGTGATGGTCTTGCCGCCAATGGCCGTGCCGCCGGGCAAAATCAGTTTCGGCATGGTGATGGAAGGCGTTCCGCCGCCCAACACGCCTGAACCGCCGATGACGGTGGCGAGTTGATCGTCAGAAGCGATCTTCGACTTGAGTGATGCTGGCACCGAAGCGGCCGACGCGGCCATCGCGGTGAACAGCCCGATCATTGCTACGCATAATACTTTCTTCATGTCTTCTCCTCATTTACTTCGGAATCATCCGGAGTTCGACAGGAGCTCCTTCAGGTTCCCAATGTTCTTGACCATACAACCCCGATTGTCGGGCGCTGTGATGGGCGTTATTTATCCCACATTTCGAAACAGTGTCAACGGAACATCAGAAATAAATTGCAGCATGACGTGGAGCGAAAAACAGATGCGTGTGCGGTCGCCGGCAACTTCCAATCATTGGAAATGATCGGGCCCGAAAGTTTCCAATGATTGGAAACTCCATCGTGGCCCGCCGGGCAGTCGCACCAGCGGGCGGCGGGCGGAACGGGCGGATCAATATTCGCGGCGTTCGAGGCTCTTCCGGCCGAGGTGCAGCGGCACGAAGACGGCGATGGTCGTGAGCGCGAAGAGATAGAAAATCAGCACGCCGAGCCAGAGGCGATAGGCGTCGGCGGAAATTCTATCGCGCATGTAGGCGTGCGAGAGGGCGCTGAACGGCAGGATCGCCGCGAAGATGAACGCGAGGCCGAGTACCAGATTGAGCGTGCCGCCAAAGCCGGAAATGATCGCGACGGGATTGCGGTTGCGAAGATCGAGAAACAGCGCGCCGAGGCCGGCGGACAGCGCGGACATCGCCGCAGCCACCGCGATGGAAATCAACACCGCGGTGAGGCGCATCTCGATTCCGATCTCCAGCATGTTCGTGGAAATTACCGCGAGCGTGCCGCTGACGAAGGCGAGGGACGCGAAGCACAGGCCGAATTTCGCGCGCAGCACGCGGCGCATGGACATCGGCGAGAGGCCGAGAATCCAGAAGCTGTGACCTTCGAGGCTCATTTGCGGATACATGAAGCGCGCGCTCAGCGAGCAGGTGATCGCCGAGACGCTGATGATGTTCAGCCACGCGATGATGTTGCGCCAGATGTCGCCGTAGAGGTTGTAGCGCATCGTGCGGAGGTTCGAAAAATAGATGCCGAGCAGGCCGAAGAAAAACAGCGCCTGCGCCCACTGCATCGGATCGCGCAGAAAAACCCGGATGTCCTTGATGATGACCGCGCGCGTGTCGTGATCGAGAAATCCGAGAAAACGCTCCAGCCCGACGATGGACGTTGCGGCGCTGCGCCGCGATGACACCGGCAGCCGGCGATGCCACGATTCATAAAATGTCAGCCGCCCCACGCCTTCGACGACGAGCGAGCAGAACGCGGCGGTGCTCGCCAGAAGCAGGAAGAGTTTTACGCCGCGCGGCGCGTTGTCGCGCGCGAACGCGAGGATGCCCTCGGCCATCCACCAGCTCGGCCAGAGCGGATAGGCGGAAACTTTCAAGCCGGGAATCAGGTGGCTGAGCATGAGCTGCGCGTCGTCGGCGTGGCGCGATTCGTGAATTGTTTCGACGACATATTTCGCCCCCATCACGAGCAGCGCGGCGCCGAGTACGATCCAGAGCCATTTTCCGCGCGGCATCCAGCGGACGACCAGCATCGCGATGACCGTTCCAGCCGCGGCGCAAATCATCACGAAGGGAATCGCGAACAGAATCGTCCAGACGACGAACAGAATGGAAAGGTGCTGGAAAACTGCGTAGGCCGCGATGAATGGAATGACCATGAAGAAGAACGCCCACGAGGAAATCGCCGCGACTTCCCAATATTTGTGGATCAGCACGTGGCCGATCGGCATCGGCTTCACGACGAGAAAATTCATTTCTTCCGCGCGGAAGATCGCCGGATATGCGGTGACAGCGCTGGAGAAAACGAGCATCAGCCCAAGGCCGAGGAAAAACAGCGCGAACAAATCTTGGATGATGATCAGCCCGATTCCGCCGATGCTGCTGATGAAAACGAACCCGTCGTAAAACAATCGGCCGAGTCCACCGACCAGCAGAACCGCGACGGCGAGAATCACGAAGACTTTCAGCGGCGATTGCTCATTCAGAACCCGCTTCAGATTCGCAGACGCCCTCGCACTCTTCCGCATCAGCGCAAGCAAACCTTGTCCATTGTCATTGGTCATTTCAGATTTCGCCCGTGATGCTGAGGAATGCGTCTTCGAGCCGCCCGCCTTTTGCGCCCTGCGCGAGAAGTTCCTGCAGCGTGCCGAGCGCGACGAGTTCTCCGCGCTGGATGATGCCGAGTCGGTCCGCGAGATCTTCGGCCAGCGCGAGGATATGCGTCGTCAGGATGATCGTCATGCCGTTTCGCGTCATTTCCTTCAACAGATTCTTGATGAGCCTGATGCTAAATGGATCGAGGCCGATGAATGGCTCGTCGACGAGCATGACCGTGGGCTCGTGCAGAAAGGTCGAGGCATAGACGACGCGCTGCCGCCAGCCGTGCGACAAATCCTTGATCAGCACATTCCGATATTCATCGAGCCCGAGCAGCTTGAACCAGCGGTCCTGTTCGGCCTGAACGCGCGCGCGGTCGAATCCGTACACATCACCGATGAATTCCATGAACTCGACGGGCGTCAGCCGCTCGTAAAGAAATGGCGTGTCGGGAATGTAGCCGAGAATTTTCCGAACCTCCGCCGTCTGCGTGACGATATCGAAGCCGCCGACGCTCATCGAGCCTTGCGTCGGGCGCAGCAGGCCGCAGAGCATTTTCATCGTCGTGGTTTTGCCCGCGCCATTCGGACCGAGCAGGCAGAACAACTCGCCGCGCGGAATCGAGAGCGACAAATTCTTCACGGCGACTTTCTCGCCGAAGTTTTTCCATGCGTCTTTGATTTCAATCATATTTCACCGGGCAAAAGCTTTCGCTTCTTCATCAATATTTCTGATCCAGAATTTCCACGCGTAACTGGCCGAGGGCGCTCATGAGTTTGATCTGGCTGCTGAGTTCGCCCTGCAAAAGTGTGATATGCCGCGTGCCGAGCTGATCGTAGTTCAGCGTCGGGTCGAGTTCGAGCCAGTGGCCGACGAATACGGCGGGCCATGCGTGGTAATAATATTCGCCGTCCTTGTAAACGATGCCGACGCGGACCTGCGAGGGCAGTTCGGCGGCGCGGGCGAGCGCGACGTAAAGATACGTGTGTTCGTTGCAATCGCCTTCGCGCTGTTTGAGCACGTCGAGCGCGGACGGAATGCTGACGGCGAGTTCCTTTTTCAGATTTTTGTAAACCCAGTTTTTGATCGCCAGCGCCTTGTCGAAATCGTTGGTCAGCCCGCGCGTAATTTCGGCGGCTTTCGATTTCATTTCGGGCACGCTACTCTGGATGAAGGTCGTGGAGGCGAGACCGTCCGCGCGTTCCAGATCGCTGAGCGGTTTGTCGGCATCTCGCGCGCCGGCGCGCAGCGTGACGATGGCGGTGGCATTCGATCCCATTTCGACTTGCTGTCGTGCGCTGGCAACATCGCTGATCGAAAAATGCAGGCCGTGCAATTGAACGCGCAGCTCGCGGCACGCTTCGGTATCGCGAATTGTTCCTTGAACAGGCACGCCCATCGCCGTGAGCAGATCGCCTCCGCGGCCGGAAGTCTTGTCGTTGCGGACCGCCTCTTCCGCAGTTGACGCAACCATGGACCAGCCGAACGGCGTGTCTTCGCGGAGAATCTGTCCCTGCGCGTCAATCCACGTGGTCATGTCCATGCCCTGATACGTGACGGTGAGGACGGTCGCCTCCGTGGAATTCGTGCTCCACGAGAACTTTTCCTTCCGCAGCGCCTTGACGAAAATTTCGGCGATGGGCGCACCGTCTTTTCCAACATTCATCGGATCGAACGTTTTCAATTTCACGGTCTCGCCGGGTTTCATGCGGCCGAGCGACATCATGGTCATGGGCGAATAGATGATCGCGTCGTCGGGAATCCGAACCATCGAGGTGAAGGTGCCGCCGCTGGATTTGACGCGGACGCGGAACCGCTCGCCGTCCTTGCGCAGCCCGTCAATGCTCATCGCGTATTGCCGCGCCGCGAGCGAGAACTCGAAGCTGATGAGCCGCTGCATCGGATCAAGGCGCGAAACGGAGGAGACGTTGACGAGCTGCTGCTCGCCGCCGAGGTTGAGCGTGAGCGTGGTGCGGCTCGTGATGCGGTAGCGCTGCGAAGGATTCTTTTCGTCCATCTCAACCTGCATGTGGCTGAAGCCGATGGTCGCCTCCTTGAATTTGATGAGCATCCACGAATCGGCGAAAATCTGCCCTTCGCTCAGCAGCCCGCGATAGCCGTTGAGCGCGCCGGTGAACCAGCCGGGGAACGCCTCGTAGCGGATGAACCAGCCCATGAGGCCGAGCCACACGACGACGATGATTGTTCTGACCGGCAGAAAACGCATGGCGGAAAACATACATGTACCGCGCGGCGCACGCCATGCTCCGCGCGCCGCACGCGCATTTTCCAATCATTGGAAATTCCCGCGCCGCCACTACTGTCCGGCGTAAAACTCCTGAAAACAAAGCTGATTCTGAAGGGGGGCCGGTTCAGATTGGTAGAGATGGTGAGCAAAGGCCTGTGAAATGGGCTGATTCTCGAAAAGGGTGACGCTCAGAATCTGTAGAATTGTGTAGAGACTGTGGGGCAGCGCGCCGCGTTTCTTGAGCAGGGCGGCCAGAACGTACACGCTGATGGCCA
>CAIVKH010000373.1 GCA_903906425.1 uncultured bacterium
AACGACATCACGCTGATTGCCGAGGGCAACTACGATTTGACGAACAGCGCGACATGGAATGGAATCGCCACGAACATCGCCGGCTCATGGGGTGGGGCGACGAACGTGACTGAAACCGGAAGCGGCACACCCGTCTCTGTGAGCGTGGCGGACAACGCACCATTCGCGACAAACCGCTTTCTGCGCCTGCGCGTGACAAGGCCGTGATGGAGGGCGCACCGCCGTGTGCGCCGCGGCCCGTTCCTACGGGCCGGACGATTCGCGGCGATGTCGCCGCGACGGCGCGGATGTAACCGCGCCCTCCACGGACGCGTGTCAAGGCCGTGAGAATTCAAACCTGAATCGGCTGTTCGATACGCTTCGCATCGAGAAACCTGAGTCCGAGGACCAGCGGCCGGAACTTCTTCATATCGGCAGTCCGATTTTGAAGCGGATGGCGACGATGCGGATGATGAAAGTCAGAGCGATGCCCACTGAAAAAGCGGTGGGCTGGGGGAGGCCGAGGCGGTAGAGGCCGAGATACGCGACGCAGCCGACGAAGGAGCAGGTGGCGTAGAGATAGGTGTTGGTCCTGAAGACGGTGGGAATCTGGTTGCACAGAATGTCGCGCAGTACGCCGCCGACGATTCCGTTGACGACGCCGATGAGCACGGCGGAAAAAAACGGGCTGTGGAATTCGAGCGCGATGGACGAGCCGACCATGCTGAAAAGTCCGAGGCCGATGGCGTCGGAGATCGTGATGAGCATTCCGACGTGCCTGCTTTCGAGGACGCTTTTTTTGTAGAGCGCGACGACGAGCAGCGAGAACAGGAGGACGTAAAGCGCGTAGGAACTGTCCTTGACCCAGAAGACGGGGAAGCGGCCCAGAAGCGTGTCGCGCATCGTTCCGCCACCGAGCGCCGTGGCCAGCGCGACGAAATAGAGGCCGACAAAATCCATCTGCTTGCTCCGCGCCTCCAGCCCGCCGGAGATGGCGGCGGCAAAGATCGCGGCGATTTCGATGAGCGTCAGCAGTGAATTCATGCAAGCAGGATGCAGGTTTCGGCGACGGATGCAAGAGGCGGATGACCGGCGTCACATGTGGTCGAGAATGCTTTGGGCGGCCTTCCGGTATTCGTCGTAGGTCGGTTGCCGATGTTCCCGCCTCTCGAAATCCGCGACGAAGCTTCGCGCCTGCGCGAGAAGTTTCTGGTGCATGAAATAGACCGGTTGCTTTTCGTTCCTGTCGTTGATCAGCCAGAAGCCGCGCTGGTTTCCATGATCGTCAATTTCGTTATTGAACATCTCCCAGTACAAAACGAACGGGCAGCCCCAATCGAGCGCGGTGCGAATCACCGCGCGTGACTTCTCGTCCTGCTGTTGCGGCGAATTCCTGATGGATGGAAATCCGTATTCGCCGATGAAAACGCGCCTGCCTGCGATGCCGTCTTTGGGCGGCAGCTTCGATTCAATGAAATCCAGTGCACGATGAAGCTCGTTGGGATTTTGCGCCGTGTCGTAGCTCGAATATGAAACGAAATCCACGCGCGTCTTCGGCAGCACGTCGTTGCAAACCGTCTTCGCGCCTTCCATCGCGCGCTTGACGAGATTCACCTCCGTGTAGTGCCACACATTCACGCGCTCATGCGGCGTGTCGCGCTTCGCATCCTCGATTGCGCGCTGCCGCGTATTCAGCCAGTCAATCATCCCTTGAATCGCGGCCGGCGAAACACGCGCCTCGTCTTTTACATTGCCGCTGCCGCGCAGCCACCAGTCGCCTTCCCAGTGGCCGAGATAAAACGACTTTCCCGTGCCCGAAAATTTCGTGAGCAGATATTTCGTGAACTCATACATCTCGCGATATTCGTCGTCCGCCGCACCCTTGCCGAAACCGTGATGCCAGTCGTGATCGGAAAACGTGTAGGCCCACAAAACAAAATTCGCGAACGGCATGTCGAGCACCTGCCGGTGCGACGGCTCATCGCGTGCAAGTTCCGTCAGCGAATGAATCGCCGGATTTTTTTCGGAGACATTTCCGGTCTTTCCCGGCTTGGCGAAATAATCGCGGCTCAGCTTGAACTTGATGCCATTCGCGCCCATCTCGCGAATCGCCACCGCCGTCTCAACGAGCTTTGAATTTGTCGTGAACTGATAAACCGGATCGAACGTCTGTGTTCCCACCGCGTAATTGAACGCGTCGAATCGTTCCGCCTGTCGCGGCGGCGCGGCGTCGCCCTGTGCGCCGCAGCTGAACCCGATTGCGAGCACGAACAGCAGGCCGATTCCGATTTGTGTTTTCATGCGTGGAAATTCGTACCGCAATCTTCCAATGATTGGAAATACTCGCTCCGGACATTTCCAATGATTGGAAGTGCCGCGCCGGCCTCACGGTTTCGGCCAGTACCACTGTTGACCGTTCGCGGCCGTGTAGAAATTTTCCATGTCGCCCCACGCGATCCAGCCTGTGGCCCCGTCAATTCGCGCGGAGTTGCAACCATCGGGGGCCGCCGTCTGGGCGGGGCGGTCGTGGCCAAGATAGGTCGTGCCGGAGAGCAGGCTGATGCAATTCCACAACGAATAGCGGCCGGGCGGTGCGGCGGCGATGCGCGCGAGGTCCGGCTGCGGCACGAGCCATTTGCCCGATGAGGACGGCATGAAATTGAACGCGTAGGTGCAATACATGGACGTGTAATCCGGATTCGTCACGCTGGGGTTTCGCGCACTAAACAGCCGCGACGGGCAGAACATGATCCGGCGGTCACCGCCCAGATAGCGCGCAACGAGCAGCGTGTTCAGGTCCCAACTGACCGTCGAGGGCGGTGTGACGCTGAGTTGGTGCGGCAAATCAATCGCGCCTCGCGCCGGAAGAAAACCGTCGTGATCGTCCGCGTAGGTCGTGGTCGCCACATAAATCTGGCGCAGATTGGCGGCACACTTCGCCATCGCGGCCTTCGCGCGAGCCGCACTCACGCCGGGGATGATCAGCGCCGCGAGCAGCGCGATGATCGCGATCACGACGAGCATTTCGATCAGCGAGAAAGCCCGCGACCGCGCCGGCACGACGCAGCTTTGACCGGGCATTTTTGACGGGGCGAAAGTCATCTAATTCAAGCTACCACCATGATGGTCACGAGGCCATCTCCACTAAAATTCGATCTGGAGGCAATTCACTTTTTCGGCAGCGCGCGCGTCGCGCCGGTGGAGATGCCGCCATCAACGAGCAACGTCTGGCCGGTGATATATTCGCTCGCATCGCTTGCGAGAAAGACAATCGCGCCGTCGAGATCGCGCGGCGCGCCGGGGCGCTTGAGTGGGATGCGGTCGGTCAGATAATCGACCCATTCCTTGTTTTCATACATCACCGCATTTTGCGAAGTCTTGAACCAGCCGGGCGCGAGACAGTTCACCGTGATGCCGTGGACGCCCCAGTCGTCGGCGAGGCTCATCGTGAGTTGCTTCACGCCACCGCGGCTCGCGCCATACGGGCCGAGGCCCGCGTAGCCCGCGACGCACGTCACCGAGCCAATGTTGATGATGCGCCCGTATTTCTTCGCGATCATGTGCCGCGCGATCGCTTGCGAGACGAAGAACGTCCCGCGCAGATTCGTGTCGAGCACGAGATTCCAGTCGTCCCACGAAACATCGAGCGCGGGCTTGCGGACATTGCAGCCCGCGTTGTTCACGAGGATGTCGATCTTGCCGAAATGCGCGGCGGCATCGGCGGCCATCTTCTGGATGCTGTCGAAATTCCGCACATCGAGCGCGAGCGGAAGCACGCGGCGGCCGAGCGATTCGATTTCGGTTTGGAACGGTTTCAGCGCCGCCGGATCGCGGCTGGTGATGACCAAGTCAGCACCGGCCCTTGCGAGTGCGCGGCCAAAATATTGTCCAAGTCCGCGGCTCGTTCCGGTGACGACGGCGACTTTGCCGGTGAGGTCGAATTGATTTTGTGTGTTCATATTTTTTTACCGCAGATTTCGCAGATGACGTTAAGGCGGACCGGATGGCACACCTGAGGCGGATGGTCCAGCCTGCTGTTGGTCGTCAGCTTCGTTCAGCCAGTATTTTCTGCCTTCAAGTTCAAAACAGGTCGGGACGCCCATCTGAATCAACTCGTTCACAAGATTCGGTTGAAGAGTCGTGCCTTCTGGAATGAATGATGCGAAGACGTCAACACCTTCGTAGAAGCACATGTGCAGGATGCGCAGTCCAATGTTGTCTGGCTCAGAGATGCGATAGAAGAACACAGAGGGATTGCTGCCGATGCGTTCTGCTTGGCGAAGATCGACTTCGGCTCTGTGTTTTAGAAAAAGAGTAAACGCTTTCGCGTTTGGCTGCGTGTAGATCAGGTGTGCCATGACCACGCGTGTCGAGCCTTTGAATGGACGATCGAAATGGTGACAGTAGATGCCACGCGCAATTCGGTCGAGGCAGGTATTGAGTCGAATGACGTTTGGAGTTCCGACAATCACGTCGACGAATCGGTTTCGTATCGATGCCGAAACCGCTTGTCTCTCGCCGCGGAAGACGAGGGCTAGCAAATGTCCTGCAGATTCCTTGATGGCTCTGCTCACTTTGGTCTGGTTCTGCCGATATCCGATCGAGTTGTTCCCAACAACTCCTGCAAGACTGACCATCAGAAATTCGTCATCTTTGGATTTCCTAGAGTTATGGGCGTCACATGATGGCACCGTAAACAGGTTTGAGCGAAGTTCGTGTCCAAAGCTATCCTTTGACTCAGGGAAAAGGCATTTGGGTGGTACGTGCTCACGCGATGTCGCAATCGCGTCACACATGTAGCATGTCTCTGATTTCATCGTGCTCACTCGCGACCAACAACAAAATGAATTTCAAATCCTGTCCATCTGCGCCATCTGCAGTTCAAATTCAGGGTGTCAGAATAACCTTCAGCAAAGCCGCTTCCTTTTTGTAGAGGCGCGCGAACCACTTCGCGCCTTCCGCGAGCGGGGCGACGGCGCTGATCATCGGCGCGACGTTGACCGCGCCGCGCGCCATCAGGTCGAGACATTCGGGATATTCGCCCGCCGACGCGCACGAACCGTAGATCGTCAACTCGCGCGTGACGGCGATTTGCAGCGGCCACTCGACTTTCGGCGAGACGTTGCCGACGAGCGTTACGGTTCCGCCTTTGCGAACGGAACGCATCGCCAGATCAACCGTGGCGCTGATGCCGACACATTCGA
The DNA here is from genome assembly GCA_903906425.1 of uncultured bacterium. Lineage (GTDB taxonomy): Bacteria > Verrucomicrobiota > Kiritimatiellia > CAIVKH01 > CAIVKH01 > CAIVKH01. The sequence continues at coordinate 5,184 of CAIVKH010000373.1, forward strand.
AGGCGCAGTCGGCGTTGAAATCGGCTTTGCAGTCTTTCGAGTTGATCGTTTCGGTCGCGCCGAGTTTCGCGGCCATCGCGAGTTTTTCGTGGGCGACATCAACGGCGATGATCCGCTTGCAGTCGTAGGCGCGCAGAACTTGAATCTGCAAAAGGCCGATCATCCCCGCGCCGATGACGACGGCGGCACTGGGAGCGGCGGCATCCCTGCCGCCGTTTGTTTTGTTTAGCGGGCGGCAAGATGCCGCCCCTCCCAGTGCGCGGTGTGCGGCGTGGACGGCGATGGAAACGGGTTCGACAAATGCGGCGTGGTCGAATGAAAGCGAATCGGGCAGGCGATAAAGAATCCGCTGTGGAACGGCGACGAATTCTGCCATCGCGCCGTGCTGGCGATAATCTTCGCAGGAGACGCCGAGCACGCGGCGGTTGTTGCAGAGATTTATTTTTCCTTCCGCGCAAAATTCACACGAGCCGCAGTAGATCGTGGAATCGAACGTGACGCGATCGCCGGGTTTCCAGTCGCGAACATTCGCGCCGGCCTTTTCGATCACGCCGGACGCTTCGTGGCCCATGATGACCGGCGGCCGGCGACGGCCGGTGGAGCCATCCATGCCGTGGACATCGCTGCCGCAAATCGCGCAGGCCTTCACGCGGACGAGCACATCGTCCGGCCCGATCTGCGGCACCGGCACATTCTGAATTTCAAACCGGTTGTATTCGACGAGAACGAGTGCTTTCATATTTTTCACACTATCGAATTCGCTCAGGGCGTGCATGGCAATTTGTCATGCAGCACGTACCAGCCGGTCGCGGTGCGTCCTTGGATTCCGAGCCGGTAGTCGGGATGTGCGGCTTTTTGATCTGTGAACATTGCGATGGCGATTTTGTACGAGCCGGCGGGTACGTCCTGAAATGTGGCCTTGAGATTTTCTGTTACGGCTTCATTCGGCGACCATTTTTTCGGCGCGCTGTCAGTGAGCCATTGTTGCCGGACGACGTTGTCATTTTCGTCGAGCAGTCCGACGGCGACATGGCAGGGTTCGTAGAGATACGTGATGCCGTCGTTCAGCCAGCGCAACTGAAGTTCGAATGACCGCGCGGATTTGATTTCCCTGGGCAGCACGGCCCGCTGAAGGACGAAGTGGTAGCCGATTTTGTTGCCAAGTTTCCGGCAGAACTCGCTGTTCTCGCGATAGACGTTTGCGTCCCATTGCATGTAGCTCGGCTTTCCGCATTCGACGTAATGCAGCAGCGATTCGGTGCTCCAGTTTCCGTTTTTCTTCGTTTCGCTGTAGCTGTCGCAATATTCGAAAACGGCGGGCGCGTGGCCGTGAGCGCGCAAACATTCGGAACCGTCCTTCGACCACTTGCTCAAAATTCCGTCGCGTCGGATGCCCGCGCCCTGCGCGATCGCCCAATCATAAACTGCATCGTAGCCGCCATGGCCCCACGGCACGATGAGCTGCGTGTGCGGGAACGCGGTGATGTAGGGCTGGAGATAGCACGTCTTGTAAACTTCCGGCGGCGCGAGATCGACGCCGAGAAAGCCGACGTGTCCTTCGCCCCAGTTTCCGTAATCGCGGATGTCGAGAAACGCGATGTCGGGATTTCCATCGTATCGCTTTCCGAAAGCCGCGACGAATTCGCCGAGCTTCTTCACGAAGACCGGATCGTCCCAGTGCTTCACGATGAACTGGTGTTTCGTCGGCGACGATTCATCAGGAATCGAAAGCGCCTCCGCGCCCGCATCGAACACCCACTTCGGCGTCACATATTCCTTCCTGATGCCGGTGCTGATGCTCATCACGCCGTGCGCGATTTTCTTTCCGTCCGCCTTGAACCACTTGATGAAATCGTCCACCGGCCGCCAGTCGAACGCGTTCTCCTTCGGCTCGACGTCCGACCAGCAGCAGCGCGTATAGCCGATGCCGATGAACTCCTTCGTGTACTTGTCCGTCCCGTAATATTGCACCCAGCCCTTGCCCGGATTCACGAGCATCGTGTCATCGCTCGCAGGCTGAATCACAATCGTGTCGTTTGTCTGCGCGACGGCAGCGCAGCCAGCGACCAGACTCGAAACGATTAAACGAAACATGAATTTATTTTGCAGTGCCATGACGATTTCACTTTCTCCAATGATTGGAAATTGTCGCGAGCGTGATCTCCAATGATTGGCAGTTTTCACGGTCGGTTTTTCCAATCATTGGGAGTTTTCGTGAACGGTTTTTCCAATGATTGGAAGTTGCGGTGCGTCACGCCGGGAATGGTGCGAGCGTGTTTTCCGTTCCGCAATAAACACAGCGCGGTGCGCCTTTCATCAGCGCGCGTCCGCATTGTTTGCAGTGCGCGATGCCGCTCTGGGGCGGATGGCCGTCGATGTGGCCGTCGCGAAGATCAACTTCGCGGATTTTCGCGGCGAGCTGCTCGTCGGTGAAGCCGTAGTGTTCCTTGAGCAAAAGCCAGATTCCTTCGGTCGCGAGCGCGAGGTGGCCGAAGTCGCGGCGCAGTCGCTCGCCCTCGGTTTCGAGTCGCTCGGTCGCGACCGATGCGAGACTGCGGTTCGTGTTTTCGATGGCGTTCTTGATCGCCCAACCAATCATCAATCCGTCAAGCATGGTGTCCTCACATTTTCTTTCGTGAATGGTGTCAGGAAGTTTTTTCGTCCAGCGGGGTGACGGGGTCGAGGAAGATCCAGCAGATCGCGCCGATGACGTAGGCGGCGGCGGAGGCGAAAAAGGTGATGGCCCAGTTGGTGTGCGTGAGGGAAAGTATGATCGGGATGAGGATGGGGGCGAGGAAGCCGCCGGCCTGGCCGAACATGTTCGTCGCGCCGCCGAGGGAGCCGGAATATTTGCCGCCGACGTCCATGACCGCGCCCCAGCTTCCGGGCATGGCGAGGTCGTTGCAGAAGCTCGCCGCGCCCAGCGAGACCATCGCGAGCAACGGGCTTTGGATTTTCGTGGAGAGCACGAGCATCGTGGCGGCGGAGGCGAGGCCGGTGAAGCCGAGAATTTTTCGCGAGCGCGCGGTGCCGCCGAGCACTTTTGCGAACCAGTTTGCGAGCGAGCCGCAGAAGAGGCTGCCGAGTCCGCCGAAGAAAAGCGGGATGCCGGCGAGGAAGGCGAGCTTGAGCTTCGTGACAACATCTTCGTTGCCGAAGTGCGCGAGGATCGGGTCGAGCCACGCGAGCACGCTGCTTTCCTTGACGGAGACGCCGCGGACTTCCTGAAGATATTTCGGCAGCCAGGTGATGTAGAAATACCAGCCGTAGTTCATGCAGAAATATTGCAGCCACAGGAGCCAGACCGTCGGGCTGCTGCAGAATCGCGCCCACGGAACCCTGCCGTGCTTGCTGGCGATGTTGCGCTCCGCGCCATCGAGCATCGCGAGTTCGGCGGAGTTAACGCGCGGATGTTTCCGCGGATCGTCGCGGAACCAGGACAGGAACAAGATCGCCCAGGCGATGCCGAAGCCGCCGAAAACGAAGAAGGGCATGCGCCAGTTGGAATGCGCGGCGATCCATACGACGAGCAGCGGCGAGAATGCGCCGCCCCAGCGCGCGGCCAGCCAGAGGATTCCCTGTGCGCGTACGCGTTCGCGCGACGGCATCCAGATCGTGAAGACTTTCGAGATGTTCGGGAAGCAGCCGGCCTCGCCAATACCGAAGCCGAAGCGCGCAAGCAGGAGCGACATGAATCCGCGGGCCGCGCCCGTGCAGGCGGTGAAGAACGACCACAGCAGCACCACGCGGACCAGCATCACGCGCGGACCGAACTTGTCGCCGAGCCAGCCGCACGGGATTTCGAAGAGGCCATAGGCGAGCGTGAACGCGGAAAAGAGCATGCCGACCTGTTGGTTCGAAAGGCCGAGTTCTTTCTGAATGGAGGGCATCGCCTGCGAAATGCAGACGCGGTCAACGTAGGTGATGATCGCAAGCGTGATCGCGAAGAGCAGGACGACTTGGCGCGCGCGGGTTGGTTTTTCGTTCGTCGGCATTTCGGCCTCGTATAGCAGCCGGTCTGTTTGAACACAATCCGCCTTGCGGTTTCAAACGCTGATGGCAACTATCACGGCTCTATGGCGACAGAAGACAACACAGCGGACCGGATCGTCGAGGCGGATGGGCTGACGAAGATTTTCAAGGACTTCTGGCACCGGCCGAAAGTCAACGCGGTCCAAAACGTCACGTTCGATGTGCGGCGCGGCGAAGTGTTCGGCCTGCTCGGGCCGAACGGCTCCGGCAAAAGCACGACGATCAAAATGATCCTCGGCCTGCTGTTCCCGACGAAAGGCAGCCTGCGCGTGCTCGGAAAATCGCCGCGCGAGGTGAAGGCGAAGGCGCGGATCGGATACTTGCCTGAAGAATCATACCTTTATCCTTATTTAACGTCGGAAGAGACGCTCAACTTTTATGGCAAGCTGTTCGATCTGGATTCGGCGGAACGAAAGCGGCGCATTGACCAGCTATTCGACATGATCGGATTGCAGCACGCGCGGCGGCGGAAGGTCGGCGAGTTCTCGAAGGGCATGGCGCGGCGCATCGGGCTTGCGCAGGCGCTGGTGAACGATCCCGATCTCGTGATTCTCGACGAGCCGACGAGCGGTCTCGATCCGCTGGGCTGCCGGCAGGTGAAGGATTTGATCCTGACGCTGGCGAAGCGCGGCAAGACGATCATCATGTCGTCGCACTTGCTCGCTGATGTCGAGGACGTCTGCGATCGCGTCGCGATCATGTACAACGGGAAATTCCAGGCGCTCGGTTCGATTGACGAACTGCTCGAAGAGAAGGCGCGGCATCGCGTGACGTTTCCGGAGGAACTTTCGCCGGAGCAGATCAAGTTCGCGCTGGAGAAACTCCGCGAATTTTTCGGCAGGGAACCAGATGTGGATCATCCGCGGCGCGATCTCGAACAGTTCTTCCTCGAAGTCGTCGAGAAGGCGCGGGCGAAGACCACCGAGGCGAGCGGCGCGGACCGAAGCAAGGGCGTCGCGACATATCTTCAGCAATCCCCGGCAGGCGCGGACGCGCAGTTGCAGGCGCTCGTCGCTGCGCCGCCTGCGGCCGTGGTCGCTGATCCCGGCAAGCCCGCGTCACCGCCGCCGGCTGCAGAGCCACAGGTTGATTTGAAGAAAGTGGACGATGAACTGAGCCGCTTCGTGGGCGGCGGCGACAAGAAGGCTTGATCGCGATGCGGCCGATTCTTGCCATCGCTGCGATCACGATACGGACGGCCATCCGCTCGAAGATTGTCATTTCCCTGCTCGCAATCCTGCTCGCGCTGATCGTCGGGCTGCCGCTCACGGTGAAAAGCGATGGTACGCTTGCGGGGCAGGTTGAGATCATCATCGGCTACACGCTCGGCATCGCGGGCACTCTGCTTTCGATGGCGACGCTGTGGGCGGGCTGCGCGGCGGTCTCGTCGGAAATCCAGGAAAAGCAAATCCAGATGCTGGTGGCCAAGCCGGTTCATCGCGCACAAGTCTGGCTGGGGAAGTGGGCCGGTCTGATGGCGATGAATTCGCTGCTGCTGCTCGTCTGCGTGGCGGCGACGTACGGGCTTTTGCGCTGGAGCCTGCGGCCGTCGCAGCTTTCGGACGCGGATCGCGGCAGGCTCGAGAACGAAATCTTCGTGGCGCGCCGCGAGATCCGCCCGCCGCTGCCGGATGTCGAGGCACGGGCGCGCGCCCAGTTCGTTGACATGATGAAGAAGGGGCAGATCTCGAAGAACGCCGATCCCGATGACGCGCTGGAGGCGATCCGTCGGAACTTCCGCGCGGTGGATGGGGCGGTGCCGCCGGGCAACGGGCGCTCATGGCCGATTGATTTGCCGGAGCGGGTGGCGGATGACGCGGAGCTGACGGTGCGGTTCAAGTTCGCGATGTCGAGCGTGGAGCGGAATCCCATCGCATGCGTCTGGTTTGCGGGGACGCCGGAGAACAGCCGGCTCTTCAGGGTTTCGCAGACGAACGTGCCGCTGGCCTTCCACGAGTTCCAGATTCCGGCGCGCGTGCTGCACGGCGGAACGGCGCTGATGCTCTCGTATGCCAACACGGATGACTCGGGCGTGACGGTGATGTTTGGGAACGACGATTCGCTGGCGGTGCTCGTGCCGGTGGGCGGGTTCGCGGCGAATATGGCGCGCGGCGCGCTGATCGTGCTGGCGCAGCTTGCGTTCTTGTCGGCGCTGGGCGTGACGGCGGGCACGATCTTTTCGCTGCCGGTGGCGGGCTTCACCTCGCTGTTCATGGTGCTGCTGCTTTTTTCGGGCGGCATGGTGGGCGAGCTTTCGGCGACCAAGTACATCGTCGGCGACGCGCGCAGCACCTCGGTGTGGGAGGCGGCCGCGAACACGACGCTGCGCTCGATGTACAGGGCGTTGAACGCGGTCGTCAGCCCGATGGATTTTGACATGCCGTGGGACGAGGTGGCGACGGCGCGGATGGTGTCGTGGACGCGCGTTGAGAAAGCGATGCTGGTGAACGTGCTGATCTACGGCGGCCTGGTCGCGCTGTTTGGCGCCTACGTTTTCAACCGCCGCGAAGTCGCGCTGCCGCAGAACTGACCGGAGCTTGAACCACAGATGACACAGATGTCACAGACCGGCTCGGCAATTTCCAATCATTGGAAAGGTTCGGTCCGCAAAGTTCCAATGATTGGAAGTTGCGATCGTGGGGCCCCGGGTTTGGCGCGGCGGTGCCGCGTAAATCCGGAACGGCGCTCACGCGCGCCCACTACGAGCAGATAAGATGAGGCGTTGGACGAACATAGTTTTTCTGGTGATCGCGGTGGCGTGCTTCTTCGGCGCGGCGCGGATGAACGGGCCGCTGTGCGAGCAGCGCAAGGTGCTGCAAATCTCGCAGGCCGACCCGGTGGAAAATGCGCCGCCGCTGGTGGCGTTCACGACGGTGGCGCTGGGCGGGTTCCGCGGGATCGTGGCGGACATCCTGTGGGTGCGGGCGTCGGATTTGCAGGAGAAGGGGAAGTATTTCGAGCTGGTGCAACTGGCCGACTGGATCACGAAGCTGGAGCCGCGCTATGCGCAGGTGTGGACGTTCCAGGGCTGGAACCTGGCCTACAACGTCAGCGTGATGTTCAACGCGCCGGAGGACCGCTGGCGCTGGGTGCGCCACGGCATCGAGCTGCTGCGCGATGAGGGGCTGAAATACAACCCGGGCGATCCGGACGTGCTCTATCAGCTCGGCTGGATATTCCAGCACAAGATCGGCCAGGACATGGACGACGCCCACCAGTTCTACAAGCAGTCGTGGGCGCGCGAAATGATGCGCCTGTTCGACGGGCCCGCGCCGGATTACGCGGCGATGGCCGCCGCGCCGAAATCCACCGACGAGCTTCTCGCCCGGCCCGGCGCGCGCGAGCTGGTGCGCAAGATCGAGGCGGCGGGCCGCGATCCGTATTCGCTGGATATGCTCGGCACGAATCTGCCGCCGGCGGTCGCGGGGCTGCTGGCCGGCGATCCGGCCGCGGGCGATCTGAAGGCGTATGTCCGGCGGCACGCGCTGTCGCACATCTACAAGATGGACCCGGCGGTGATGAAGGAAGTGGACGCGGCCTATGGCCCGCTGGACTGGCGGCTCTCGCAGGCGCAGGCGATCTACTGGGCGTGGCTCAGCAAGAAATATGCGCGCAAGAAATTCACGTCCGTGCAGGCCGACCGCATGATGTTCCAGTCGATGGTCGAGGCGTTCCGGCAGGGCCGGCTGTTCGTCTCGCCGACCACGGGCCGGCTCATGCCGACGGCGAACCTCGACCTGGTTCCGCGCGTGCGCAAGGTTTACGAGGACGCCATTGCGGAGCATCCCGACGAGGACACGATCAAGACCGCGCACAAGAATTTCCTGCGCGAGACCGTCGAGACGCTCTACATGTTCCATCACGTCAAGGAGGCGCAGGAGCTTTTCAACGACCTCAAGAAGCGCTATCCCGACGCGGAGAACTCCGGCAACCTCGACGCCTTCATCCTCGCCAAGTTCACCGCCGATGCCGGGGCCGACATCATGAAGAGCGCGACCAGCAGCGAAGCCATCCGGCTCATCGAGGCGCATTTTTATCAGGCCGAAATCTGGCGGATGATGGGCGACGAGGACCGCGCCGGCGGCATGGCGGCCAAGGCGATGGTTTTCTACAACCGGTTTCGCGCGGACCACACCGACCCCGAATGGTGGGGCCGCGTCGGCATTCCCGACCCGTCCGACCTGCGCAAGAGCGCCCGCGAGCGCGCCGCACAGGATTTCGAGGCGCTAAGGAAATAGGCGGCGCGAGGTTGCCCCGGAAGGGGCAGACGGAAAGTGGCCGGTGATGAGAAGCACCGGAACGGACAAACCAGAAATCATCCTTCGCCTCTGGCGCAGACATGTCTGCGCTCTTGATTGGCCCGCCTCTGGCGGGCCGATGGAAAGCGGCGTCATGCCGCCGCACTCCAGCAGAAACCCGTCGCCACAGTTCTGCGATCCGGTAATCCTTCGTTAATCGCAGTCACGCGCATGGTTGATCACCGGCACCGGACAGGCTTTCTGCCCACACTAGACGAGCGTTCTGTCCACACAGGACTGGCATTCTGCCGGCACCGGGCGGGCTTTCTGCCGGCACCGGACAGGCTTTCTGCCGGCACCGGGCAGGCTTTCTTCCGGCACCGGACTGGCATTCTGCCGGCACCGGACTGGCTTTCTGCCGGCACCGGACGAGCTTTCTGCCCACACCGGATGGGCTTTCTGCCCACACCGGACGAGCTTTCTGCCCACACCGGATGGGCTTTCTGCCCACACCGGACGAGCTTTCTGCCAACACCGGATGGGCTTTCTGCCGGCACCGGACGGGCTTTCTGCCGGCACCGGACGGGCGCGCTGGGGGCAAATTTTAGATTTCAGATTTCAGATTTCAGACCGGAGCTTCCAATGGTTGGAGGTTTGCGGGGGCGGTCTTTTCCAATGATTGGAGGTTGAGGGCGGCAGTTTTGCCAATGATTGGAAAACTTGGTGACGCGAGTTTCCAATGGTTGGAGAGTTGCCCGGGCTGTCGTCAGGTTTCAGGTTTTCGAAATGAAGTGGTTCGTCATCATCGCCATCGCGCTGCGGGCGCTGCGTCGGAATAAGACGCGGTCGCTGCTGACGGCGCTGGGCATTATCATCGGGATTGCGGCGGTGATCGCGGTGCTGTCGGTGGGGCGGGGGGCGGCGTTCATGGTGCAGGCGCAGATCAATAGCATGGGGAATAATATGATCTGGGTGTTCAACGGCAGTTCGCACGGGGGGGGCGTCCACGGCGGGAGCGGGTCGCATGAGACGCTGACGGCGGAGGACGGGGATTCGATCATGATGGAGTGCGAGCACGCGGTGGCGATGACGCCGCAGATCAATACGTCCGCGCAGCTGGTGTACAAGGAGAACAACTGGTTCACGACGTTGCGCGGGGTGGCGTCGGCGTATCTGGAGGTGCGGAGCCGTTCGATGTCGTGCGGGGCGTTCTTCACCGAGGGGGATGTGCGCGGGGCGACGCGGGTTTGCGTGATCGGGCAGACGGTGGTGGATAATCTGTTCGGGCCGGGGGAGGATCCGGTGGGAAAGGTCATCCGCATCAAGAACATGGTTTTCCGGGTGCTCGGGGTTTTCGACCTGAAGGGCAGTACGGCGTGGGGCAGCGATCAGGATGATGTGATCGTGATCCCGTGGACGTCGCTGCGGCAGACGATTGAGAAGTCGCCGTTCAGCAAGGTTACGCAGCTGAGCGTGACGGTGGATGATGATGAGCATATCGAGGCGACGAAGGAGGAGATCCGCGGGATTCTCCGCCAGCGGCACCATCTGGCCGCGGGGGCGGAGGATGATTTCAAGATCACCGATCCGGCGGAGATGTCGCGAACGAGCACGGAGGTGACGGGAATGATGACGACGCTGCTGACGGCCATTGCGTCCATCTCGCTGGCGGTGGGCGGCATCGGGATCATGAACATCATGCTGGTGTCGGTGACGGAGCGTACGCGCGAGATCGGCCTGCGCATGGCCATCGGCGCGCGCGGGCGCGACATCCTGCTGCAATTCCTCGTCGAGGCCATCGTGCTGTCCGCGGCCGGCGGGATCATCGGGATCAGCATCGGGATTTTCGCCGCGTGGGCGGTGGCGCATTCGAACCACTGGCCGGTGCTGATCTCGATGGATTCGATCGCGCTGGGCCTGGGCGTTTCGGCCGCCGTGGGCGTCTGCTTCGGGTTTTTCCCCGCGCTTCGCGCCTCGCGGTTGAATCCGATCGACAGTTTGAGGTATGAGTAGGACTTGCCGGGCCAAGTGGATGAAACCGCGGCAGGATGGCGCGCCGGTTCGATATTGATTGTGCGCTGCCCGGGGGTGAATATGAATTCCGCGGAGTGGAACGGCATTTGCTCTCTTTTATGGCGGTCCGCTGTCAAGGGGGATGAAGTAGCATGATAAGTTCATGGGCATCACGCCGGGTTCTGTCAAAGAAGTGTCGCATGGCCGGATTCTTGTGCGCCGCCGCGATGGTTGCCGCGGCATCCGCCACCGGCCAGACGAGGACCGGCGGCGGGTCCAACGATCTGGCCGAGCTTTCGCTGGAGGACTTGATGGCGGTCAAAGTCGCCAGCGTTTCAACGCCCTCGCGCTATGCGCAGAAGACGGAAAATGCGCCGGCGTCGGTGACGGTGATCACTTCCGAGGAGATCAAGCTGTTTGGCTATCGCACGCTGGCGGACATTCTGGAGAGCATGCCGGGGATGTATGTCACCTATGATCGCAATTATGCCTATCTCGGCGTTCGCGGGTTCAGCATTCCGTCGGATTACAATTCGCGCGTGCTGGTGCTGGTGGACGGGCATCGCATCAACGAAAACATTTATGGCGGCGGGTTGCTCGGCGGGGAATTCGTCCTGGACGTGGATTTGATTGACCGCGTCGAGGTCGTGCATGGGCCGGCGTCTTCGATGTATGGCAGCAGCGCGCTGCTTGCGGTGGTGAATGTCTTCACAAAGAAGGCGCGCGATTTGCAGCATGCGGAGGCCTCGGTCTCGGGCGGGAGTTTCGACACGCTCAAGGAGCGCGGCACGATTGCGGGCGTGGCGACGAACGCGGGCATCGAATATGTCCTGTCGGCCACGTACTACGACAGCGCCGGGCCGGAGAGACTTTATTTCAAGGAATTCGACAGCCCGGCGACGCACAACGGGATCGCGGAGGATCTCGACTATGAGCGGTCGAAGGATTTTTATGCGCGCATCACCTGGTCCGATTTCACGCTGTCCTCGGCCTGGGTGCTGCGAAAGAAGGGCGTTCCTACGGCGTCGTGGAGCGATCTGTTCGATGATCCGCGGTACTACACCGTGGACACGCGCGGCTACATTGATTTGTCGTGGCGCCACTCGCTGGATGAAGATTCCGAACTGATGGCGCGCGCGTACTACGACGATTATCAATTCGTGGCCAATTATCCGAACGCACCGCCACAGCCTCCCGGCCTGAGCCGCGAAGACGATGTCGGGCGGTTGGCTGGCGGCGAAGTGCAATACACGCGGCGCTGGCATGACCACACGCTGACGCTCGGCGCGGAGGCCCGCGACCATTTTCAACAAGACCAATCGTATTATTATGTGTCGCCGCCTGAACCTGTCTCCGACAACAACGCGAACAGTTTCGATTTCGGCGCGTATGCGCAGGATGAATTCACGATCTGCACGAACCTGATCCTCAATGCGGGGCTGCGGTGGGATCACTACGAATCATTTGGCGACACGGTGAACCCGCGCGTCGGATTGATCCACCACCCGTGGAAAGACGCAACGATCAAGATGCTCTACGGAAGCGCCTATCGCGCGCCGACCACCTACGAGTTGCACAGTCAGGGTGGTGGGAACATGGCAAATCCGAATCTGAAGCCCGAGCGAATCCAGACCTACGAAGTGGTGTGCGAACAGACGATGCCCGGGAATTTGTGCCTGAGTTTGTCGGCCTATCACTACGACATTGAAGATTTGATCGTGCAGTCGGGTGATACAGAATGGACGTTCAACAATGCGGGCCGCGCCCGTGCCGACGGCGCGGAGGTCGAACTGAACTGGAAGCACCGCAGTGGCGTTCAGGCGCGCGCGAGTTATTCCCATCAGCTCGCCATTGATGAGCAAACCAACAAGCAATTGCCCGAATCGCCGGAGCATCTCGCCAAGCTCAATCTGATCGTCCCGCTTTACAGGGACCGCGTCTTCTCCGGCGCCGAAGTTCTCTACACCGGCGGCATGAAGACGCTGCCGGAGAGCGAGACGAGGCATGTGGAAGGATACTGGCTGGCAAACTGGACCCTCTTCAGCCAGCGCATCGTGAAGAACGTGGAGCTCTCCGCCAGCATCTACAACCTCTTCGACGCGCACTATGCCGTCCCCGCAGGCGTCGGATTTGTGCAGGACGAAATCTGGCAGGACGGACGAACCTTCCGCGTGAAGATGACCTACCGCTTTTGAAATGAACCAACGGCAAGCTTGAACATCGCGACGAAACATAGCGGCAGTTTGAAGGAGCCCCCGGCATTCCTTGCGCAAGTTCCAATGATTGGAAATTCCGCCGGTGTGTTTTTCCAATCATTGGAAACTCTGCTGACCGCTTCCGCGAACCGGCGTCTGGCGCGATGCGTCGCGGGGGGGTGGGGGACATCCGCCGTGGCGTGGCTGCGTGTATGCGCGTGCCTGGTTCTGTCGCTCTGGGGCGCGGAGGTTCGATGCGCCGACAATGTTCCTCCTGCGCGAAGCGAGTACGAGATCAAGGCGGCGTTCCTGTTCAAGTTCGCCCTGTTTTCCGAGTGGCCGACGGCCGCGTTTGCGGCCAGCAACACGCCGGTCAAAATCGGAATTCTCGGCCGCGATCCGTTCGGTGAACGATTGGAATTGGTGCTCCGCGACAAGACGATCCGGCAGCATCCGCTGGAGTTCGTCCGCTTTACGCGGGTGGAGGAGGCGCTGGCGGCAAAATGCCATCTGCTTTTCATCGGGCGGTCCGAGCAGGTGAGGCTGCGGGAGATATTGAACGCTCTCGGAAGCTCTCCGATTCTCACCGTCGGCGACACGGCGGGCTATGCCGACAGCGGCGTGATGATCAACCTGCTTTTGCTGGAACAAACCGTGCGTTTTGAAATCAATGAAAAGGCCGTGACCGGATCGGGCTTGCGTGTCAGTTCGCAATTGCTCGATCTGGCGGTGACCGTGAAGAGCAGAATCTCCCCGGACGGTCCGTAACCATGCGCGCGACTTCATCACATTCTTTGCGGGGCAAGCTGCTCGTGCTGGCCATGGCAACGAGCACCGTCGCGCTGGTTCTGTCCACCTTCGCATTCAGCACCTATGAGTATTTCGTCGTGCGCGCGGAGGCCATCCGGAATCTGGAATCCGAGGCGGGCATCCTGGCCGCGAACGTCGGCGCCGCCGCCGCCTTCGACGACACCGAGCACGCGCAACTGGTGCTCCAATCGCTGAAGTTGCGCAGCGAGTTCGAAGCCGCCGGCGTGTTCAACGAACGGCGCGAAGTGCTCGCCAAATATCAGCGAATACCGTCATCGCGGCAATACGTCCTCCCTGACAAGCCGCCGCCCGCCGGCGTCCAGTGGCGGGGAGCCATCCTGTTCGTCTGGCAGCCCATCACCTACAAGGACTCCCGCATCGGCTTTGTTTATCTCGAAAGCAGCTTCAGCCCCATCGTCACGAGATTCATCCAATATCTCGGCCTCGCCCTCATCGTGCTGACGGCCTCGTGGCTCATCGCCCTCTGGCTGGCCTCGCGCCTGCAGAAGAGAATCTCCGCGCCCATCGTCGAACTGTCCCGCACGGCCCGCGAGATCACGCAGCGCAAGGACTACACCGTGCGCGCCGTCAAACAGGGCGACGACGAGATCGGCCAGCTCGCCGACGGCTTCAACGAGATGCTCGCGCAAATCCAGACGCACGACTCGGCCTTGCAGGCCGCCCATGACGGTCTCGAACGGCGCGTCGGCGAGCGCACGCAGGAATTGGAGAAGGAGATTGTGGTGCGCCGCCGGGTCGAAGAAGCGCTGGGCGACGAAAAGGAGCGCCTCTCCGTCACCCTGCGCGCCATCGGCGACGCCGTCATCACCACCGACACGGATGGCCGTATCGTCCTGTTCAACCCGGTGGCCGAGATGCTCACCGGCGTCGCCTCGAGCGATGCCTGCGGATGCAAGCTCGGCGATGTGTTGAAGATCGTTGACGAAAGAACGCGCCTCCCGGCCGAAGATCCCGTGACGCGGATCCTCTGCACGGAAGGGCCGGTTGACCTCGGCGAGAAGATTCTGCTGAATACGCCCCACGTCGAGGAGCCGATCGTCGAGTACAGCGGCGCGTGCATCCGCGATCTGGTCGGCCGCCTCGTCGGCGTGGTCCTGGTGTTCCGCGACGTGACCGAAAAGCACCACACCGCGCAGGAACTGCTACGCGCCGGCAAGATCGAAACCATCGGCCTGCTGGCCGGCGGCATCGCGCATGATTTCAACAACATCCTGACCGCGGTCATCGGCAACATCTCCATGGCCCGCATGGACGCCCCGCCCGGCAGCGAACTGGCCGTCACGCTGGCCGCCGCGGAGACCGCCGCCATCCGCGCCGGCGACCTGACCCGCCAGTTGCTAACCTTCTCGAAGGGTGGGGCGCCCATCAAGAAGACCGCCTCCCTCGGCGAACTGATCCGGGAGACGACCAACTTCATCCTTCACGGCACCAAAGTCGCCTGCCAGTTCGCCATCGCCGACGGCCTATGGTCCGCCGAAGTGGACGCCGGGCAGATCAGCCAGGTCATCCACAACATCGTGCTCAACGCCGTACAGGCCATGCCCAACGGCGGCCTCCTTCACGTCAGCGCCCACAACGCGATGACCGACCGGATTGGCGGCCTCTCCATCCCGACCGGCCGCTATGTCGCCATCTCGATTCAGGACAGCGGCCCCGGCATCCCCGCCGAAAAGATCCAGCGCATCTTCGAACCCTACTTCACCACCAAGAAACACGGCACCGGCCTCGGCCTAGCCACCTCCTATTCCATCATCAAGCGCCACGACGGCTTCATCAACGCCGAATCCACCCCCGGCGAAGGCACCACCTTCCACATCCACCTGCCCGCCACCACCGTGCGCCCCACCGAGCCGACGCCCGCGCGCCTCACCCACGCCGGCCAGGGCCGCGTCCTCGTCATGGACGACGAACCGCAGATCCTGCACCTCGCCTCCGCCATGCTCGCGCGCCTCGGCTACGAAGCCGAAACCGTCAGCGACGGCGAAACCGCCGTGCGCGCCTATCGCACCGCCCTGGACACCGGCAGCCCGTACCTCGCCGTCATCCTCGACCTCACCATCCCCGGCGCACAAGGCGGCAAAGAAACCATGCGCCAGCTCCTCGAAATCGACCCCGCCGTCAAGACCATCGTCTCCAGCGGCTACTCCGAAGACCCCATCATGGCCCACTACCGCACCCACGGCTTCGGCGGCATCCTCCCCAAACCCTACGACATCGAATCCCTCAGCAGCGCCCTCCACGAACTGCTCGCCCCCCGCCCGCGATAACCCCCCCGCAAATCTCCAACCATTGGAAGGTGCCGCATGGCCGCGAGCAGGGAGCGGCACCGTCCCGCCGCCGCCGG
>CAIVKH010000374.1 GCA_903906425.1 uncultured bacterium
CGGCGGCATCGCCAACTGGGAGGGGCGGCGTCCCGCCGCCCAACGGCGGCCGGAGGCGCGCCGCCCCCAGTGCATCTTCCAATCATTGGAAATCTTCACTGCGGAGAGTTCCAATGATTGGAACTTAGCGGGCGGACTGCTCCAATGATTGGAAGTTAGCCGGGCGGATTCTTCCAATGATTGGAAACGGCGATTCCGAAGATTTGGGCGGAGCGAAATAATCCGTCGTTTGCCTGTCGGGGGCGGAACGCATACATTCGCGGTCATGCAAGAAACCGAATCCGTTCATGAAATCGAAATGCCCGCGATTCCGCAGCCGACCTTCAGGGTGCGCGATCCGCTGACGATCACGATCTTTGGCGCGTCGGGCGATCTGACGCAGCGCAAGCTGATGCCCGCCATCTTCACGATGTTCGCGCAGGGCTTTCTTCCGGCCGAGACGGCGATCGTCGGGTTTGCGCGGCGCGATTATACCGACGAGTCGTTCCGCGCGCTCATGGGCGATGCGCTGAAGAAGTTCGGCCGGAACAAGCCGTCGGACGAGCAGCTCGCGGATTTTCTGCGGCACGTTTTCTATTACCGCGGCGATATCGAGGACAAGAATGCGTTCAAGGATTACGCCACGAAGATCGCGGACGCGTCGAAATTTCCGGCGAACCATCTGTATTATCTTTCGATCAAGCCGGAGCTGTTCGAAACGGTGCTCGCGAGAATGCACGATGCGGGGCTGATCGGTCATGCGCGGCAGGAGCACTGGACGCGCGTCGTGATCGAAAAGCCGTTCGGCCATGATCTGGCCAGCGCGGTCGAACTCAACCACACGGTCAGGAAATTTCTCGATGAATCGCAGGTCTATCGCATTGACCACTATCTCGGCAAAGAGACGGTGCAAAATATTTTGTCGTTCCGGTTCGCCAACGCGATTTTCGAGCCGCTGTTCAACAATCATCTGGTCGATCACATCCAGATCACCGCGGCGGAAACCGTCGGCATGGAGAGCGGGCGCGGGGCATATTACGACGCGACCGGCGCGCTGCGCGACATGGTTCAGAACCATATCCTGCAGTTGCTCTGCCTCGTGACGATGGAGCCGCCGGCCAGTCTTACCGCGGATGCGATCCGAAATGAGAAGCTGAAAGTTTTGCAGTCCATCGTGCCGCCGCGGCCCGATCAGGTCGGCCGGATCGCCGTGCGGGGGCAATATTCCGGCGGCTTGATGGACGGTGTTCGCGTCGCCGGCTATCGCGAGGAAGAGCGGATCGATCCGCGCTCGATGACGGAGACCTACGCGGCGCTCAAGCTCAACCTTCAAAACTGGCGGTGGGTCGGCGTGCCGGTTTTTGTCCGCACGGGCAAGCGGCTTGCGCGGCGCGTCAGCGAGATTGTGATTCATTTCAAGACGCCGCCGCTGCAACTTTTCCAGACCGTCGAATGCGTCGGCGACATGTGCGACCTCACGCACTCGAAGCCGAACCAGATCGTCTTCCGCATCCAGCCGGACGAAGGCATTGCGCTGAAATTCTCCGCGAAGCGGCCGGTGCTGCAGGTGCAGGTCGAAAACGTCTCGATGAATTTTTCATACTCGCAGACGTGGCAGAAGGATTTGCCCGAAGCCTACGAGCGGCTGCTGCTCGATGTCATGCGCGGCGACTCGACGCTCTTCACCCGCAGCGACGAAGTCGAGGCCGCGTGGCGCATCGTGGACCCGGTTCTGCAAGCATGGCGCGAGAACCTCAACGTGCCGATGGCGGCCTACGCGCCGGAAAGCTGGGGCCCCGCCGAATCGCTTGCGCTGATCAAGGGACACGACGAAGGCTGGCGCAGGCCGGTGTGATTTTGCGCCGGCGTCCGGTAAATTGAATCTTGGAATTCGGAACATTCGTGAAAGAAATTCTGTTCATATGCAGCGGGAATTATTACCGCAGCCGTTTTGCCGAGGCCGTGTTCAACCATGCGGCGGCAGCTCGCGGCGTGCCGTGGCGCGCCTTTTCGCGCGGGCTGGCAATTCATCTGGTCGAGGGCGATCTTTCGCCGTGGGCCGAACATGCGCTACGCGAGCGCGGCATTGATCTCGCGATGACCGGGCCGACCCGCGTCACGCTGGCCGAAGCCGACCTTCTGCGCGCGTCGAAGATCATCGCGCTGAAAGAGGCCGAACACCGCCCGCTGATGCGGCGATTTTTTCCGGCGTGGGAATCGCGCGTTGAATATTGGCCCGTCCACGATCTCGATTGCGCGACGCCCGCGGAGGCGCTGCCGGAAATCGAAATGAAAGTGCTTGCCTACGTCGAGGCATTTGCCGCAGGAAGCACGAATGGCTGACAAGCGCGAATTCGATTTCTGGTATGCGGTGAACAACACCGAAGTCGTTTTGCGTCCGCAGCGCATTCTCGAAACCTTCGGCGCGACGGTCGTGGATTATCATCTCATCTCGCAGCTCATGGACGACACGCGGCAGGTGCGCGTGCGCGAAGGGCGGCTCAACGCCTACCAGCCCGAAATCATCACGCCGGGATCGTTCATGGAAAACGCGCTCGAAGGTTTCGGCGAAACGCAGGCCACCGAATATCTCGACTGGCTGCGCGAGCACGAGAAGGACCTCATGATTTTGAAATACGGTTTCAAAGTCAAAAAAGAGGCCATCAGCGAGCAGATCATCACCGACACGCTCGACACCGTGACCGAGCGCGTCAAGACCGACCAGATCGCGCGGAACAAGCCGCACAGCGCGGTGCTCGTTGGCGTTGACGAACCGTGGGAAGTCTGCCTGCTGAAGCTGCTCGTCGAACTGGTGCAGCAGTCCGGCCCGCAGCACGCGCGCGATTTACATCGCGATCCGCACGGCCATTATCACGCCATCGAGCAGGCCTTTCGCTCCGCTTCGAACGATCGCACGCAAATTCCCGCGCTGGCCGAGCTGCTCAAGAGGACGCGCATGTTTGGCGAATACGAAGACCGCTTTTTCGCGCTCGTACGCGGCGCCCACTGACCATGCCCGAATCCAACGCCGGCGAGATTTTCGAAGTCGTGGACGAAACCGGCCGCGTCATCGGAACCGCGCCGCGCAGCCGTTGCCACGGCGATCCGTCGCTGCTGCACCAGTCCATTCACGTCTTCGTCTTCGACCGCGCCGGCCGGCTGTTTCTCCAGAAGCGCTCGATGCGAAAAGACACGCAGCCCGGCAAGTGGGACACCAGCGTCGGCGGCCACATGGCGCCGGGCGAAACGCCGCCGGAATCCGCGCGCCGCGAATGCGCCGAGGAACTTGGCTTCGAGCCGGTGCGGCTGACCTTCGCCTACCAGTACATCTGGCGGTCAAAGTTCGAGAGCGAACTGATCCGCTCCTTTGTCGTCACCCACGAAGGTCCGTTCAAACTCGAGCCCGACGAAATCAGCGAGGGCCGTTTCTGGACGCGCGAAGAAATCGAGGCGAACCTCGCCACGGAAATTCTGACGCCGCAGTTCCGCCACGAATATCCGCGCCTCCGCGAATGGCTGCGCGATCATTCCGCCCCGGCGTGACCGCCTGCGGAACTTCCAATGATTGGAAGATTTCGATCGCGATGTTTTCCAATCATTGGAGAATTTCTGGCATGAAACTGATTCGTTGTTTGTCGTTCATGTTTTTTCTGGCCGCGTCCCTGGCGCGGCCTGCCGGCGCGGAAACTGCGGTGCCGGTCAGCATCGTCAATTATTCCACGCTGCCGGTTCACGCGACGGCGGTCGCGCTCGATGAAAAGATGTTCGATGGGAAACTCGGTCTGCCGCCCGGCACTCCGCTGCGCGTGCGCGCCGCCGGCAAATCCGCGGCCATTCCGATGATGCACGGTACGGATGGCTTCGTGCGGATTTTCGTTTCCCTGCCGGCCAAATCGCAGCTCGATCTGGTTGCGGAGCGCGCGGAGAAATGGGCGGACGATGCGATGGTGTCCGCGGCGTACGATTCGGCGCGGCAAAGCGGCGAGATCAGGAACGGAGTTGTCGCTGCGACTCTCGGAAAAAAAGGCTGGAATCTTTCGTTCGACGGCGCGGGCACAAACCGGCCGGCGCTGATCAAGGACGGTGTGCTGGATTTCTGGGTGGACAACCAGAATCGCGGCCGCATCGCAAACGGAAATCCGAAGGACATGGGGCTGCTGCAATTTTCCGCCGATGCGCGCGCCGAAAAATGCGAGGCGTCGGTTTCGCCCGATGGCCGGCCCGCGATCCGCCGCGTCAGCCGCTTCGGCGGGTTCGCGAAAGATTTTTCCGTCGTCGAAACGTTCGAGCTTGTTCCGGGATTGCCGCTGCTGATTTGCCGCGTGCGCTGGCAGAACGACGGCGATGCTCCGCTGTGGATAGCCTACGTCGGAAGCGGCGACGGAATCCGCGGAAGGTGGAGCAAGGATTTGATGCCGACGCCGCTGATCGAGCGGAAAAAATCGCCGCTGGCAGGCGATCTCAACGGCGGCGAAACCCGGCCGGCATGGATCGGACAACTTTGCCGCATCACGATGGAATCGCCGGCGACGGGCTGCGGTGTCGGGATGTCAACGCTGCTGCCGACGCCGGGGAAAGTCGGGCAGGGTTCGATGATTTGGGGATGCAGCGGCAGCGGTTTCCAGTGCAATTTTATTGATCCGACCGTCGGTCAATTTCCGTTTCTCGTGAAGCCGCACAGCGCACTCGACAACGGCTTCGAATTCCTCGCGGAGCAGACCGGCGTGAGCGTTCATCGCGAAACGGTCGCGCTGTGGACCGCGCTTCAAAAAGAAAAGCTGCCCCAATTCGAGTCGCCGTGCGCGGTGTTCGTTGCGGGTGAGCCGGTGTACATGCAGACGGTGGGCGGCATCGAAAGCAACGCCGACCGCCAGATCGCGTTGCGATTGGATTTCAACAAACACTTCGAATGCCGCGTTGCGGGCGCGACGAAAGTTGTCGCGCGTGGAAAGAAGGCGGTGACGTTGCTGGAGACGAATCAGCCGGTGGCTTGCACGATTGACCTGAACGAACGGCTCGGCTGGAAGGATGAAGTGCCGTTTGTGCTGGAGACGTCGGCGGGGACAACCGTTTCGATTGTCGAGACGTTGCCGGAGTCGCCGAAGATGCTGTCGCCGGTGGCCGATGCGGATTTCACCGATTTGGCGGCGATGTTCCGGTGGTACGCGCTGCCGATGGTCGTGGACTACGAGCTTCAATATTCACGCACGGCGGATTTCGCGTCGCCGGTGGATTTGCGCCTGACAAGCAGCGAGGATTATCCGTGGTATCTCGTGCCCGACGATCGCCTGCCCGCGCCGGGCAAGTGGTACTGGCGGCTGCGCGGAATGAAGGGCGGCATCGCGGGC
This sequence comes from uncultured bacterium, assembly GCA_903906425.1. GTDB lineage: Bacteria > Verrucomicrobiota > Kiritimatiellia > CAIVKH01 > CAIVKH01 > CAIVKH01. The sequence goes on from CAIVKH010000374.1 coordinate 5,328, forward strand.
GGCTGGTCGGAGACGCGCGCGTTCACCGTCAACAACGATCACGCGACGAAACCGCCGAAGCGACCGCTCACGGCAAAGAATCCGTTGTTCACGCTCGAAGCGACGCGCGTGCTGGACTTCACGAGTTTTCATCCCGACGTGCCCGCCGACATCGCGCCGTATGTCGGGATCATCGCCGAGGGGATGGAAGGCAAGGGCGTCCCGGTGACAGAATTTGCACGCGGCATGGAGAAGATGCCGCACGCGATCATGCTGCGGAGTCATTGGGTCGGCCTGGCCGACATCGAATGGCTGTTCCAGCATGTGCCGAATTTCGTCGGCATCCAGGGTGGCGAGCATCTGAGTGACCTCTTCCGCGAAAGCCCGCGCGGTGAAATGCGCTATGCCCACCGGCTGCTGCAACTCTGCGCGAAGTACGGAATGATTTATCAGGAGGCCGACGGCACCTACAAAGATGACAAGTGGCAGGAGATGATGGATGAGCAGGGCAAGTTCGTCCGCGAGTACGGCCGCTGGCTCGTGCTGTCGCAGAAGAACAACATCATCCGCCGGCAATTCTATTCTCAGAGCGCGGCGATGGGGCTGTGGCTCGGCGGGGTCACGTACGGCCACGGCGCGTGGGAGGACGGCGGCTTCTACTGGCAAAACGCCGGCTTCAAGGAACTTGGCGTTTGCGCCGGCGAGCGCAGCGGCGTGCTCAGCACGATGCCGCGAATCTTCTGGGATTTGGTTTGCGTGATGGGCATCGCCCGCGGCTGCGACATCTACAGCCTCGACGGCCAGACGCTGATGACGAGCGCGAAGCTCGTCGCGCGGAGTCCCGAATCCGATTGGAAGTCCGGCATCTGGTATGACACCGGCAAGACCACGGAAACATTCAAGCGTTTCGTCGCGCCGCTCATTCGCGGCGCGGTTCAGCACGGCCTGATTCCGACGAAGGAAGAAGTTTTGCAGAACGTGAAGCTCTCCGTCTTCAACGACAAGAAGACAGCCGGCGATGCGAAGACGTGGACGCATTATGTCGAATACGGCCCGCTCTACGCCGGCACCTACGGTTTCCGCAAAATGGGAAATATTGACGGGCAGCTTTTCGAATTCTTCCCGAACACCGGCCGCTACTATTTCATCCCGGTCCTGCCGCAAGGCAACGAGCCGCTCGCCGTCGGCGTGCGAAATCTTCCCGTCTCGGAATTGCAGGACACCGCAAAGGTGACGGAGACTTTCAACGCGGCATATCCGAAATTCTACGACGGCGATGCGTGTGTCTGGCGCGTCGGTGACACGCTGGCCGTGATGAATTCGCACGAGAACGAGGATGTGACCGAGTCGTATTCCTTGCCGCTCGCTGCCGGCGCGGTCACGAAACTCTCCGGCAAAATCGCGCCGCATTCGTATCTCATCGGCAAGATCGAAAACCGCGGCGGACAACTCTGGCTTCAGATGAACACCGAATATCCCGACCGCGACGCGGAGCTGACGTTTGCCTGCTCGCGCAAGCCCGACGTGAAAATCGAACCGGCCTCGGCCGCGAAGCAAAACGACTGGGACGCATCGGCCGGAACATTGAAGCTTCGCCTTTCGAACCAGCAGGGTGCCGTGGAGGTTGAGATCAAGTGAGAACGAGCCGCGGTGGTTTCCAATGATTGGAAGTCAGCGCGGGGCAAGTTTCCAATCATTGGAAGTGAGGGAAGATTTATGACGAATATGCCGAGATGGGTTGTGGCGTTGCTGGTCGCGGCTGCGGTCGCGATGGCGCGCGGGGGCGAGACGGTCAAGTCGCCGGACGGAAAGATCGAGGTGTCCGTGGGCGTCGAGGGCGGGCGGGCGTCGTGGGGCGTGACGTTTTGCGGGGAGAAGATTCTTGCGCGCGGCGCGCTGGGCGTGGAGCTGGCGGCGGATGATTTTCGCGGGCCGTTCGCGCTCGCGGGCGCCGAGCGCGCTTCGAGCAACGGGACGTGGCGCGCGGTGTGGGGGAATCGGAGCGAGGTGCCGGACAACTTCAATCAGGTCGCGGTGAGGATCGCGGAGGCGTCGGGAAGCAGGCGGTCGTTTGTCGCGGTGCTGCGCGCGTACAACGAGGGCGTCGCGCTGCGGTACGAGTTTCCGAAGCAGGCGGGGCTGGATCGCGTGGTCGTGAAAAAACGGCTGACGGAGTTTTGCTTCGGCGGGGACCGGCGGATTTATCAGTGCCGGAATTATGAGTACGGGACGAAGACCATCGCGACGATGTCGAAGAGCGAGGGCAACGTGACCGTCGATGCGGGCGGCGGGCGGTTCGTGTCGCTGACGGATGCGGAGCGTTCCGATTTTTCGCAGCTGTCGTGGGAGCGAAAGAAGGACGCGGCGGGCACGATCGTCGGGACGCTGCATTCCGCGGCGGAGGGCGCGACGCCGTTCCATACTTCGTGGGAGGTGATGATCGTCGGCGAGACGGCGGCGAGGCTTTATGAGAACCGGCTCATCGTCGAGAACGTGAACCCGCCGTGCGCGATTGCGGATACGTCGTGGATCAGGGCGGGCAAGGCGATCTGCCAGGTGCGCAACACGCGGATGGTGACCGACGAGCTGAAGAAGCTCTGCGATTTCGCGTCGGCGCACAAAATCGAATATCTCGAAATCGATCACTCGTGGTGCGGCGCGGAGACGAAGTGGACGGCGGAGGAGATCGCGTTCTTCGAGAAGAACAAGTCGAAGTTCTGGGACGATAAGCCGGAGTGGCGGAATAATGTCGGCGGCAATTTGCTCGCGGCCGCGAAGGGCTGGGTGCCGTTCCGGCCGAAGGCGGACTCGGGCGGGAACTTCGTCGATCTCGATGTGCCGGCGCTGTGCGCGTATGGCCGGGGCCTGAATCCGCCGGTCGGGATCTGCCTCTACGTTCGCGGCGGGACGCTGAAGGAGTTCGGCGGCGGGCACGCGATCGAGGATGTGTTCGCGCAGTACGAGAAGTGGGGCGTCGCGGGCGTGAAGCCGGGCTTCGTTCCGCCGGCGTCGCAGGTGAACGAGCGGACGATCACCTACATGGTGAAGAAGGCCGCCGAGCACAAGCTGATCGCCGTGATTCACGATGCGTACTATCCGAGCGGGCTGTCGCGAACGTTTCCGAACCTGATGAACATCGAGGGCGTCGCGGGCGAGGAGGCCGAGCATTCCATCGCGCCGGAAATGAAGAGCCTTCACGACATCATGCTGCCGTTCACGCGCTGCCTGATGGGGCCGGTGGATTATACGCCGGAGATGTTCAACAAGCGGAAGACGCACTGCCACCAGGTCGCGATGCTCGGCGTTTTTCACGGGCGCGTTTCGATTCGCGGCGGTATGCGGCAGTGGTCGCCCGGCGGCGAGGGCGGCGGCGAAGTCGAGTTTGTCGAAAAGCTTCCCGGCCTGTTCGACGAGATGAAAGTCTTCACCGACCTCGGCAAATACGTGACGGTCGCGCGCCGGAAAGGAACGAGCTGGTATGTCGCGAGCATGTCCGGCCCGAACGCCGTGACGGCATCGCTCCCGCTCTCGTTCCTGAAACCCGGCGTTGAATACGACGCGAGCATCCATGCCGACGTGCCCGGCAAACCGAATTCCGTTCATTCCACGCAGCGCGTGTCATCGACGACGGCGATCCCGCTGGCGATGGAACCCAACGGCGGGCATCTGATGATCATTGAAATGCGCAGCGGCCGGTGAGCTGCTGACGCTTCGCATCTTCGTTGATCGCTCCGTGGTCGAAGTCTTCGCCAACGCCGGCACGGCGAAACTGCGTCACGTTTGGGCGTGGCAGATGGCCCCGAGCAAGCCATACGGAAATTCGCCACGAGGTCTGACTCATCATGAAAACAATTCTTGCCGTCCTCATATCCGCGACAGTTCCAATCATTGGAACTTTGCGCGCCGCGGATTTCCAATCATTGGAAAAAGCGAACGCGGCGCGGCCCAATATCATTTTGATTCTAGCCGACGATCCTGGCGTCGAGTCGGTGGGCTGCTATGGCGCGAGCAAATCGCCCGATGTCGAAACGCGGGCGCCGCCTGCGAGCGACTGCAGGCGGCGATGAACAAATTGCATGAAGAGACGAAGCAGGCCGGATTGAGAGAAGCAGAATCTGTTTTGTCCCGAGTCGAAAATGTTCGCGACTTTGCGGTGAGACCATATCTTCGCCAACTGCTCGTGCTTTCGGAAGGCGGAAGCGACAGAAAAGGAATAATTGTTTTATGAGATGGATTGTAACATTGCTAACCGTGCTGTGTGCCAGCGTGACCGGCGCCCAAGATTGGACTGCATGCGGGTGGGGTGGGGGTGGGTTTTATTACTGCGCGGCGTTTCATCCGTCGCAGGACGGCGTCATCTACATGGGTGGCGACGTCAACGGCGTCTATAAATCCGAGGATCACGGACGGAACTGGCGGATCATCAACAACGGGCTGGCGAATTACGGCGTGTTCTCGCTGGCGGTGGATCGCGTCCATCCGCAAACGGTTTTTGCGGCCACGCAGGGCGGGCTTTGCAAGAGTACCGATGCGGGCGAACATTGGCAGTTGCTGCCGCACACTGGCCCGAAGGAACTGCACATCACTGGCGAGAAGACCAAGAGCATCCGCTCTGTGGCGGTGGATCCGGCCGATGGCAACATCGTTTATGCGGCCAGTCCGGCGGGCAAAATCTTCAAGAGCACGGATGGCGGCGAAAGCTGGACCGTCGTTTATGAGAAGCGGGCCGAGCAGGAAACAGTCGAGTCGGTGCGCGTGCAATTCGGCAAGGTCAGCGACGCATGGTATGGCGGCATGTGGTCGCCGGTCGAATTTCCGAAAGACGCCGATGCGAAAAATTGCGAGGGCATCGGCTTCAATTTCAAGGGCGCTGGAACTTCGCCGAAAGATTGCTTCCTCACGATCAAGCTGGCGAATGGCGCGAGCTATCGCAGCAGGAATTTGCGCGATTTGTTCGCCGACATGACCTGGCGCGATGTCGTGCTGAAAGGTGCGGACTTCAGCCTGGATTCCGAGTTCGCGAAGAATAATCCGGAAAAAGCAAAAGCATTGCCCGCCACGCCGGATTGGTCGGCGATTCAGCGATTCGATTTTTCGTGCGTGCGTACTGTGGAGAATGAGGCGGCCGTGTGCAGGTTCAGCCGGTTCTTTTTCTCGTTCACGAATCCGCAGCAAAATCGGACGTTTTGCGATGTTGCGCAGCTCAAGAAGGCATCGCTGTATGCGAACGTTCACATGGGCGCGGCTTCGGAAGGCCACATTTACAGCGTTGCTGTTGCAGCGAAAAAGCCATCGCTCGTTCTCGCCGCAACCGAAACATCCGGCGTGATGCTCAGCGATGATGCGGGGCGCACGTGGCGCGAAACCGCGACGCCGAAGAAGGCGGCGAACATCACAGTCGCGGAGAGTGATCCGAACATTATCTTCGCGTCGTGCTTCATTGAGGGCATCTGGAAATCATCCGACCAGGGCAAAACGTGGACGAATGTCTCGGAAGGTTTGGGCAAGAAATACAACATCATCGAAGCGGTCGTCAGTCCGACCAGCCCGCTTGATGTTTTCGCCATCAGCACCGATGGCTGGAGTGGCCGATTCTACGCCTCGCACGATGGCGGGCAGTCGTGGACGAACTCCTCGCAACTGGCCGTTGATCACGACGGCGATCCCACCTTTTGTGATGGCGCGAAGACAGGTCTGAGCGCGCCGAGCAACCTGGCGATCAATCCGAAGAATCCGCAGGAACTGTTCATCAGCGCGAACTGGCGGCCGTGCCTGAGCGAAGACGGCGGGAAGACATGGGCCGAGCGCGATCGCGGCGCCGACATTTCCTGTGTCTTCGACATCCGCTTCCACGGCGGGCGGGCGTATGCGGCGGCGATGGATGAAGGCGCGTTCGTCACCGCCGACAACGGCAGGAGCTGGCGCCAGGTCGCGCCGCAGAAATATAACGAGGCGCTTGTCGGTCACTGCTGGCGGCTCGCCATCACCGACAACAATGGCGTTGACCGGATCATCGCCACGTTCAGTCCGTGGTGGAACAAATATCCGAATCGCGCGGTCATCAGCGAAGACGGCGGCAAGTCCTCGCAGATCGTGACCGCCGGGCTGCCCGACTATGTTCCGAGTGCGAACACGATGTGGGGCGCCGGCTCCGCGCGTGCGCTGGCCGTCGATCCGAAAGATCCCCGCACCGTCTATCTCGGCATGGATGGCGATGCGGCCGACGGAAAATCCGGCGGCGGAATTTTCAAAGCAACCGACGGCGGCCACGCGTGGAAGCAGCTGCCGAACCAGCCCGGCAGCCGCCGCATATTCTTCGGCCTTGCCGTTGACCCGACCGATTCGCGCCGGATCTATTGGGCCGCGTGCGGCACCGGCGGCGGCCTTTATCGCAGCGACGATGGTGGCGAAAGCTGGCAGCATGTCTTCCGAAACGAATCCTGGTGCTTCAACATGCTCGTCACGCCCGACGGCACGGTCTACTGCCCGGGGCGCAATCTCTGGCGCAGCACCGACCACGGCAAGAGCTGGCAGCAGTTGACCAAATTCACCGACGACGGCGTCATCGTCGGCCTCGAATGCGACCCAAACGATCCGAAGCGACTGTGGCACTCGGTGAACTACTGGGATGACAACGCACATGGCGGCGTCTTCAAGACCACCGATGGCGGTGTCACCTGGCAGGAAATCACCGGCAATCTGCCCTGTCGAAAACCGCTCGTCCTGCGCTTCAATCCCGACACCCGCGAACTCTGGGCCGGCGGTGTCGGACTCTATAAGATCACCCAGTGAGCCGCGCATTCTTCCAATGATTGGAAGTTTGCGGCGGCGGAATTTCCAATCATTGGAAACGCGCGCACCCGGAATTTCCAACGATTGGAACCTCTCGCAGGCAAGAGACAAATCCGCCCACCGGACTTCTCGTTCCGCTTCGAGGAAGAATCCCTAGGGGCGCGTCACACGCAGGCGCAAGAAGCGGTTCGTTGCAGGGGCCGCGGTGTCCTGTGCTATGACGGTGACGGGCGTGCTTGTTCCGCTCTCTGTTACGTTCGGCGTCCCACCCCACGAGCCGTTGAAGTTCGTCGCGAATCCGACCCAGGAGGCGTCATTGGTTACGCCATAGCTGCCTTCGACGATGAGCGTGGCATCAATGGCGTTGGTGTTGCGGGTGAAGCGCAGCGCGAGGCAGCCATTGGTCTGCGCGGATTCCATGCGTGCGGCCCGGTCGGAGTTCGTGGGATCCCCGCCCGTGACATATTCGAGCAGGTTCATATAGCCGTCGCCATCGGGATCGCCCTGGTATCCGCGGCTCGCGGAGTTTGTGATCTGCTGCGCGTAGGCGTCATAGCCGGACGGGGGCGGCGCGCTGGCAATGGAAAGCGATACCGAGTTTGAAGAATAGTGAACATTCCAGGCGAGGCCGGCACCAAGCGCGGGAAGATTCGTGACGGCAAATTCCCCCGTGATGGCAGATGCGGCGAGCACGTCGAATGTGTCGTTGACCACTCCGGTGTAGCCGCCGACGAACACGCCGGTGATCAATCCGCCGAGATTCGCATTCCCGGAGACGCTGAGCCGGTCATAGTCGCCGCCGGGCGTTGCAGGCGTGGGCAGATGCCTTCAAGGGCGTCATCTATAAACTGTGTCTGGTCTCCGGCAAGGAGGAAGACTTGAAACTGGCGCTGAACCTCGGGATGGGCCAGCGCATCGGATTCGTCGAACACTATATGCTCCATGCTCCTAATCTTGGTTTGGGCCAGGAGATCGACACTGATGGTTACTTGGTCGTCAAACGAGAAATGTCCGCTGATCGCCGAGAACCGCGCGTCAGGCGACGAGAACGAAGAATATTCTAACGAGATTCGATTCGGCCCGATCGAAACTTTTCCCCACCGCTACCATGAGGCCACGCTGCGCGTGTTGCAGATGCGGCGCAACTTCGTCTGGGCCGAAGGTGGCCCGTGGCTGGTCAACCCGCCGTTACTCCACTACTTGGCCGTGGAACTGGGCCAGACCGCTCGCACCGCGCCCGACGCCTGGTGCTGCCTGCGCGAAGAGCGTCTTCAAAGGTGGCACGGACTGACAACCGGTGAAGAACTTCGAGCGCTGGGTCTATCAGCGCGATGCAGACGGCGCGCACACCTTGGCGCGGGTGATCAAGCTGTATCCGAGAACAGTGAAACCATGAGTGCCACTTCAATAATTGAAAGCCCCCAGATCCTTCGGTGCTATCTCTTGGAACAGCACGATGACACGACAACCTGATGGAACGACATCCATGAAACACCCCTTTTCACTCCTCACCGCCCTGCTGCTCGCTCCGCTGGCCACGCCACCCCTGAACGCTCAGGAATCCGTGCTTGGTGACCCGATGGTTTCCGTGATCGTCCTCAAAACTAAACAGTGATATAAGCGCACGAAAACAGATCAAAAGACGGAGAAGAGAAATGAAGCAGATTACAGTTTTTACCAAGCCACTTCAGGCGGTGGCCGCTGCTTTAATCGCCACCATGGCCGTTGAAGGTCTCCAAGGAGCAGAGGCAGAGCAGGCCCCCGCCGCGCGGGAAACTCCGCAGCAGCACGATGCGCGGATGCAGTGGTTTCGCGAGGCGAAGTTCGGCATGTTCATCCATTGGGGGCTTTATTCGCAATTGGCTGGTGAGTGGCAGGACAAGACGGTTGACGGTGCCGCAGAGTGGATTCAGAATTCTCTGAATATTCCAAGTTCGCAATATTGCCCCCTGGCCAAGACATGGAAGCCGACGAATTTCAACCCGCGCGAATGGGTGCGCCTGATGAAGGCGGCCGGCATAAAGTATATCTGCATCACCACGAAGCATCACGACGGCTTCTGTCTTTGGCCAACGAAGTTGAACGATGACTGGAACATCAGCATTGCACCCGGTGGAAAAGACCTGCTCAAGCCGCTGGCTGACGCATGTCACGAAGAAGGCGTGCAGTTTTGCATCTACCACTCGGTCATGGATTGGCATAACAAGGACTGGCCGGGCCGTCCCGCGTTCAATGACTACGCCAAGGGCAAGCCCGATAAGGCGCGATTCAAAGCCTACCTTTACGGCCAACTCAAGGAATTGTTCACCAACTACGGCAAGATCGGCATGATCTGGTACGATGGCACGTGGGATCGTGAAGCGTGGACATCCGATGACGGCAAGGAACTCGAAGACTACACCCGCTCGTTACAGTCCAGCGTCATCATAAACAATCGTTCCGGTTATCTGCCGCCCCAGCGCAAGCTCAATATTGCCATCAATAATACCTATAGCTACATCTTTGCCGGAGACTATATCTCTCCCGAAGGCGAGGTTCCGGCCACCGGTCTTCCCGGCATCGATTGGGAAACCTGCCAGACCATGCAGTTGCCGAATAACTGGGGCTACAACCGGCTCGTCGGTTTCCGTTCGTTCAAAGATTTGCTGCATCAGTTGATTGATGTCACCAGCAAGGGCGGCAACATGCTGCTCAACATTGGCCCGGCCGCCGATGGCGAAATTCTGCTGCAAGCCCGGCAATGCCTGGAGAAGTTCGCCGCCTGGATGACTATCAACAGCGAGGCAATTCACGGCACGACTGCGAGTCCGTTCAAGTCGCTGTCGTTTGACGGACGCTGCACGCAGAAGCCCGGCAAGCTGTACCTGCATGTTTTTGCCTGGCCGGAAACTCATCGGATTGTCGTGCCAGTAACCAATCGTATCAAGAAAGCCTGGTTGCTTGCAGACCCGGCCGCCGCGTTGACGCTGAAGACCAGCGACAGAGGCGTCGTCATCGGGTTGCCAGAAAAAGCGCCGGATGCCATTGCCAGCGTCGTGGTGATTGAGATCGAAGGTACGCCGGCGATAGTCGCGCCCGTCATGCCCGTTTCCCAAGGCAAGCCGGTTACAGTTTCCGGCGAGTGGACTGGCAGGGAGTCACTGAAAAAGGAAAATATCAACGACGGCAACACCGACACGATCTGGGCCGGCCCGGAGAACTCGCGCGACGGCTGGGTGCAGATTGATTTTGGCGACGAGCAAGCGGTGGATCGCGCAATGCTGAGCGAAGGGCCGATGTACAAGCGCTGCGGCAAATTCGAGATTCAGGCGCAAGTTGGCGACACGTGGAAAACCGTCGCCAGCGGCACCGGC
>CAIVKH010000375.1 GCA_903906425.1 uncultured bacterium
CCGTGCGATTTCATCGCGTTTGCGCAATCGCACAATCCGCTGGGCGATCACCACGACAAGCTCATGGCGAATTTCTTCGCGCAGACCGAGGCACTGGCATTCGGAAAAACGCGCGAGCAGTGCGAGGCGGAGAACGTCCCGCCGGAACTTGTGCCGTTCAAAATCTTCGAGGGCAATCATCCGACGACTTCAATTCTTGCCAAGAAGCTGACGCCGTCGGTGCTCGGCCAGCTCATCGCGATGTACGAGCAGAAGATTTTCGTCCAGGGCGTGATCTGGAACATCAATTCGTATGACCAGTGGGGCGTCGAGCTCGGCAAGGCACTCGCGAACAAAATCCTGCCGGAGCTTTCAACCGCCGCAGATTTGGGCCACGACGACTCAACGAACGAATTGATCCGCCGCTATCGCGCCATGCGTCAGTAGGGAAATATGAGCAAGCCCATCGATCCCCGCGTGGACATCGGCCACGTTCACCTGAAAGTGGCCGACATCGAACGGGCTCTTGGATTCTATTGCGGCGTGCTCGGCTTCGAACTGACGCAGCGTTTCGGAACATCCGCCGCGTTCCTCAGCGCGGGCGGCTATCACCATCACATCGGATTGAACACGTGGGAAAGCCGCGGCGGAAAACCGCCGCCGCCCGGAGCGACCGGGCTTTATCACGTCGCGATCCGCTATCCCGACCGCGCCGCTCTCGCCGACGCGCTGCGCCGCTTGCGCGAAGCCGGCATCGAACTGGATGGCGCGGCCGATCACGGCGTCAGCGAGGCGCTGTATCTTCACGACCCCGATGGCAACGGCCTTGAACTTTATTGGGACCGCCCGCGCAACCAGTGGCCGAAGGATGCCGCGGGAAATCTGACGATGGTCACCGATCCGCTGGATTTGGAATCGCTGTTGGAGGAGTTGAAGAAACATGAATAGAACCATCGCACGACTGATTTTCTTGTGCCTCGCGCTTCTCCTTTCCCCGGCCCGCGCCGCGACGCCGGGGCTCCCGGTCACGAACACGCTGTCGAGCGGCGCGAAGGTGATGTTCTGCGTCCCTACGCGCGGCTGGAATGGAAAACTTGTCGTGTGGGCGCACGGCTACACCTCGCCCTTCGATCCGCTCGACTTCCAGGACCTGCAATTCGGCGACATCTATCTTCCCGATTTCGTCCAGCGCCTCGGCTTCGCCTTCGCCACCACCAGCTATCGCACCACCGGCCTCGCCGTTGTTCCCGGCGTCGAGGACGTGCGCGACACCGCGCTGGCCTTCGCGCAATTCACGAAACGCACGCCCCTGCGGACGCTGCTGGTCGGCGCATCCGAAGGCGGCCTGGTCACGACCCTCGCCATCGAGCGCTATCCCGACATCTTCAGCGGCGGCCTCGCCATGTGCGGCCCCATCGGCGACTTCCCCGCGCAGACCGATTACTTCGCCACCTTCCGCCTTCTCTTCGATTACTATTATCCCGGCCTCCTGCCCGGCAACGCCACTAACATTCCCCCGCAACTTATCCAGCATTGGGACGACCAATACGAGCCCCTCGCGATGGCCGCCATCAACGCCGATCCGCGCAGGGCCATGCAACTGCTCGGCGTCGCGCAGGCGTCCTTCATTCCATTCGACATGGACACCGTCCGCACCACCGTGGACGACCTGCTCTGGTATCACACCTTCGCCTCGAACGATGCTGAAACCAAGCTTGGCGGCAATCCATTTGGCAATCTGGGCGTCCAATATACCGGCTCATCGAACGACACCGCGCTCAACGCCACCATCCTGCGCATCGCCGCCTCCCCGCAGGCCATCAACGCCGAGCAGGCCTATCAAACCTCTGGCCGCCTCACCCGCCCCCTCGTCACCATGCACACCATCGGCGACGACGTCGTACCCTTCTGGCACGAGAACCTATACTGGCAGAAAGTCCGCGCCGCCGGCACCGCCCGCTATGTCCGCATGCTCCCCGTCGCCCGCTATGGCCATTGCAACTTCGGCATCACCGACCTGCTCCTCGCCATCTCGCTCCTCGTGAACGAAACCAACTGACGCGAACAAGACCGCCCCTTCGCAGATTGCCAATCATTGGCAAACAGCGCCGCGGTCATTTCCAATCATTGGCACTTAGCGGATCGGAAACTTCCAACCATTGGAAGCCAGCCACCTCCTAACCTCCAACCATTGGAACTTAGCGGCGCGACCATTTCCAATCATTGGAGAAGGGGATTGGGTAACTTGGGCATTAGGCATCACCCATCTGCCCATTACCTCATCCTCCTGGCTCCCCATCCCGCCATTCTCGCCCACCGGAAATCTCACCTCGGAAATCAAAAATATGAACCCGACATCCCCGCCATCGTCGCCGGGCATCCAATGCCTCTTCCCGCCTGAAATCCGTTCATTCCGACCCACGATAAAATCGTTCCGGCTCATGATACCAGCGTACCGGCGACCGTTAAAATCGTAGTCGGAGCAGATAAAATCGTTCCCGGAGGTCATAAATTCGTAGTCGGAGGCCATAATCGCGTCGTCGAAAGGCATACCATCGTCGTCGGAGCCTCCAATTTCGTTCCCGGACATGCTGCGATCGTTCCGGAACATCTCAATTTTCAATCCGTCGCCAAAATATTTTTGAAGAAAAGTCTTGCACTGGAAAGCCAACAATCTATTTTGCAACATATTCGGGGTTGTATTTGAAATGGTGGCTCAAATAACAGGTCGGAAAAGAGGTTCATTTCTTCAGGCAGGTTCTGCCTCGTCGCCGTCATTTCCCGCATTCGAAACTTCCCTCGAAAGTCCGCGTTTTGATCGCTGTATCGCGCTCGTAAGAGCGTTTGGAAGCAACATCGCTTGTAGCGCGCCCGTGAGGGCGTCTGAAATTTTGATTGAGGCAAAATAACAGAAGTAAGGAGAGAGTCATGGCTGATCCAACACCAGTTCCGAATCCCGCGCCTGAGCCTGATAAACCGCGCGCGCCCAAGGGCAAGTTCGACAAACACAAACTCGCCATGCTTGACGCCGCGCGCACCGTCGCCGACGCCGCGCAGAAAAAACCGTACGCCGTCAAACTCAAAACCTCCGAGGATCTCGAACCGCAATTCGTAATTGACCTTGCCGACGATGTCGAGAAATGCGCCAAGCTCATCGGCCAGTCAACCGACGCCACCACCGACAAGGAAACCGACACTCAGGTTGGTCAAACCGCCAAGGAAGACCTCCTCGGTACCATCCATCCGCTCCAGGCCAAAGCCAAGCGAAAATATCGCGGCAGCCCCCAACTCGGCGACTACTTCATCGGCGACTGCAAGAAACCAACCGCCCATGGAAGTGTCGAACCGCATCATACTACTTGGGGTCAACATCTCGGGATGAGAGTCTGATCCCTTCCCTACGGTGAACAGGCAAGGCAG
>CAIVKH010000376.1 GCA_903906425.1 uncultured bacterium
ATGGATTATGGCAGTTTGACGTTCCTGGGGACGAAAGTGCGATGAAAACAGTATCGACTATTATCATTCTCTATATAGCCTCCTCAGCACCGGTCTTTGCTGAGCCATTCTACGCGGCAAGAGACTTGGGGACATTGCCAGGTTATCATTCCACTGTCGCAACCGGCATTAATGACCGGGGCGAAATCGTAGGCTATGCGTCCAGTAACGATGGAAAGCATGCTATCCTCTACTACGCTGGAAAATTGGTCGACTTAGGGACCCTGCCTGGTTATGATTCTAGCGAGGCCGTCGCCATCAACGATAATGGCGAGATCGCTGGCAATTTGGAAGGCGCTGCTCAAAACTACACGCGTGCATTTCGGTACAGACACGGAAAAATGTCCGACCTAGGCACAATTGCGGGCTACTCCAATACTCTCGCGCAGGGGATAGACAAGACGGGGCAAGTCCTTGGCAATTTGCCAGGCAGCGGTGGCCAAATATTTCTGAACGGCGCGGGCAATACGATTGTCGTGAAACCGTCTGCCTCGGACCCTAGATCCGCAACTTCCGGAGCCATCAACAATTGCGGGCAGATCATCGGCACTCGCTTTGCGCCAACGGCCGGCAGCTACTTATATCTATACTCTTGCGGGCGAATAACTGACTTGGGGATCCTTCCCGGTTACGATGCTTGTTATTTCAATGCGATGAATGATAAGGGCGTGGCAGTAGGCGCGGCGTCACCGCCCGACGGCTCAGGCGGGCCGGATTGGAGCGCGGTTGTCTACAAGCAAGGAAAGCTGACTGCCCTGGCGTCGCCGCCGGAGACAGTTGCAAGTGGTGCTCTGGCGATCAACAACAAAGGCCAGATAGTCGGCTATTGTGAGACTACCGGGAGGGGAAACGCGAGCCACGCATTCCTTTACGCAAATGACAGGATGACGGATCTCAACGAGAGGACCAGCGGTCTCGGAGACTGGACGCTGACAGAAGCAACCGGGATCAATGATCTGGGCTGGATTATCGCCGTTGCGGTCAAGAAGGAAAGTAACTACCCTTTTCCGTGCAGGGCGTTTCTCCTCACGCCTTTACCGAAAGCTAGCGACGAGAGACGAACGGACGGATTCACAACTGGACTACAGTCTTACCACAGATGTGAAAGAAACTGGCATTCGTTACGCGTATTCTGGCACCGCGGACGCTAATCGCTGCCAAGGGAATTCGGGGGACACATTACTTATTAGCGCCACAATGGGCACTTTGGCGGAGACGTACGGGATTAGCCGTCCAAAGGTTGAATTCGACGTCCACGGTCGGCGAGTCACACGCAGCCGGGTTTGCGGCAGCGGTGGGAGACCCGCGGCGCAGTACGTCGGTTGTTTTCGTAAAGTGAAGTGAAGCAGGCAGTTACGTCGCGCCGCGCCCGAGTGGCGGGGCGGCTCGCATTGACAGGATGCCAGGGACCGATTAGATTAATGGCATGGCACGGTTAGCGAGATTGGTGATACCGAGGATGCCCCACCATATTACGCAACGGGGCAACCGCCGACAGCAGACGTTCTTCAACGACGGCGACTATGCGGCCTACTTGGATTTGATGGCCGACTGGTGCCGCCAGGAAGGGGTGGCGATTTGGAGCTATTGCCTGATGCCAAACCATACTCACCTGGTCGCGGTCCCGTCCTGCGAAGACGGCTTGCGGCGGGCCATCGGCGAGGCCCATCGCCGTTACTCGCGGCGCATCAACTTCCGCGAAACATGGCGGGGCTATCTCTGGCAAGGACGGTTCGCCTCGTTTCTGATGGACGAACCGTATTTGCTAGCCGCCGCGCGCTACGTGGAGTTGAACCCGGTGCGGGCGGGACTCGTCCGCCGCGCCGCCGATTGGCCCTGGAGCAGCGCTCGGGCGCACCTGGCCGGTCGCGACGATTGCCTAGTCGAGGCGGCCCCCCTGCTGGCCATGGTGCCCGACTGGAATGCCTTCTTGAACAGTGCGCTGCCGGAAGAGGATTTCCGGGAGATACGCCGGCACGCTCGCACCGGTCGGCCGTTGGGAGACGAAGCCTTCCTCGGCCGCCTGGAGGAAATGGTCGGTCGCGTCCTCAAACCGCAGAAACCCGGCCCGAAACCAAAAGACAGAGGGAGATAGGTAATGTGTCCCCCGAATTTCGCCCAACCTTTGTTCATGTGTCCACACTCAAGGCCCATATGCTTGTCGTACCCTGTCGTGGCGCGGCGCAAGGGACGGTAGTATGCTGTCGCCCGTAGATGTATCGCGGAAGATATGTGTTTTCCTTAGCCTGCTAATACTAATATGCTGCGCGATCGTGATATTCGCGATGCTAACGCCGGAGTTTTCTAACGGCCCTGTCGTTGGAACGCTGAGCGTAGTTGCATTGTTTGTTGGTATAATCGGCTCAGGATCCGGCCTCTTATGTGGCCTTTGTGCGCTAATCCTCGACCGGTCGCGCGGTTCGACGAAATGGTTCGTCCTGTGTATCGCAGTAAGCATAGGATACCTTCTGATCTCGCTTTTCTTTGTACTCCTAACATTGGGAAGAGTAGTAAATGCAGTAACATGAACCGGAAAAGGG
>CAIVKH010000377.1 GCA_903906425.1 uncultured bacterium
ACCGCGATGTCCGTCTTGCCGTCGCCGTCGTAATCTGCGGGCACGGGAACCGATTTGTAATAGCCCCAGTTCTTGACGACGAAGTTTCCGTTGGAACTGAGCTTCATGAACCAGTTGCCGGTCGGCGGCTCGAAGAGCGCGCAATCGGTTTTTCCATCGCCGTCATAGTCCGCGGCGACGGCGATATCCGGACCGTAGCCGAGCTGATACGTCGCGCTGCCGCCCGAAGTCAGAAGAACATTCCATGCGCCGCCGGCGGGCCAGAACACGCCGATGTCGGACTGCCCGTCGCCATCGAAATCATTCTGAACGCTGGCCAGAGCGCCGGTGATGACGAATGATGCGACATACGTTGCGCCCGTCTGTGGAACGATGACATCGCGCGCACTGTTGGTGTTCGCATCCTGCCAGCTGGTGAAGGCCCACCCGCGATGAGGCACGGCGGAAATTGTCTGCGACGTGCCCGGCGCGAAATATCCGCCGCCGCCCACAAACCCGCCGCGCGGCGGGCTCGCCCTCACCTGAAGCGCCTCGAGCTGGACCAGCGAGCCGCGCAGTTGAACGTCGTCAATGCGCCACGCCTTGGTTGGGTCAGCCGCGCCGGTGCCGTAGATGCGGAAGAAGATGCTGCCGACCAGGCCCAATTGCGCGCCCGGAAAAATGTGCGGCCTCCACACGCCCGGCACGCCCGACAAATCCACGAACGCGAAGTCGGAGAAGTTGACGCCGTCGCTGCTGATGCGCACTTGCACGTTGGCCGGCGCGGTATTCGTCTTGCGCCACGTGTCGAACGTGAGCACCGGAACATTCAGTGCCGTTTTCGGATCCAACGTGCAGCTGAATCCAAACCACTTCGTCTCATCCAGGTTCGTTGACCAGTTGCTCGCCTTGCGCGACATGCCCGTGGTGCCGGCGTCGTAATTTTCATCGACCAGTCCCGCGCCCAGCGTGAAGAGCGATGCCGAAACATTCGTTGCCGATGCGCTCGCGACGCTCGTTGTCGCATCGAAATTATACTGCACGACCAAATCACCTGGCGTCGCACCCGCCTGTTGCAACACCACCGCCAGCAAGATCCCCGACCATAATGTTTTCATGGGTGCGATCCTTACGCCTTTCCGCACCGCCGTTCAAACGCATTCTCGTTCGTCCGCGGCAGAAGCGCCGTGGATTCTCTCGTCACTTCCAATGATTGGAAGCTCGCGCCGCGAAAACTTCCAATCATTGGAAGCCATCGTGCGCTTGCGAGCTCTGGAAGATATTTGCTAGCTTCGCTGCCATGAAAACAATCCTTGCGCTGGCAGCAATTCTCGTTGGTGTCACTTCCTTGTACGCGGCCGATGTGCCCGTCACCGGTTTTGTCGAATCTCCCGACGGCAAGCCCGTGGGCGGCGCTCACGTGAACTTCATGGATCAGTCGGCGGTTTCCTCCGCGGACGGGAAATTCAAGATCAGCGTGAACGAGGACTATCTCGGCCAAAGCCTGTGCGTGACGACCGAGGACGGAAAGTTCGGCGCGTACGCGCGGGTGATGGGCGGTCACACGGACGACCTGCACGTCCGCCTCAAGCCCTGCGTTTCCATGGTGGTTCATTTCAGCGGCCCCGACGGAAAGCCCCTGCCGGATTTCGATTTCGAGGTCTGGTCGTCGGGCGGATTCGAAGGCCGTTCGGAAAAAACCGATGCCAATGGCAACAACACGCTGTTGGGGCTGATTGCTTCGGACGCCTGCTACGTTTCATGGGGAGCGTCCTCCATCGGAACGACGATGCTGGAGCGCGGACGGAAACGGGTGAAAGTGTCGAGCGATATTTCCGTCGTCATCAAAGTGCTGGCCTTCGTCGCGCCCAAGGGCGCAGTCGGCGCCACGTCGGAAACACGATGCAAATCGCTGTCCAATTATTGCCTCGACCCGGCCGGCCAGTTTCTTGCCTGCGATGAACAGGACAAGTGCATCCGTGTGCTTTCCGCCGATGACAAGCTGGTGAAGAAAATGAAACTCGATTTCGGTCCGCAGGCCATCGCGTGCGCCGACGACGGTTCCATCATCATCGCCGGGTCCGGAAAGATCGTGCGGCTCGATGCCGACGGCAAAGTGATCAAGACCGCGAGCCTGCCGGGCAACGGACGGTCGGCCACGGCCGTCGCGACGATGGGAAAAGATGTTTTTGTCTGCGCGTCGTCGAAAAGCGGCTACACGATTTACCGGATCAACGAGGAGCTTGGCGATTCAGCGCCCATCATCAAAGGCCTGCGCGGTTGCTGCGGCCAGATGGATTTCAAGACGCACGACGGCGTGATTTATGTTGCCGCCAACTGCGATTTCAAGGTGAAGAAATTTGACCGCACCGGAAAGCTCCTCGGCGAATTCGGCAAGCACACCGGCAAATCAGAGGAATCCTTCGGCGGCTGCTGCGAGCCGAAGAACGTCACCTTCGACAAGGATGGCAACGTGCTCGTTTCGGAATCGTCTGACTGCTGCGTGAAAAAATTTACGCCCGATGGAAAATATCTCGGCTATCTCGGCGCCGTGTCCGACATCACCGGCTGCGTGCGCGTGACCATCGCGCTGAGCAAGGACGAAAAGAATATCTACATGCTCGACACCGACCACAACATCATCCGCCCCGTTCCGCCCGGCAAACCCAAGAAGATCCGCAACGAGGACGCGATGTGATGGGCCGGCGATTCTTCGCGGCCATCATTCTCGGCTCGGCACTGGGCGCGGCCGCATTCGCGGAAGAAAAGCCGCTGACGTTCGTCGTCCTCGATCCACTCGCGCTGAAGAACGCCTGCCCCTGCGTCCTCGGCCACGCTCAGCGCGACTACGAAACATTTTCGAAGCGACTCGCTGCGGCCTTCGGCCGGCCCGTGGAAGTTCGCTATGGCAGCGCCGTGCCGGACAAGGACAAGCCATTCGAACTGATCATCGGCAAGCAGTCGGTGATCGAAAAGCAGGCCGCCGCCGTGGGACTGAAATTGAAAATGGCCGCACGGCTGACGGACAAGCGCGGCTCGACTTTCTTCCACGGCGTCTTCGTTGTTCGCAGCAACGACACCGCGAAAGCGCTGGCCGATTTGAAGGGGCGCACGGTCGTTTTCGGCCCGGAAGATTGCGCGGAAAAAAATTCCGCCGCGATTGAAGCGCTCAAACAGGCCGGTGTGACCACGCCGGCGAACCTGATGACTCGCGAAACCTGCGCGCAGGCCGGCGTGGCTGTCGCGGAATTCAAGGCCGACGCCGCGGTGATTTCAAGCTACGCATTGCCACTGCTCGAAGGCTGCAAGGAAATCACGAAAGGCGAACTCAAGGTCATTGGCCGCACCGCCGATGTCCCCTTCATCACGATTTATGTTTCAGACAGATTTCCCGACGCGCTTCGCCCCGCGCTGGATCGCGCGCTGCTCGCCGTCGCAAAGGACGAGGCGTTCCGCGACGCGATGGAAAGTGCGGACGGTTTTCAACTCGTGCCCACCGCGACAACGGATTCCTGGCCCGACTGGCGCGGAGTTGATCGCGCTTGCCAGTCTTCGGGCGTGCCGGCGCACCTGCCGGCAACGCCGCATTTTCTCTGGCGGAAGAAACTCAGCTCACAAAGTCTCGGCGGCGTCTCCGCGACAAAATCCATCGTGCTCGTCTCCGACAAATCGGACGATCTTTGCAAAGACATCTGGCGATGTCTCGACGCGGAGACCGGCGAACAGAAATGGGAATTCAGCAACATCGCCACAGGCAAACTCGATTTCACAAACGCGCCGCGGGCCACGCCGGTCATTTCCGGTGATTCCGTTTTTCTGCTCGGTGCGTTCGGCCATTTCCACTGCGTCTCGCTCCGCGATGGAAGCGTCAAATGGCAGCACAATCTGCGCAAGGAATTTCACGGCGAACTTCCGACGTGGGGATTCTGCGCCACGCCGCTGGTCGCTGGCGATCGCGTGATCGTTTCGGCCGTTGCTTTGGATGCGATGCTCGTTGCGTACGATTGCCGCACCGGCGCGCTTTTGTGGAAGACCCCGGGCGGGCGCCCCGGCTACGGCAATTTCATCCGCAGGGAAAATCAGGTCATCGGATTCGACGCCGCAAACGCCGGCGGCTGGGACATCGCAACGGGCAAGCGGCTCTGGTCGCTCCGGCCGCCGGAGAAAAAGGAAGAATTCAATGTCCCGACGCCCGCGCTGGCCGGCGGCCGGCTGCTCCTGACCACCGAGCAAAACGGCTCGCGGCTGTACGCCTTTGATTCGGCCGGCCGGCCCGGCCCCCGGCCGGTCGCGCACAACATCGAGGCGAATCCGCAGGTGACATCGCCGGCTGTTGCCGACAACTGCATCTGGACGACAAGCGACGAGCAGGGCCTGATGTGCCTCGACGAGCAATTGCGAATCATCTGGCAGCAAAAGTCGGCGCCATTCAACGACGCCGCCAGCATCATTGCCGGCAATCATCGCGTCCTCATCGTGACGAAGAACGGCACGCTCGGCCTGCTTCCCGCGCGGCCCGACGCCGGCACAAAACCCGAATTACTCGCGCTGTTTCCCGCATCGCAGGAAGTCGAAGTCTGGTCCCAGCCCGCGCTCGTCGGCAACCGTCTTTTCGTCCGCACCGAAAGCGAAATCGCCTGCCTCGCGCTCGCCGAATAATTCCGCGCCGCGCGCGCCGCTCCGCAAATTTCCAATGATTGGAAAATGCGCCTGCGGAAACTTCCAATGATTGGAAACCCGGCGCCGATGCGGTGGACGCGGGCCGACGGTTCTGCTAAAGACCGCGCACATCGAAAGGG
Source organism: uncultured bacterium (assembly GCA_903906425.1). Taxonomy (GTDB): domain Bacteria; phylum Verrucomicrobiota; class Kiritimatiellia; order CAIVKH01; family CAIVKH01; genus CAIVKH01. The sequence continues at coordinate 4,779 of CAIVKH010000377.1, forward strand.
AATTTATCCTATGAAAATCATCCGTCAGCTTGCGTCCATTGTTGCGTTGAGCGTGTTCGCCGCCGGGCTTGCCGTTGGCGCGGATAACCTCGAAGAAAAACTCGGCGAAAGTTTTTACCGTCCGGAACAGATCAAGAAATGCGCGCCGATGTTGAATCTCACCGAGGAGCAGCAGACGACGCTGAAGAACGCCTACGAGGCGGCGGTGGACAAGGTCGGGCAGCTGAAAGAGCAGATCCGGGCCGAGTCGGAGAAATTCGCGGCGCTGGCGAAGGAGCAGCATCTGGACGAGAAGGCGCTGACCGCGCAGGGCGACAAGATTCTCGATCTCGACCGCGAGATGAAGCACGAGCAGTTGCATCTGGGCGTGTTGATCAAGAATACGCTCACGCCCGAACAGCAGACGACAATGAACGGTGTCAATGCGCTCGATCCGAAACTCAGGGAGGCGACGAAGCTGGCCGACAAATGGAAAGCCGATGGCCGCGATCTTTCGAAGCTCGTGGAAATGAAAACGGATATCGAGGCGAAGCTTCAGGCCGGAAACGTCAAGGAAGCCGAAGCGACGCTGGACCGCGCGCTGGATATTTTGAACGAGCGAACCGGAAAATAATCACGCTTTCACGGGGCGGAATTTCAGCCGGTGGGGTTTGTCGGCTTCGTCGCCGAGGAGCTTGCGGCGCTGCTCGTGATAGGCCTCGTAGTTGCCTTCAAACCACGTGACCTTGCCGTCGTCCTCGAAGGCGAGGATGTGCGTGGCGACGCGGTCGAGGAACCAGCGATCATGGCTGATGACCACGGCGCAACCGCCAAAGTTCACGAGTCCTTCTTCGAGTGACCGCAGCGTGTCCACGTCGAGATCGTTCGACGGTTCGTCGAGCAGCAGCAGGTTTCCACCGGAGCGTAGAAGCTTGGCGAGATGGACGCGGTTGCGTTCGCCGCCGGAGAGATTGCCGACTTTTTTCTGCTGGTCGGTTCCCTTGAAATTGAATCGCGAGCAGTAGGCGCGGCTGTTCATGGATTTTCCGCCGAGGTCGAGCGTCTCCATGCCGCCGGTGATTTCCTCCCAGATCGAATGATCCGGATTCAGCGCGTCGCGCATCTGGTCCACGTGCGAGATGCGGACGGTCGGACCGAGTTCAAGTTTGCCGCCGGTCGGCTTCTCCGCGCCGATGATCATTTTGAAAAGCGTTGTCTTGCCCGCACCGTTGCCGCCAATGATGCCGACAATCCCGCCGCGCGGAAGATCGAAATTCACGTTCTCAAAAAGCAGGCGGTCGCCGAATGCCTTGCTCAGGTTCGCCGCGCGCACGACGACATCGCCGAGCCGTTCGCCGTGCGGAATCTGGATCGTGATCGTCTCATCGCGCGTGTCCACGGTCTGCTCGACGAGCTCCTCGTAGCGCTTGAGCCGGGCCTTGTTCTTGGACTGGCGGCCGGCCGGATTGAGCCGCACCCACGCGAGTTCCTGATCGAGCAGCTTCTGGCGCGCGGAGGACTGCTTCGCCTCCAGTTCCGACTTCTTCTGCTTCTGTTCGAGCCACGCCTGATAGTTTCCTTTGTACGGATAGCCGCGGCCGCCTTCCATTTCGAGAATCCACTCCGTGACGTTGTTCAGGAAATACCGGTCGTGCGTCACGCAGACAATCGTGCCGGCATATTTCTTCAGGAATTCCTCCAGCCACGCGACGGACTCCGCATCGAGATGGTTCGTAGGTTCGTCGAGCAGCAGCACGTCGGGATTCGACAGCAGCAACTGGCACAGCGCGACGCGGCGGCGCTCGCCGCCGGAAATTTTTTTCACGTCCGCATCGCCCGGCGGAACTCGCAGCGCTTCCATCGCCATCTCGACGTGGTGATCGAGATTCCACAAATCGGCCGCGTCGATTTTTTCCTGCAGATCGCCCATCTCGTTGTTGAGCTTGTCGGTCTCCTCGTCGGTCAGATCGGTTCCGAGCAGATCGCATATCTCGTCGTAGCGCTTGATCATCGCGCGAGGTCCGGCCACGCCGAGATCCACGTTGCCCTGCACGGTCAGCGACATGTCGAGCTGCGGCTCCTGCGGCAGGTAGCCGATCTTCGCGCGCTTCGCGACCTGCACCTCGCCCATGAACTCCGTGTCCACGCCCGCCATGATTTTCAGCAGCGTGGATTTTCCCGCGCCGTTGCCGCCGATGACGCCGATCTTCGCGCCGAAGAAAAACGCCAGCGTCAGGTCGGTGATCACCGGCACCTTCCCGTGGCTCTTCGTCAGCCGTTGCAAATTATAAACGTATTCGCCTGCCATGATTTTCTCCGGATAAAAGGGCCGACAAGGTAGCGGATGATCGCCGGGCGACAAGTGAAGAAATGCCCCGCGACCAAAACGCCACTGCTTGCAGATGCAGCCCGTTCGATTATCTTCGCTTGATGGAAACAACAACCGCACAACCCAAGACGATCAAGATTGCCGGCGAGCTGACGCACGATCCGGATGTTTGCAGATTTCATGTTGGAACCGATCAGCCGCTCGCCGAGGGCTGGACGCTGATTTTCAATTCCGCCGCCGAGGGCAAAGGCTCCCCGCTGGTTGACGCCCTCTTCGGCATCGCGGGCATCGCGCATGTGATGGTCGAGGAATCGACGGTGACCATCGGCAAGGACACCCCCGCCGGCTGGCCGCAGCTCGCGCCCGATATTGCCAAAGCGATCCGCACGGCCTGCGCGAACGGCGCGCCGCCCATCTCTGCGCTCGTGATCGAAGGCCTGCAGAGCCAGCCGATGGACGGCGTCGAAGAAATCATCCGCGAACTTTTCGAGAAGAAGATCAACCCCGCGCTGGAATCGCACGGCGGCTATGTCCGCCTCGTGAAGATCGCCGGCCACGACGTACATGTCGAAATGGGCGGCGGCTGCCAGGGCTGCTCATCCGCCAAGGCCACGATGCAGCACGGCGTCGAAAACGCGATCCGCCGCCTCGCCCCGCAAGTCCGCAAAGTCATTGACGCGACCGACCACGCCTCCGGCGACAAACCGTTCTTCAAATAGATTTCCAATCAATCCAAGCGCTGGAGGGGCGCCGTCCCGCCGCCCCATCTGGGGCGAAGAATGATTTGATTTGCGTGCCATTTCCGGTGGTTGGCACCACCGGCTACTTTTTCGTCCCAGACGACGGAAGGGGTGTACCAAAACGGTTTGCCGTCATCCCAGCGTCGAGGCATTTTCTTGTCTCCTGATCCGGGGCGCACCATGCGCCCCGGTTTTTTGAAAGTTTTTGGACCGGTATTGAGGCTCCGGATGGTAGATTATGCGCAAAATGATCGTCCGCAGGCATTCCCGGCTCCGCAGTAGCCATTCCTCGGAACGCAGCAGCCTTCCCTCGGAACGCAGCAGGAGGCCAGAGAGCCGCAGCAGGTAATTCTCGGAACGCAGCAGGCGACCAGCGGTCCGCCGCAGCTTCTCTTCTAACCGCAGCAGGTGGGCATCGGTGCGCCGCAGCCTGCCAACAGTCCATGGCAGAAGACGGCGTGGCGTCAGTCTCCGTGCGGGGATTGAATGTAAGAGGGCGCGCTGCGGACGGAGCGAAGGGGGCGTGGGGAGTTGAATTGGGTTCGTGAATTTTGGGGCTTGGCAACAGGGATGACAGGCCGGCGCGTTTGGCCGCCGGGCGGCACCCATCTCGATCAATGTTCCTCTCGCATTCACTACATGCCTCTGTGTTGGCATCCATCCGTTGCGGCGCGAACCCCCCCCGAGCTGCGCTGCATTTTTTTCTGCGATATGCCGAACGGCTTTTGGAAGTATTCGGATTGAGGCGGGACATAGTCCTTTGGTCGCGGCGGTGTCAAGCGCGCAAGTGGTCATCGCCGTGGCTCCATAAAGGCGGCGCACTCGGCGAGCGCGCCCTTGTTTCCAATGGTTGGAAGTGCCACGTCCAATGGTTGGAAGTTTGCGGGGGCGCTTTTTCCAATGATTGGAGGTTTGCGCGGGGGAGGGGATGTGGTTAGGATGCGCGCGCTGGAGGAATTTTTATGAGCTCAAGTTCAAGTATGCCGCCGCCGGTTCCACCGCCTTGGAAATCGAACACGCAGGGGTCGCACGTCAAGGGAATTGCGGCGTCGTTTTTCATGCTGGCGATCATTGGCGCGGTCATTTTTCTGCCGGCGTTCGTCTGGTTTTTCTGCCGCATCGAGCCGCGGCAGGATCAGATCGCAATCCTGATCCGCAAGACGGGGGAGCCGCTGGCGCCGGAGGAGATCGTCGCGTCGAAGCCGGGGCAGCAGGGCATCCAGGAGGCGGTGCTGCCGGAAGGGCGGTATTTCAAGAATCCGTACACGTGGAGCTGGAGCTACGCGAAGGTGGTGGACATCCCGGCGGGCCGGCTGGGCGTGCAGACGCGGCTGTTCGGAAAGGAGCTGCCGCCGGGGGAGATCATCGCGAAGGACGGCACGAAGGGGATTCTCTCGGAGGTGCTGCGGCCGGGGAAATACCGCGTGAATCCGTTCGCGTATGACGTGAAGACGCTGGATGCGATCACGATCAAGCCGGGCCATGTGGGCGTGGTGACGCGGCTGACAGGCAAGGATGTGCTCAGCGAGGAGCTGCCGCCGGAGGTGCGCAACACGATCATCGCGAGCAACGGGCTGAAGGGCGTGCTGAGCGAGACGCTGGACCCGGGGACGTATTACATGAATCCGTACATGTTCGATGTGCGGGAGGTGTCGCTGCAAAGCCAGCGGTTCGTGATGAGCGGCGACGACACGATCAATTTCCTCACGATGGACGGGTTCAGCATCTTCGTGGAGGGCACGATCGAGTTCGGCATTGAGCGGGAGTCGGCGGCCATGATCGCGCATCGCGTGGGCGACATGGACGACGTGCTCAAGAAAATCATCCTGCCGCGCACGCGCGGATTCATCCGGCTGGAGGGCAGCAAGCTGCCGGCGAATAATTTCATCACGGGGGAGACGCGGCAGTTGTTCCAGGACAGCCTCGAAAAACATTTGCGCGAGAAGTGCGTGGACTGGGGCGTGCAGATCAAGTCGGTGCTGATCCGAAATATCGAACCGCCGAACCAGATCGCGACGATCATTCGTGAGCGCGAGGTGGCGCTGCAGACGGCCAAGAAGTTCGATCAGGAGATCATACAGGCGATGTCGAAGGCCGAGCTGACGAAGCAGGAAATGCTCGCGGTGCAGAACAAGGAGAAGGTCGAGCAGATGACACTGCAGATCAAGGCGACGATCAAGGCGCAGCAGGAGCAGGCGGTGGCGGTGACGGCGGCGGAGCGGGGGCTTTCGGTGGCTCAACTTGAGGCGGAGGCCGCGAAGTCAACGGCGACGGCTCAAATTTCGAAGGCCACGGCGGAGCGCGACGTGGTGAAGCTGGACAACGAGGCGCAGGCGGCCGTGCTCGCCAGCCAGGTGTCCGCGTTTGGCAACGGCGAGAATTTCGCCCGGTACACCTTGTATCAAAAACTCGCCCCGCGGATTCAGAGCATCCTGACGGGCGATGATGAGAACAGCCTCGGCGGTGCAATCATCCCGGCGAAGCCTCCCCAGAAAGGAGGCCAGCCATGAAGCGCGGTCTCATTGGAACGGTACTCGTGCTCGCGGTATTCATCGGTGGCGCGTGGGGAATCTGGCAGTGGTTCTTCTGCCGGTTTTATGTCGGTCCGGGAGAGATGGCGGTCATCCGCGCGAATGTGGGCAAGCCGCTGGAGCCGGGGAAAATCCTGGCCAGCGAAGGGCAGCAGGGCATTCAGGAGCGCGTGCTCGGCGAGGGACGGCATTTCCTCAATCCGTATTATTACGACTGGGAGATCAAGCCCGCCTATTTCATCCAGCCGGGCAAGGTCGGCCTCGTGACGGCGAAAGTCGGAACGAATCTGCCGGAGGGAGAATTCATCGCCGGCCCCGGACAGAAGGGCATCCAGCGCGGCGTGCTCGGGCCGGGCCGCTACCGGCTCAATCCCTACGGCTATCAGGTGGACATTCTGGACGCGACGAGCATCCAGATCGGCTATGTCGGCGTGGTGTCCAGCCAGTCGGGCGAGCAGACGCCGCCCGGTCAGTTCGCCGGGCCGAACCAGAAGGGTACGCGCAAGGACATCCTCCAGCCGGGGCTGTATTACGTGAACCCGAAGGAATTCAAGGTGGACGTGCTGGAGATCGGCGTGAACCAGATCTCGCTGCTGAAACACGGCGGCGAGGTTTATACGAAAGGCCAGCTCACCGGCGGCAACGAGGCCATCCAGCTTCTCAACGCGAACACCGTCCAGCAGCAGATGCAGAAACGCAACGACTACATCGCCCAGAACGGCGCGAATTGGAACAAGGTTCAAGCGCAACCTGCGGCACCACAGAAAGCCAAGGCCGCCTCATCGTATTCGCGCGGTGCGCAGGAGTACGCGCCCGGAACCGAGGATGCGAAACAGGTCGCTGAACAGGGACAGGTCAATCGAGGCCAGATGCCCGACACGCCCACGCTCAGCTTCAACCAGCAGGTCAACTTCCCCTCGCGCGACGGCTTCGATATCAGCCTCGACATGACCGTCGAGTTCGAATTCACACCCGACAGCATCGCGCAAATCTACAAGAACTACGGCGATCTCCCGCAAGTTGTGGACACGATCATCCTGCCGCAGATCGCCTCCATCTCACGGCTCAAGGGTTCGCAGTACGGTGCGAAGGACTTCATCATGGGAGAAGGCCGCGAGAAGTTTCAGAACGACCTCACCGACTCGATCGCCCGCACGCTCGCCGAGAAGAAGATCAAGGTTCACAACGCGCTCATCCGTCACATCCTCATTCCCGAGCAAATCCTCACGCCATTCCAGGATGCCAGTATCGCCGTCGAGCAGGACCTGACGAACAAGGAAAAGCAGAACACAGCGAAGAAGCAGGCTGAGCTGAACACCGAGATGGGCATGATTGACCAGAGCCGCGAGAAGGTTCTTCAGGAAACCGAGAAGATGCGCGCGGAAATTCTGGCCGAACAGGAGAAGGCCGTCGCCGAACTGAAAGCCGGGACGACGAAACTCACCGCCGAGATCGGCAAGAAGACCGCCGAAGTCAACGCCGACATGGCCCGCACCGTCGGGCAGGCTGCAGCGCAGGTCGTGCAGCTTGTCGAGGGCGAACGGGCGAAGGGACTCGAGTTGAAGGCGAAGGCATTCAAGGATCCGCCGGCCTACTCGCAATATGTATTTGCCACGAATCTCAGCGACACGATCACGCTCAACATCATCCACGCCGGTCCCGGCACGCTCTGGACCGATCTCGACAAGGCGCGGCTCGGCGATCTTGGCGCGGCGAAGGTCCTCCAATCATCAGCGCCGGTTCAGGCGAGACCCGCGGTGCCTTCGAACGCAAAGTGACGGATAATTTCGATCCGGCCCGGCGCCGCGAATCTGCCGCGCCGGGACGCTCAACGTCCGCGTCGGGGACGCAATCGGCTGGTGATCCTGTCAGATTTTCATGCGTCGAAAGGCGCGCGTCGAAGGTTAAGTATTATTCATGATTTTCTTCGGCGCGTCATTGGACAACCTCAGTTCCACCCTTATATTTCGCTCACAATAGGAGAGAAAATTGAAAGGGAAAAGTTTATGGCATTTGAATTAGCACCGCTTCCGTATCCGTCGAACGCGCTCGAGCCGGCGATTGATGCAAGGACGATGGAAATCCATCACGGCAAACATCACGCCGCATATGTGACGAACTTGAACAATGCGGTGGCGAAGCATCCAGAGCTGGAAAAGTTGTCGCTGGAAGACCTGATCCGCGACGTGTCGAAGCTTCCCGAGGACGTCCGAACAGCCGTCCGAAACAACGGCGGCGGCCACTGGAATCACACGTTCTTCTGGCAGATCATGAAGGCGGGCGGCGGAAAACCCACCGGCGCTCTTGCCGCGGCGATCGACGCGAAATTCGGCAGCCTCGATGCGTTCAAGGAACTGTTCGGCAAGGCGGCCGTCGGACGTTTCGGCTCCGGCTGGGCGTGGCTCGGCGTGGGCAAGGACAAGGCGCTGTGCATCTGCTCGACGCCAAACCAGGACAACCCGCTGATGAACGTGGCCGACTGCCAGTGTACGCCGATCCTCACCATCGACGTCTGGGAGCACGCGTATTATCTGAACTATCAGAACCGCCGCGCCGACTATGTCGCCGCGTGGTGGAGCGTCGTGAACTGGACGAAGGTCGAAGAGCACTACGCGAAGGCGCGATAAATTCTGTTTGCGCTGGCGATGCCGCTCCGGCGGGCCGGCGCACCGAGTTTCCAATCATTGGAAGTCTGCGCCTGCGGGTTTCTCCAATGATTGGGAATTTGTCGTCGCTCTTTTTCCAATCATTGGAAGTTGGCGCGGAGGATTTTTCCAACGACTGGAAAGTTCCGGCGCCGGCGTTTCCAATCATTGGAAGTGCGGGGTGGGGGGACGGTCAATCGTGGGCTTCGGTCCAGCGAACGGCGGCGCGGACGAGATCCATGGCGGTGGTGAGGCCCAGCTTGCTCTTGATGTTTGAGCGATAGGTTTCAACGGTGCTGATGCTGACGCGCAGGTGTTTGGCGATTTCGCGGGTGCCGCGGCCGTGGCCCAGCAGTTCGAAGACTTCCAGTTCGCGGTCGCTGAGGCGCTCGACGCCGGACACCTGGCCGTTCTTCTTTCCGCTCATTTGCCCGATCAGCTGTGTGTGGATCGTGTCGCTGACGCAGATGTGGCCGTTCAAAATGGTGCGGATGCAGTTGAGCACTTTGGCGGTGGGCTCTTCCTTCATGATGTAGCCGCGCGCGCCGGCGCGGATCGCGCGTTCGGCGTAAAGTTTTTCATCGTGCATCGAGAGCACCAGCACGGGGAGGCCCGCCTGCTGAGCGGCGAGATCTTTGATGAGGTCGAGGCCGTTGCCGCCTTCCAGCGAAATATCCACGATCGCCAGGTCGGCCTTCGTGCGGGGAATTTCCTTGAGCGCCTCCTGTGCGGAACTGGCTTGGCCGCATACCGCCAGGTCGGCTTGAAAGTTGATGAGTTGCGCGAAGCCTTCACGGGTGACCGGATGATCTTCGACAAGAAACACGCGGCGCTTCCGGCTATTCGTCGAGTTTTGGATAGGTGCTTTCATGGTGAACTCCCGCTGGTTTTGCCGGCGCGCGGCAAGCGGCAAATGACGCTTACGCCCCGGCCGCCAGATGTCTTGATTTCTAGTTTGCCTCCGATGAGTTCGGCGCGCGCGTGCATGTTGATCAATCCCGTTCCCGATGCGTCTGCGGCTTTCATTCCGGCGCCGTCGTCGCTCACCGTCATCGTGTTGGCGCCTGCGCGCCGGGTCAGCTCGATGCAGATGTTTTTCGCGCCGGAGTGCTTCAGCGAATTCTGCACGGCCTCCTGCGCGATGCGGTAAAGATTCAGCGCGACGGACCGGTCCGCGATTTGAACCGGCTTGGAAATGTGGCAGACGCATCGCGGGCCGGTTTCCGAGTCCACGCTGGCTGCCAGCTGCTGCAACGCCTCCATCAGGCCTCCGGTGTCGGCCTTGACGGGATTCAATCCGTAGGCCAGGCCTCGGGCCTGTTCGATGGCTTCGTCCAGCAGTGTTTCGATCGCCGCCGCGTCGCCCGCTTCCGAAAGCGGCGACCAGCCCTGCAACTTCTGGCCGAGCAGCGCGGTCTTGAATTTTGCGCCGGTCAGAATCTGGCAGAGGCCGTCGTGCAAATCCTGGCCGATGCGTTCCTGCGCGCGCTCGATGGCCGTCATCATTTCGTGTTCCATGCGTTTCCGCCGCGTGATGTCCTGCTTGATGGCGATGAAATGCGTGACCTTTCCGGCGGCGCTCTTTACCGGCGTTATCATCATTTCTTCGTTGTAGTGCGACGCGTCCTTCTTCTTGTTCACGAGTTCGCCGTGCCAGACTTCGCCGGCGAGGATGGTGCGCCACATGTTTTTGTAGAACGCGTCGTCCTGATAGCCGGATTTCAGCACGCGCGGATTTTGCCCGCGCGCTTCGTTGAGCGAGTAGCCCGTCATGGAGGAGAAGGCCGCGTTGACCCAGATGATGTTGCCGTCGCGATCCACGATGGCAATGCCGTTGGCCGCCGCGGCCAGCGCGGCATCCTCGAGGCGGAGTTGCGACTCGGCCCGCTTGCGCTCGGTGATGTCTTCGATCGCGGCGATTGTGCGCAGGGGCTGACCGTTGGCATCGTAGACGACCGTCATGTTCACGTTTACCCACGCCAGCGAGCCATCTTTGCGAATGTAACGTTTCTCGAGGTGATAGTCGGGCTGGTCGCCGCGTATGACGCGCTGGAACAACTCCCAATCACGCTGCCGGTCCTCGGGGTGGGTAACGTCGGATATGCGCAGCTTGAGCATCTCGTCGGCGGAGTAACCAGTGATTTCACACATCTTCCGGTTCACGCGCAGCCACCGCCCGGTTTGGAGATCGGCCTGCGCCATGCCGATGGAGGCGGTCTCGAACATCGCACGGAACTGCTTCTCGCTGAGCATCAGGGTTTCTTCTGCCCGTTTACGCGCGGTGGTTTCCCATGAGGTGTTCAGCAGTCCCCAGCCTTCGTCCCCAGGCAGTTGGACGCGAAACAGCGACCAACTGAAGTATGCCTTCTCCAGCGGCCCGCCGGGTGAGCGACGGATCATGTTCATCTCGTCCAGGACCTGGTTCGGCTCGCCCGTTTCCAGCACGCGGCGGCAGATCGCGGCGAAGTCCTGCCCTGTCTCGGGCCAGAGTTCGTTAAAAGTTTTTCCGGTCATCTCCTTGCCGGGCGCGATGGCCTGGTAGGCGGGGTTGACCAGTTGTATCCGCAGGTCGCTGCCGCGAAGAAGAGAAACGGCGGCAGGCATGTGATTGACCACGGTCTGCAGTATCTGCCGCGATGCCTGCGCCGCCCGTTCCGCCTGCTTGCGTTCCGTGATGTCGCGCAGCACGCCATAGGTGAAGGCCAGTCCCTGGCCGGCAAAGCCGGGGATCCAGCGATCCTCAATGCAGCGCAGTGTGCCGTCTTTGCAACGCCACCATGATTCCCACTGTCTCGATTCCGTGGTTCCACCCGCCTGCATGGAGCGGAAAACACTTTGCTGCTCGGCGAATTTTCCCTCGTGAATGATCGCGGAGAGGAATTTCTCCCGCCCGCCGGCACGTGTCACATCATCGAGTGTGTAGCCGAACAGCCGTTCGAACGCGGGGCTGACATATTGGAATTCGCCAGTTTTGCCATCCACGGCATACAGCACGTCCTCGATATTCGCCGCCATCCGCTGGAAACGCATCTCGCTTGCGGCCAGCGCTTCTTCGGCCTGCTTGCGCGCCGTGATGTTCTCGACGGTTCCCTCGTAGTGAAGAATCGCGCCATCCGGCCCGCGGATGGTCCGCGCGTTCTCCTCGACGATGATCCGCCCGCCGTCCTTGGCAAGCCACACCGTTTCAAAGCCGCGCACCTTGCCGTCGCGATCCATCAGTTCCTTGAAGCGACTGCGCGGACTGTCGGGCGGAAACCCTGCCGCTTCGAGATTGCGCGCACTGAGTTCCTCGAAAGAATCATAGCCGAGCATTTGCACGATGGCGGGATTGGCCAGCACGATCCTGCCGTCCGGCGTCGTGCGGTAGATGCCGATGGGCGATTGTTCATAGAGGTGCCGGTAGCGGCTTTCACTTTCGGCCAGCGCCGTGTAAGTGCGCTTGCGGTCGGAGATGTCGTGGAGGATTCCGCAGACCAGTGTCCGGCCGTCCATGCGAATTGTGCCGGCTGTAATTTCCACGGGAAACACCGTGCCGTTCTTCTTGCGGTGGTAGCGCAGCGGTATGTGCGAAACACGTCCTTCGACCGTCTCTCTGATGGCCTCCTCAGACCGTTCAGGCTCCGTCGTGATCTGGCTGTAGGTCAGCGCCAGCAATTCTTCGCGCGTGTAGCCGTAGATGCGCAGCGACGCGGCATTGACCTCCAGCATCTGCCGGGTTTCGAAGTCAAAGACCATGACCGCGTCGGAGATGGTGTCGAAGAGTTGATGGTAGCGCTCATCACTTTCGCGCCGCGCCTGCTCGTCGGTTTTGCGCTGCGTGATGTCGCGCAACACTCCGGTCAGGCCGGTAATCCTGCCGGCCGCGTCGCGGTCAATGCCGCTGCGTTCCTCGAACCAGTGCACGCGGCCATCCGGCGACTGGATGCGAAACTCCGAGGGGATTGCCTCGCCGGACGTCAGCGTCATGGAAAAATCGGCGGACATGCGCTCGCGGTCGCCGGGATGGATCACGTCGAGAAAATTCCTGCCGGTGATTTCTTCAGGCTCGAATCCGTAGCGCCGCGCCTGCGGGCCGATGTAGAGGATTTCGCCGGAGGCGGCGATGTGGCAGGGGATGTCGAGCGTGTTTTCCGCCAGCCCGCGGTACTTGGCTTCTGCGGAGGCAAGTTCCGCCGTGCGTCCGGTCACGCGCTCTTCGAGTTCATCGTTCAGTTCGCGCAGCGCCTCCTCGGCCTGTTTGCGCTCGGTGATGTCCGTCAGGACGCCGTCGCCGACGCCACTGCCGTCGGGCAACACGTGCGGTGTGGAGCTGAGCGCGAACCAGCGGATTTTTCCGCCGGGCAGGCGGGCCTGAAACTCGTGGCGGAAAGCCCTGCCTTCGCGAGCGGCCCTATCCTCGGCGGCCATCAGGCCGGGCAGATATTCGGGCAGCACCTGCGAATAGAGCACGTTCGCGTCGGCCAGCACCGCTTTGACGCCCACGCCGCAGACGCGCAGGACCGCATCGCTGACGTAGGTGAAGCGGCGGTTGCCCTTCGCGTCGCCGGTGATCTGATACAGGACGGCATCGGGCAGGTTGCCGGCCAGCGTCCGGATTCGCAGTTCGCTTTCTCGCCGCGCCCGGTCCGCCTGGACCCTCTGGCCGATGTCCACCATGGCCACCCAGATCATGGGCGCGCTGTGTTCGCCATCGCGGGCGGGCGTGGTGAGCAGTTGAACCGGCCTGCTGATTCCGCCTCGCACGGCCAGCACCACCTCGAACTCGTTCCGCTGATCCGCCAGCAGCTTCAGATGATCGAGAAAAACGGAGCGCGATTCTGAAAGCAGGAAATGCAGGAACGGCCGGCCCAGCAGGCGCGCCGGTTCCTGGTTCAACCAGTTTGCGGCGGTCAGATTGATCTCGCGGATCACGCCGGCCGCGTCCAGCGTCAGGTGGCCGGTCGGCGCAAAATCGTAAAGACTCGCGTACCGGTTCCGCGACTGTTCCAGTTCCCGCTGCGCGGTCCGGAGCTCCTCGTTTTGCATCTCCAGTTCGACCTGGTGGACGCGCAACTCGTGCAGGACCGCCGCAAAATCGGACGCCTTGTCGGGCTTCGTGCGCTCGCTCTCGACCTTCTTTTCCGCGCGCGCCCGAAGCGCCGCGGCCTCATCCGGAAGCTTTTTATTGTCTTTCATGGCGTGTTCCTGCTGCTGAAAGGTCCGCAAATCCTGCCTCGGAAGGTACAAGGCGGGCGATGCGTGCATAACCTATTGCGCAACATGAAGGTAAGATCGTGCAACTTGAGCAAAGTAACGCATAACCCGGACCAAGTTGCGCGTTCCATGCACCGGGGAATGCATAACCTGGTCCAAGTTGCGAGCTCCCGGCACCGGGGAATGCATAACTTGAAGCAAGTTTCAAGCTCCCCAAAGCATCAGCAGGCGACGGTTGGGCATTAACCACGATGGCCGTCCCGTCGTCGGGCAATCTGGCAGGCCGTTCCACGCGGCATCGTCCGTTTCCCGGCGGCACCATCTCTTCCAATGATTGGAAGTTTGCGGCTGCGGTTCTTCCAATCATTGGAAACTCCGCGGACGAAAAAATATTTTGTCAGTTCGCTTCACCGCCCGTGCTCTTTTCTGTCTCGCGTTTCGTCACATCTTCAAAGGCCAGCAAGATCAATTGCGCGCCGTGGTCGCTCTCGCGCAGGCAGCGGGCATTCAACAGCAGCGACCGTCGTCCGATGCCGGGGAAATCGTGTGTCACTTCATAATCCTCGATCGCGGATTTCTGAGGAATAATTTCCACGAGCAGCTTCCGCAGCTTCGGCACGTCCCACTGCCCGGTGCCCAGCGCGAAAATATCCCGCCCCTCGGTGGCCGCCGGTGTGACGCGGAAGAATTTGTAGTACGTGTGATTGGCTCTGATCACCTTCATGTCCGCGTCGAGAATGAGGATCGGGCCGCGCGCGGTTTCCGCCACCGCCTCGGCATAGGATCGCGCCGCCTTCTCCGCATTCCGCCTGAGCGCGGAGATGTCCACGAACGACAGCACCGCCCCCTCGATCCTGTCGTTCGCGGTCCGGTAGGGGCGGATGCGCATGCGATACCACCGACCGTTCTTGCCCAGGACATCGCGCTCGTCCGTCCGCAGCGTCGCGATGACCTGGCCGATCAGCGAAATCAGGTCGGGCGCGTCGAGGCCGAGGTTGATGTCGCTGAGCGGGCGGCCCACATCCGTCGGGATCAGGTTCAGTTCCTTTCCGGCCAGCGGCGTGAAGCGCCGGATGCGCAGATCGCCGGTGAGCATGATCATCGCGATATCGACGTTGTTCAGCAGGTTGTCCTGTTGCTCGATGAGCTGGCGCATCTCCGCGTTGCGGTTCTCCAGCTCCTCGTTGAGCGTGGTCAGCTCCTCATTGCCCGACTGCAATTCTTCCTTCGCGGTCTCAAGCTCCTCGTTCGTGCTCTGCAATTCCTCGTTGCTCGACTGGATCTCCTCGTTGGCCGCGCGCAGTTCCTCGTTGGCGACTTCCTGCGCCTCGACCGTGATCTGTAAATCCCGCTTCGATTCCTGCAATTCCCGCCGCAATTCCTCCATCTCGCGGCGCAGCTCGGCGTTCTTTGCGCCGGCCCGGCCGGTTGTCCGCACGGCCTTTTCCGCCGCCGTCTGCGCGGTCTGCTCGTCGAAGAGGATCAGAAAACTCCGGCTCTTCTCATTGCGGGGTCCGAGCGGCGACACCGTGATGTTCACGCGAATCGTTCTGCCGCCGTCTTTCATGATCACGCCATCGCGTCGCGCGGCGATGCCTTTTTCGCGCACCTCCTCCGCGGCGGCGCGCAAGTCCGCCAGCAGCCCGCGCCGTGCCATGTTGAAAAGACTGAGGCTGGCGACCCCGGGCGACGGCGAGAGAAAACGATCCGTCTGGCCGCGAAATTGCAGGATGTTCATCTGGTCGTTCACCACCACGCCCGGCGGCGCGTAGTTGGCCAGGACCATCAGATCGGCCGCCCGCTGCAGGTCGGCCAGCGGGCGCACGATGGCCCCGGCGGCCTTCTCCGCGGCCTGCAGGCGATCCGCATAATTGCCGGCCCCGAAATCCGCCGGCAGCCGCGCCACGGCGGTTTTTCGCGAGTAGATTTTATGCCGGTTGTCCACCAGCGCGAACAGATCGGAAAATTCGCCGACCGACTCGGACGTGCCGAGGATGAGATGGCCCGACGGGTTCAGCGCGTAGTGGAAAACGGGGATGATTTTCTTCTGCAGCTCGCCGCCGAGATAAATCAAAAGGTTCCGGCAACTGATCAGGTCGAGCCGGCAGAACGGCGGATCGCGGATCACATTCTGGCAGGCGAACACGCACATTTCGCGAATCTTCTTGTTGATCCGGTAGCCGTTTTCGTGCGGCGCGAAAAATTTCTTCAGGCGTTCGGCCGAAACATCCGCGACGATGTTCTCCGGATACACCGCGGCGCGCGCGCGGATGATCGTGGCCTCGCTGATGTCCGTCGCGAAAAGCTGGATCGGTGCGTGCCGGCCGCGTTCATCCATGAACTCCACCAGCGCCATCGCCAGCGAATAGGCTTCCTCGCCCGACGAACAGCCCGGCACCCAGACGCGCACCGGCGCCTTCGCGTCCTTGCCCTCGATGATGCGCGGGAAAACTTTCTTCTTCAGCGCCGCGAACATTTCCGCGTCCCTGAAAAATTGCGTCACGTTGATCAGCAGTTCATCGAACAGCGCCTGCACCTCCGCCGCGTGCTGCTGAAGGTGGCGCGCATATTCGTCCGGCGAATCAATCCGGAGCAGCGCCATCCGCCGCGCGATGCGGCGGCCGATGGTGCTCTGCTTGTAAAAGGAGAAATCCACGCCCGTCGCCTGGCGCAGCATCTGGAAGATTTTTGGCATCGCATCCGGCGGTTCCGCGGCGAAGGCCTTGTCGCGCTCGCGGGTCCGCTCCAGATACGGATGCCGGGCCAGCCGGCCCAGCTCCGCGGCCATGGCTTCGGGCGGCAGGACAAAATCCGGCTGCACCGTCGCGATGGCGCTCGCCGGCATGCCGTCATATTTCGCGGACTTCGGTTCTTGCACGAACGCGACGCCGCCCGCCGCCTTGACCGCCTTGAGGCCCAGCGCGCCGTCGGACGCCGAGCCGGAAAGTACGATGGCGATGGCTCGCTCGCCGCGGTCATCCGCCAGCGTGCGGAAGAAATAATCAATCACGTAGCGCGACTCCGGGCTTTCGTCGCGCGGCGACAGGTTCAGCACGCCGTGGAAAAGCCCCATGGTCGCATTCGACGGAATCACATGAATCCGGTTCGGTTCGACGCGCATGCCGTCGGTCACCTCGACGACGCTCATGCTGGTGATGCGCGCAAGGATTTCGGCGAGGTTGCTTTTGTGGCGCGGCTCCAGGTGCTGCACATAAACGAAGCCCATGCCCGTGTCCGCCGGCAGCTTTTGCAGCAACTGCGTGATCGCCTCCAGCCCGCCCGCGGACGCCCCGATGGCAACCACGGGAACCGCCGGCGCAGTCGTCGTCCCTGCCGCTGTTTTTTTCCGGATGGAGCGTTTTGATTTTTTCGCATTCACCTCGGCCACCTCATGCAAATTGTCTCGCGATCGGATTCGCGATGTTCCCCGTGGCCGGCATCATAGGCACTGCAGCGACGGAGATCAATTCGCCACGCGGTTTTGTTTCCGACACGCGATTTCCGCAAATTCCAATCATTGGAAAACCCGGCCCCGCAGGGTTCCAATGATTGGAAATGTTCGGGCGCGGAAAACTGGCGAAACGCCGAGGGGAAAATCTGCCGATCGTTCATGCGGCATCTGTGACGAACATCTCTTCCACGGTGCCGAGAAGTTCGTGCGCGAGGATCGGCTTGGCGCGGCAGACGAAGGTGGCATGATACATGGCGTCCATCGTGGCGACGTCAGGCAGGCTGGTGACCACGAGCACCGGGATTTCGGGATGCTTCTGGCGGAACCAGCGCGCCAGTTGCACGCCGTTCATGCCGGGCATCTGATAGTCGGTCATCAGCAGATCGACGTGGTGGCCGTTGCTCGCGTAGGCCTTCGCCATGTCCGCGTTGTCGGCCTCGAAGACGTGATAGCCGGCGCGGCGCAACACCAGGCCGAAGAAATTTCTCACCAACGGCTCGTCCTCCACGAGGATGATGCTCTTCTGGCCCGATAACGTTTGCCGCCCAGGATGACTCTCGCTGTTCACGCAAAATCCCCCTCCATCTCACGCGCCCGCCGGCTCGGCAGTCCGCAAGTGTTCCGGCTTGGCGCAGGCCGGAACTTGCGAACACTCGGATGAAATCCTGATCCGGATCGAACCATTGCCCGCCGGCAGCGGATAGGGATTGCACATCAGTGTCAGGTCAATCCGCGCCAGCGTTGCTTTCGCGGCCTCCGCGTCTTCATCTGGCAGCAGCAACATGAAATCGCCGTCGCCGAAATGGGCCAGACAATCTTCATGCTTGAGGTCCATCGAGACCAGCCGGCCGAAGTGGGCAAGCAGCAACGATGCGATCTTCTCGCCATGATTTCGCTGGACCATGTCGTGGCTGTCCACATGAATGGTGATGACCGACAAATCGCCGCGGCCGGAATCAATCGCGCGATCAAAGCGCCTCATGAATTCAACCGGGTCGGCCATTCCTTTCATGACCGCGCCGTCGTCGCCCGGCGGATGCGGACTGTGTGAGCACTGATCCTCCAAGATGCCCCCCGCGGCCGGCTTGCCATCTTTCCCCGTCGTTCTCACGCTTGCACTTTAGACTCTCGCGGGAATGCTTACATCGTGCCGCCCGCCTTTAGCTCCTCGTGGAAACCACGATGCCCCGTGGCGGCCTTTTCCTCGGCGCGATCGGCCGCGGCTTTCGCAATTTCCAATCATTGGAACTTTGCGCGGCCGACATTTCCAATCATTGGAAATTGGAGGTTCGTTTCGCGCCCGTCCTCGTCCCCGAAAATCCGGATCGGCAATGGCGACGCGCCGGACAAATCATCCGCGGGGCCGCAGGGAATCGCGCAATGTGACGCGGATCAAACCGCTGCTTCGGCCGACCGCCGCCGCTGATGCTCGAGCGAGCGGAGTTCCGTGCGGCGGATTTTGTGGCTGATGGTTTTCGGCAGCGCGGCAATGAATTCGACCAGCCGCGGATATTTGTACGGCGCGGTCACTCTCTTGCAGTGCGCCTGCAACTCGTGCGCGAGATCGTCGCTCGCGACAAATCCGGAACGCAGCACGACGAATGCCTTGACGACTTCGCCGCGCGTTTCGTCCGGCACGCCGATGACCGCCGACTCGAGCACCGCCGGATGTTCGAGCAGCGCGCTCTCGACCTCGCCGGGGCCGATGCGGTAGCTCGACGAATTGATCACGTCGTCGGCGCGGCCGACGAACCAGTAATAGCCGTCGGCATCCTTGCGCGCGACGTCGCCGGTCAGATACCACGGCCCGACGAAGCGCGACGCCGTCTCCTCGGGATTGCGCCAGTATTCCTTGAACATGCCCATCGGCCGCTCCGGCACGACGCGGATCGCAATCTGGCCGGCCTGCCCCAGCGGAGCCTCGACGCCTTCCTCATCCACAATCGCCAGCTCGAATCCGGGTGCCGCACGGCCCATCGAGCCGGGCCGGATTTCGCGATGCTCGCTGCGGAAATTTCCGATCGTCAGGACGGTTTCCGTCTGGCCGTAGCCTTCATAAACATCCATGCCGGTCGTCTGCTTCCACGCATCATACGTCGGCGCATTCAGCGCCTCGCCCGCGCTCACGCAGTGGCGCAGATGCGGGAAGCGATACGACGCTACGTCCATTCGCACGAGCATCCGGTACGCCGTCGCCGGCCCGCAAAAGACCGTGATCGGATATTTCGCGAGCGTCTTCAGCACAAGCTCCGGCTCGAACTTGCCGCGCATGTCCATCACGAACACCGTCGCGCCCATGTTCCACGGCCCGAAAAAATTCGACCACGCCGTCTTGCCCCAGCCCGTATCGGCCAGCGCCCAGACCGTGTCCTTCTCGCCGAGATCGAGCCAGTACCCGCCGGTGATGCGATGCGCCAGCCCGTAGCTCACCTGCGTGTGCAGCACCATCTTCGCCTCGCCCGTCGTCCCGCTGGTGAAATAGATGATGCCCGGATCGTCGCTGAGCGTGGGCTCAAATTTCGCGCCCGCATCCGCATCGCGCATGCCGCCCTCGTAATTGATCCAGCCGGCCTTCTCGCTGCCGGCGATGATCCGGATGCCGTCGAACGCACCGACCTTCGCCGTGCCCGCCTCATCCGTGATGATCGCCTTCACCGACGCCACCCGGATGCGATAGGCGATGTCCTTGACCGTGAGCAGCGGCGTGCCCGGAATCGGAACTGCGCCGAGACGGATCAGTCCCAGCATCGCCGTCCACCACGCCGGCACGCGCTGCAGGATCACCATCACCGTGTCGCCGCGGCGGATGCCCGCGGCCGCAAGAAACGCCGACGCCTTGCGCGCATCGCGGCCCATTTCGCCAAAGGAAATCTTTCGTTCGCTCGTGCCGTGCTCGTCGGTCCACCACAGCGCCACATCATGCGGCCTCGTCCCGGCCAGCCGCTCCACCACGTCGTGAGAGAAATTGAAATACTTCGGAATCGTCGCATTCATTTCTGTGAATCTAGCGACAACGGGACAAAAAATGCCAGCGATGTTTCATCGGGCTGGCCGCGTGGAATCAATGAAGATAGAGTCAGGACAACCATGAATGAAATAAAAGCCTTTTTCGCCAACGACCGTTTCGCCTCTGCCGCCGGTGTCGAACTTGTATCCGCCTCCCCCGGCCGCGCCGTCGCGCGCATGAAGATCGGGCAGCAACATCACAACGCCCTCGGCATCGCGCAGGGCGGCGCCATCTTCACCCTCGCCGACTTCGCCTTCGCCGTCGCCTGCAACAGCCACGGCACCATGGCCGTCGCCGCCAACGTCAGCATCACCTTCATGAAAGCCACGCGCTCCGTCCTGCTCACCGCCGAGGCGAAGGAAATTTCCAAGAACCACAAACTCGGCACCTACACCGTCACCGTCACCGACGAAACCGGCGACATCGTCGCCCTCTTCCAGGGCCTGGCCTACCGCAAAAAAGACCTCCTCCCATTCCGCCCGCCCGCATGACGCGATCGCCGCCGCCGCGGCACCGGTGATTTCCAATCATTGGAAACCTCCGCGCCGCAACTTTCCAATCATTGGAACTGGGAGCGGCGGCGTCCCGCCGCCGGCAAACGATTCAAACAAGGAGCGGCGACATTCCTGTCGTCGGAAAATGATTCGAACTGGGGCGGCGGCGCGACCGGATGCGCGGCAAAAGAAATCGTGTGCTAATGCGGCGGGATCCGCGCATGATGCGCCCGTTGATGGGAGTGTTGAAATGACTTCGCGGTTCCATCGTCTGATTGGTTTCCCGACCGCCGCGGCGCGGCCCCGTTCCCCTGCGGCTGCGCTGACCCTGCTCCTGCTCGCGTGCGCGATGGCGCTCGTCCCCGCGCAGGCCACGGTGAAGCACTATCTCTTCATCGGCCACTTCCGCAGCGACGACACCGCGCCGCAGAGCGTGCAGCGGCCGCTCGAGCGGCTCGACTACGCGCGCTACGACCTGCTGCTCGGCGGCGGCGACTACACCGAGTCGGTCACCGGCAGCACCAACACCGTCGCGTATGTCGATCGCTTCCTGCATCTGGCCAGCCCCACCACGATGCTCGCCTTCGGCAACCACGACACCTCGAACAAGAGCCTCTTCACCAACGCCACCAAGCGCGCCAACTGGTACGCCTGCCAGACCAACGGCATCGCCATCCTCATTCTCGACACGACGGAGAACACCGCGAAGATCACCGGCGCGCAGCTCGCGATGGTCTCCAACACCGTCATGAGCCTCAGCAACCAGACGCACCTGGTCGTCGTGCATCACCACATCATCTGGCTGCGCGGCAATCCCGACCTCGACTTCCTGATGAGCAGCACGAACATCGCCGCGAGCACCACGGCCCTCACCACCAACCAGCTCAACTTCTACAGTGCCGTCTATCCGCTCCTCCAGCGCGCCCAGAGCAACGGCGTCCAGGTCATCGTCGTCGCCGGCGACCGCACCTCCGCCACGAACCTCTCCTATCGGATGCCCGACGGCGTCCAGCTCCTCGGCACCGGCCTGCTCTCCACCGCGCCCACCGACGACAAGAGCGTCATCGAATTCACCCACGACACCACCGCCGGCACCATCACCTGGCAATTCACCCACCTCTGCGACATCCCGCGCATCCCCGACGACAACATCCTCATCAGCGAAATCCACTACGCCCCGCCGCCCGCCCAGAGCAACGACGCCGCCTTCGTCGAACTCTACAACCGCGGCCCCACCAACCGCGACCTCTCCGGCGCATGGTTCCCCGCCGGCATCGGATTCACCTTCCCCGCCGGCACCATCCTCGGCGCCACCCATCGGCTCATCATCGCCGCCAACTCCAACCGCTACACCGGCCTCTCCGCGCAAGTCTTCGACTGGGGCGGCAGCGCGCCTCCCACCAACGGCGCGCCCCTCTGGCTGCGCGACAAAAACAACCTCGAACTCGACTACGTCCCCTACGCCCGCGGCGCGCCCTGGCCCACCGCCCCCTCCAACACCGGCCCCAGCCTCGTCCTCATCGACCCCCTCAGCGACAACGAACTCCCCGCCAGCTGGACCCAAAGCGACTCCACCGGCGGCACCCCCGACGCCCCCAACCTCACCGTGCCCAAAACCGACATCCCGCCCGACGCCGGCACCAACGGCGTGAACACCCACTGGGCTAACGTCGTCAGCGGACGACTCTACCGCGCCGAATCCGCCACCGACCTCGGCGCCGCCGACTGGCAGCCCCTCGGCACCTCCGTCACCGCCGCCGCCTCCGCGCTCCTCATCACCGACACCAACGCCCCCGCGCCCCCGCAAAGATTCTACCGCCTCCGCCGCCTCTTCTGACCCCGCCCCCGCGCAAACCTCCAATCATTGGAAATCACGGCCCGCACAATTTCCAACCATTGGAAAAGACGCGCGGCCATGGTCCGTGCAATTTTCCCGTGACTAAGCAGTGGCCGCCGCACATATTGCGGAACAGCCCACATGAACAAACGAGAGCGCATTTTCATCAGTTACCGCCGCGATGGCGGGTCCGAACTGGCGCGGTTGGTCAACGACAGCCTGAAGCAGCGCGGGTTCAATGTCTTCATGGACGTCGAGGATCTCAAGAGCGGTCCATTCGACGAGTCGCTTTTGCGCGAGATCGACGCGTCCAAAGATGTGGTCGTGATTCTTTCGGCCGGCAGTCTGGACCGCTGCACTAACGAGGGCGACTGGCTCCGGTGGGAAGTCGCCCACGCGATTGCGGCTGGAAAGAACATCGTCACGGTGCTGGGCCGCGAATTCGCATGGCCCGCGCAGCCGCTGCCCGACGATTTGAAGCAACTGCCCTTCTTCCAAGGCATCGAGCCGTCGCACGAACTGTTCAGCGCGAGCATCGCCAAACTGGAGAAATTGTTGAAGGCCCGCCGTTCGCTTCCGCCGGTACGCCGGCTGCAACTGGCTCTCGCGCTCGCGGGCCTCGCGGGAGTAATCGCCCTTTTCGCATGGCTGGAGCGACCGCACGGCGCCCTCTCATCGAGCGCGAATGACAACTATGACATCGGGCGGGACCTTTGCTTTCATCAGGACGACTGGAAGCAAGGACTGCCCCTGCTGGCCAGAAAAGGTGGCGTGCTGAAGCAGGTCGCGAGCGCCGATCTCGAATGCACGACGGACGAATTGAACGTCGCCCGCCAGTGGCTTTTCATCGCGAGCAAGGTTGATCTGGCCGACCAGTGGCACTGCTTTCGACGCGCACGCTACTGGTATCGCAAGGCCATCGAAAGGGCCCGCGCCGGCAACAATTCAAACGTGGCCGGCATCCTCACCGCCGAGATGGGCCGCGTGCCCGCCCTGAAGACTTCCTTCCGCATCAAAGGCTCCTCCTGTCACCGCGAGAAGCTCGTCGTGCGCCGAAATTCGATGACCTGGTCCACATACAGCGGCTGCGGGCCGGATGAAATCATCGGGCTCACGAACAGTCTGCCGCCGTTCCGCTTTGCTTATGGCAGGCCCGGCACCCGCGCATTCTCCGCATCCGAAACGCAGATGGTCATCCCCGACGGTATTGATTTCACGACCGCCAAACTTGTCGGCAGTCAGTATTCAGGGCGGTCCGGACACATTGCGCGCGCGAATCTGCGGCAGCTCGACAGCGAAAACGGCCTCGAAATCACTCTTGAAGAAAAGAAGAACGTCAAGGGCATCTTCTCTTTCGATGTCATCGTACAATTCGGCGACTAGATCCGTCGTTATGGAACCCGCTACGCCGCTTCCACCGTCAGCGTCGCGAGAGGATCGAGACCGGACTCGCGAGCATAGATCCCCGCCGGATCGCTGCCGCCGACCTTGACGCCGGACCACACAACCACGACTTCGAACGTCACGAACATCGTCGCCTCGATCACCAGCATCCAGTTCCCCGTCGCCCCGTCTGCGGCGATGGCTCAGTCCGCCATCAGCGTGATTGTGTCGGACCACGCGCCCAGCCCCCTGCTGCCGATGGCGCAGATGCGGAACTTGTAAAACGTGCCCGGCGTCAGCCCCGTGATCT
>CAIVKH010000378.1 GCA_903906425.1 uncultured bacterium
GCTTGTGGAGATGCTCAAGACATGACGAGATGAAGCGCCGTTCGTTGTAGGCCGCGATCAGTGCGATTATGCGCATGACGCGCCACGCTCCGTTTCGAACGATTGCAACACCGCGTCCAATGCCTGCCAGCCGCGGGCGCACAACATCCGCGCATGTTCAACGCGGCGATTTTGCGTTGCGATGATTGGGTGCGGATTGTCCAGGGCATCCAGCGTCCGCGCCAGCAATGACGCGATTTCATCGCGTGAGACGAAACCGGGCATGACCTCGATGCCGGGACAATCAGGCGTGCTCATGCCTTCGATTTTCCACGAACTGTAGTCCGTTTGGCAACAAATTACGGGGCGTCCGGCGATCATGCTGAAGATCGCGCCATGGAAACTGTCGCTGATATTCACACTGCATGATGCGGGCAGCCGGAGACATTCGTCCCATCTGGGCAACTCTCTTTCGACCTCGGCGAGACCATCTGCCGCTTTGAACACGTCGCCGCCGGGCGTGTGAGTTGTACTGTAAATCAGGATGCGGAGTCCGGGTCGCGAGCGGCCGAGTTGAATCAGGAACTCGCGCAGAATTTCGAGATTCACGCGACCGTTGAATCCACAACGGATGTTGATTCCGACATCGCAGTTCACACCGGCATTTACGGCGAATTCTTCGCCGAACGAAATATCGCGCGTGAGCACGAGGCGTTCACGCGGCACGCCGAGCCGTTGCAGAAAATCGAAACTGCGATCATCGCGGGCGAGATTCAAAGTCGCTTTTGAAAAGATTTCGGCGACGAGCCGACGATGTTCCTGCCGGTCGAGCGGCCCGACACTCTGGTGAAGATTCACGACAGGAATGCCGGAGTTTTGCGCGACAGCCGCCGTCAGCAGTGCACGCGGATTGTTGTATCCCGACGTGAAGCGGCCACCCGGTGCAACCGCAACGAGATCGTGTTGAGTCACGAGTTTGCACGTATGACGATATGCGTCGGGGTGGCGGCCTGCAAACGCGGCGACCAAATCTCCGGCCGACGAAACATCGTCGAAGAAATCTTCGACAACGAGATCGTGAATCTCCACCGGATGACCTGCATAAACTTCCGGTCGGGGCTTTACACGGCAGAGCAGCGAAACGTTCCAGCCGGCTTCTGCAAAATGTCTGATCGTCGAGGCGATCTGGACTTCGTCGCCCGTGTTGCGATTGCCGATCTCGGTCACGAGGACCCGGCGTGTCTTTTGCGACGTGCCGGTCACGACCCTTTCCCGTCGGTGGAAATATCGAGAGCTTCGCGGCCGGCCGCCCACGCCGTGGAGAGCCGCTTTGCAACGGCCTGAATATCGGCCGATGTCACGCCCCGCCTGCGAAGGAAATGCGAAAGCCAGAAAGCGGTTTTCAGGTCGGGTCTTCGAATCGCGTCGAGAACTACGTCGCATGCGCCCTCGGCCTCGGCCATGAGAATGGCGACCACTTTTAGCAAGGAATCGCGCTTGGCTTCGAGATCGGTGACGCGGTCGCGGGCATTTCGCAAACTGCGCGCGGTTCCGCGATGGACGATTTCCGCCCTGGCCAGTTCTTTCATCAGGCTGTCCAATTCGCGTCGAACGGCGATTTCCCGGGACGCAAAATATCGCAAGGCCTCCTGCGACGGCGCGGAAACCGCCGCATCCGGAATTTCTTTGATCGGGATTTTGCAAAGCTCATCAAAGAGGGAAAACTGCTGAGGCGTGGCGAAGCCGGTGAATTCTGCGAACGCCGAAACATGGTGGCACAAGTCCGCCTTGAGCGATTCTGAGATTTCTTGCTCAGTTGGATTCGCCAGCGAGGCAGGAAGACCGAGTCCGCGAAGTACATTGAACGTCCGGTCAAGCTCTGCTCTCGGGCCTGTCATCAACTTGTCATAGTCAATCGTTGCGAGAGGAAAATTGCGTGCAACGCGCAACGACGCCCGCAGGTACGCCTCCCACAAGGCCAGACCCGTCGAGACCGAGCAGTCGCCGCGCTGCTGGAGCGAACGGGCAATCGCGAGCGGATTGCGCGTGACCAGAAGACAGACCGGCTGAGGAAACAGGGGCAGCCAGACATCAGATGTCAGGCAGAAACGCGGATCTTTTATCACCGACAGTGGATTCGCCGAAAGCTCGCCGACGATCTTCCGAGCCCTTTCGAGGAGCGGAATCAAGACCGCCGGCGGAATTTTTGCGCGGTCATAATCCAGCGGTGTGTTCCAGTCTGCTCCCGAAGCAGCGAGCAACTCGTCATTTATGGTGACCACGTCGCGGCGCTCCGCAAACCCGGCCGGGTTGTCGGCCCGCGCGGCCATTTCAACTTCGGCGGGTCCGAAGTGCGCGCCCATGCGGACGAGCAGGCTGGTCACCGCCGACGTGCCGGAACGATGCATTCCCAAAACGACGATCTGCATGGAGCGGGAACATAATCAACAAGACGGAATCGCGAAATTCTTTTCGCAAACCATGTGCTATGTTACACGATGGCAATGCCGGTTCATAACGCAGACATCGAGGCGATCTTCACGGAGATTGCCGATCTTCAGGAAATTCTCGGGGAAAATCCGTTCCGCATCCGGGCTTATCGCAACGCCGCGCGCGTCATCGGCGGCCTCGGCCAGGAAATCCGCGAACTCATCGAAGTCGGTGCGGACCTGACGCAATTTGACGGCATCGGCTCGGACCTCGCTCAAAAAATCGAAACCATCGTGATGACCGGCACCGTGGATACGCTCGAAAACTTGCGCCGCGAATTTCCACCCGGCATCACCGATCTGCTGCGCGTGCAGGGTCTCGGTCCGAAACGGCTCAAGCAATTGCTCGTCGAGTTGAAGATTCAAAATCGCGACGATCTCAAGCAGGCGTGCGAACAGGGCCTCGTGCAAAAGATCCGCGGCTTCGGCGCAAAACTTGAAGCCGCGATTTTGGTGTCACTCACCGCCCAGGCCGCGCAGGGCCGGCGATTCCTGCGCGCCGCCGTGATTCCCTACGTCGAAAATCTCGTTGGCCATCTGCAAAAAGTTGCCGGCGTCCACTCCGTCACCGCCGCCGGCAGCTATCGCCGCGGACGCGACACCGTCGGCGACGTTGACATCCTTTGCAGCGCGGCCAGCAGCAGCCCCGTCATGGCCCGCTTCATCGCCTACGACGAAATGAAGGACGTCCTCGCGCACGGCGAAACCAAATCCAGCGTCCGTCTGCGTAGCGGCCTGCAGGTTGACCTGCGCGTCGTGCCGCGCGAATCGTGGGGCGCGGCCCTCCTGTATTTCACCGGCAGCCAGGCATTCAACATCGCGTTGCGAAAACGCGCGCAGGACCGCGGCCTGAAACTCAACGAATATGGATTGTTCCCCGCCGACGCGGACGATGAAAAAAAATCGCAACTTCCAATCATTGGAAAAACCGAGGACGCAATTTTCCAATCATTGGAAGTTCCTGCCATCCCGCCGGAGCTGCGCGAAGACCGCGGCGAAATCGCGGCGGCGCTTGCGGGAAAACTTCCGCGGCTCGTCGCGCTGCGCGACATCCGCGGCGATCTGCACGGCCACACCGATCAGTCCGACGGCACGCTCACCGTCGAGGAAGTTGCGCGTGCCGCGAAGGCGCGCGGATATGAATACATTGCCATCACCGACCATTCCAAGCGCCTCACCGTTGCCAACGGCCTCGATGCCGAGCGCGTCCTCCGCCAGATTGACGAAATCGACAAGGTCAATCATCTCGTCAAAGGCGTCCGCGTTCTGAAGGGCATCGAAGTGGATATCCTCGAAGACGGGCAGCTCGATTTGCCGAACACAGTGTTGTCACGGCTCGACCTCGTCATCGGCTCGGTGCATCACAAATTCAATCTGCCCGAAGATCTCCAGACCGCGCGCGTGATGAAGGCGATGGACAATCCATACTTCACGATCTTCGCCCATCCAACCGGACGGTTGCTGCCCGATCGATTTCCGTACGCGATCAACATTCCGCAAATCATCGAGCACGCGAAAAAACGCGGCGTCGTTCTTGAACTGAATGCGAATCCGTTCCGCCTCGACCTCGACGACAAATATTGCCGCATGGCCAAGGAAGCCGGCGTGCTCATCAGCATTGATTCCGACTCCCACACGTTGGCCGACTACGACAACATCAAACATGGTCTGATGCAGGCGCGCCGTGCGTGGCTCGAACCGAAAGACGTCCTGAACGCGCGCCCGCTCGCCGAACTCCTCGAGATTTTCAAACGACGCCGCACATGATCCGTCAGCCATCACCCGTTTCCCTTGAAGCCATCGTGTTCGATTTTGACGGCATCATCGTTGACTCCGAGCCGGTGCATTTCGAAGCCTATCAGGCCGTGCTCAAGCCGATGGGCCTCGGATTTTCGTGGGACGACTACCGGAATTTCTACATGGGTTTCGATGACCGCGATGCGATCCGAAAATATTTCCAACGCACCAAACGCGAATTGCCCGCGGAACTGCTGAACGAGATCGCCAGCAAAAAAGCCGCCGTCTTCCCGAACCTCGCCGCGAAAGCCCGGCCATTTCCAGGCGTCATCGAATTGATCCGCGCCTCCAATCGAAAACTGAAAACCGCCCTGTGCAGCGGCGCGGTCCGAACGGACATTGAACCCGTCATCGAGCGCCTTGGCATCGCGAAATATTTTCAGGCCATCGTCACTGCCGACGAAGTAAAAACCAGCAAACCCGATCCCGAAAGCTATCGTCTCATCCTGAAAAAACTCGACGCGAAAGATTCCGCGGCTTGTGTCGCCATCGAAGACACGCCTGCTGGAATCGCCGCTGCGCGCGGCGCTGGAATGAAAGTTCTCGCCGTCACCAACAGCCATCCGCACGCGCACCTCGAAGCCGCCACCGCACGTGTTGAATCGCTGACCGGCCTCACGCCTTCGGATGTTGCACGGCTTGTGAGTTGGTCGGTCGATAAAAAACGCGCCAGAGAAAAAGACCGCACGCCGGCGCAGTCGGCACGTGCGCGGTGCGAAGCTTCGATTCGAGGATTGTTCTCGCCGCGTTCGCTGGCAACTCGCCCGTTCCAACGCGGATCAAAAATCCGGCGAGGCTCCGAACCATTTTGTACATGAATCCATTGCCCCTCACCGCAATCGTGATTTCACCGCTGGTTTTCCGGATCGTCAGCGCGTGAATCGTGCGCACGGTTCCTTCGCGTTCGTAGCCGGGGTTCGCCGAGAACGCCGCGAAATCGTGTTCGCCGACAAGCTGCGCCGTCGCCTCGCGCATCAACTTCACGTCCAGCTTTCGATAAACGTGCGCGCGAAAATGGCGCAGATGCGGCGGGCACTGCGGGCCGTTGAAAATGAAATAGCGATACTCTTTGCCCGTCGCCGAAAACCGTGCATCGAAATCAGATTTAGCCCGCACGATTTTCATGATCCGCACGTCGGGCGGTAGTTTTGAATTTAAGGCGAGAAACAATTTCTTCGCTGGAATTTTCGCCGCGATTTCGAAATGCACGACCTGCCCGATCGCATGCACGCCGCTGTCGGTTCTTCCGCTGCAAAAAATCCGCGGCGACTCGCCCGTAATTTCCGTGATCGCCCGTTCAACCTCTGCCTGCACCGTCCGCTTGTCGCCCTGCACCTGCCAGCCGGAAAATGCTGTTCCGTCATATGCGACGATGGCTTTCATCCGTCGCGTCTTTTTTTCGTGGTCCTTGGTCATTGGTTGCTGGCGATTCGGTCCAGATGGGATTGAAGCAGTATCTCCGCCGCGACTTTGTCCACGATATGCTTTCGCTTTTCGTTTCGCATGCCGCCCTCGATCAAGAAATCGTGGGCGGATTTTGTGGAAAGCCGCTCGTCCTGCAAAACAATCGGAATCGCAGTTTTCGTCTTCAGCAGCTCGACAAACGCGATCGCCTTCTCCGCCGCAGGACCGCGCGAGCCGTCCATGTTGGTCGGAAGCCCGACGACAATTTTGACCGCGCCGGTTTCGCGGGCGATCCGCGATGATTCGTTTGCCGCGTGTGCCGGGCTTTGAACCGTCACGACTTCCTTTGCCGTCGCGAGCATCTGCGTCGGATCACTTATGGCAAAGCCAACGCGCTTCTCGCCGAAATCAATTCCAAGGATGCGTCCGGTCATGAATCACAGCAGTTCTTCATGCCGTCCCGATTTCCGAATTTCTGCCAGCAGTTGTTTGATGTCCTGCGCGCGGTCGCGAGCGCATACGAGCGTGGCACCCTCGACCTGTACGACGATCAGATTCTTCACGCCGACCAGCGCCGTCATGTGATCGCGCGAAATGATGATGTTTCCGCGGGCGTCTAGTGTCGCCGCGTCGCCGATCAGCGTGTTGTTTTTCGAATCCTTCGGGAAATGGTTTTCGAGAGCCGTCCACGAACCGACGTCGTCCCACGGAAAAGTTGCGCGGGCGACGACTATGTTCTTCGCGTGTTCCATCACGGCGTAGTCGATGGATATCTTTTCCAGCTTCGCGTACTCGTCGGCGAGCGTTTTCGCAAACGTGGATTCACCGGCCACAGATTTCATATTCGCGAGCAGCTTCGCCAGCGGCGGGCGGAATTGTTTCAGCGCCGATTCGATGGATTTCACCGACCAGATGAACATGCCGGCGTTCCAGAAAAATTTCTCGCTCTTCAAATATTTTTCCGCGGTTGCACGGTCCGGTTTTTCAACGAACCGCTTCACCTTGAGAAATTCGACGCCGTCTTTTTCGCCGAGCGCCTTCGCGCTTTCGATGTAGCCAAATCCGGTGGCGGGTTCCGTCGGCGTGATGCCGATGGTGATGAGCACCTCTTCTTTCGCGGCGAGTTTCATGCCGGCGTCGAGAGTGCGGCGAAAAATATCCTGCTCGCCGATCACGTGATCCGCGGTCAAAATGCAGAAAACACCCTTCGGATCGCGCGCCTTTACCAGCGCCGCACCGAGCGCGACGGCCGCTGCCGTATCGCGTCCGATCGGCTCGCCGATGATATTTTCCGCCGGCAGTTCTGGCGCGGCTTCGTGGCAGCCCGCGACCAGTTCCGCGTTCGTGATGACGAAGATGTTTTCTGGCGAAATCAATCCGTTCAATCGCTCGACCGCTTGACCAAGCAATGTCCGATTGCCGACGAGCGACAAAAGTTGTTTCGGTTTTTTCGATGTGGACAGCGGCCAGAACCGCTCGCCCTTTCCGCCGGCCAGAATCACTGCAAACTGTTTCGACATTTCTTCTCCTTCATCGCGATTTCCAATGATTGGAAATTACCGCGTCCGTCTTTTCCAATGATTGGAAGTCACGGAATCTCTTTTACGGCCCGCACCATCGTCGCGACCCATTCGCCGACTTCGCGGCGGCCTTCGGGCGTGTGCGGGGCTTTCCAAAATCTGTCCACGATGGCGCTGCCGACGACGACTCCGTCGGATGCCTGCGCGGCGGCGCGCGCGGTTTCGGGCGACGATATTCCGAAGCCGAGAGCGATGGGAAGTTTCGTGTGCGCCCGCGTTCGCGCGACGAGGTCGTTTGCGCCGACGCTCAGCTGCTGCTGCATTCCGGTGACGCCTTCGCGGGAGACGACATAAACGAAGCCGCTGCCGTGACGGACGATTTTCTTGATGCGCTTGTCGGGGCTGGTCGGCGTGACGAGCGCGATGTTGTTCACGGAATATTTTTTCAATATTTCCAATTCGCCGCGCGATTCTTCGAACGGCAAATCGAGAATCAGCAGGCCGTCGAGTCCGGCCGCCGCAAGTTCGCTGACGGATTTTTCGAAGCCGGGCGCGGCGAGTGGATTCGTGTAGGTGTAGCACATGAGCGGAATCTGCGAGTGCTCGCGGATGCGGCGGATAATTTCGATGATGCGTGGCAAAGTCGCGCCGGCTTCGAGCGCGCGCATCGCGGCGGCCTGATTGACAGGTCCGTCGGCGAGCGGATCGGAAAATGGAATTCCAAGTTCGATCACGTCCACGCCGGCGCGATCAAGTTCGAGCGCGATTTCGATGCTGTCGTCAATCGTCGGATCGCCGGCGGTGATGTAGGCGATGAAGCCTTTCTTTCCGGCCTTTTTCAGCTCGGCGAATTTTTTGTCGATGCGAGTTTTCATTGGTTCAGTTCAAAAATCTTTCCGAGTCCGAACAGCGTCAAATCCTGATCGAGGATCATGCGTGGTTTCATGCCCGCCACAATCCATTTCGAGTAGCCGCCGGTCGCGACGAGCTTCGCATTTTTCAGGCCGGGCGTTTTGAGCAGCTCTTCGAGGATGCCGCGGGCCATGCCGCGATAGCCCCATTGCGCGCCGAGTTGCATTGCCTCGATTGTGCTTTTGCCGACGCGATGTTTTGACAAGCCGGGACCGATGTGCGGAAGCAGCGCGGTTTTTTCGGCAAGATAATCGAACATGAGCGGAAGGCCGGGCGCGATGATTCCGCCGACGTAGCCGTCCTGTTTCGTCACAAGGTCGAACGTCACGGCGGTTCCGAAATCAGCGACGATGAGCGGAAGGCCGTAGCGGATCGCGCCGCCGCAGGCGTTGGCGAGGCGGTCCGCGCCGATGGATTCGGGTTTCGGATACGTGACGGGCAATCCGATGTTCGTCGCGTGACGAAGCCAGAGGATCTGTCCGCCGCCGGCAAGCGCGACGGCCTTCGTCCAATCGAAATTCTTTTTAGGCACGACGGAGGCGATGACGGTGGAAACGACTTTTGATCCGCGCAGAATTTGTCGCAATAAACCGACGCGCCGCGCCGGCGAACTGTCTTTTTGTTCGAGGCGCGCGACGCGCGAAACGCGGCCGCCGCGATAGATTCCGGCGGTGACGCTGGTGTTGCCGATGTCGATGACAAGAACGGATGGATTCATAAAAGGCGCGCAGTTTCGTCGGCGGCACGGCTCGAATCAAGTCCTGTCATGGCTTCAACGGTCCCGGTGAATTTGATCCGCTCGCGTCAGCGGGAAACGGAATTTCACCGACCAGTTGTTGCGCCCACATCGCGAACGCGCAGCCGCTGATCGGGGCGGGCGCGCGGAAGAGTTCCATCGTGACGGTGTTCGAGAGCGTTTCGCCGGGCGAGAGCAGGCGTTGTTCGCTGAGGGTTTCGAGTTCGGTGTAACCGAGGCCCTTGCTCGTGTACATCTCGGTGCGGCATTCGCCTTCGGGATAGCTGCCTTTCGCATCGCCGGGTTTTGCGATCACCAGCAAGACGAGAAGTCCGCGCCGTCCGGCGACCCAGCTTCTCGGCGAGGTCGATCCGACTTTGTTTTCGTCAATGTTCTTCACGCTGATCACGACGGTATTCGAGCACGCGAGGACGTCCGATTGCGGGATTGGGTTGGTGCTGATTTGGACGAGGCTTGATTGCGGATCGAGCGGCAGAACGACTTCGTCTGCCTTGCCGACTTGGGCGACGTTCCAAATTGTCACGGGCACTTTGCTTTCGAGGATGCGATCTATCCGCTGGGTGATTTCGAGCTTCGCGGATTTTCGCGGGAGAAGAAATTCGCGCGTGACGCGAACGTGCATCGGCGCGCCGACGTTCATTTGCAGCCGGCAGAACGAAGAGCCATCGGCGCGTTTCCAGGCGGACGCGGTCCAGTCGGCGGAGGGCGAATCGAAGAGCGGAGGCGGCCAGCCGCGACCGAAATGTTCGGGCCAGAGATTTTGCGGTGCGAGCCAGACCCAGCTTCCGCCGTAGTTGGCCCAGGTGTTGGTGTCGCTGGATTTTCCCTTGTCGAGCATCGCGTCGGCGCGCAGCGGGCTCTCGGAATCGAGCAGTTCAATTTCCATCAGCCGTCCGATTTGAGGGACGATGACGGCGCGCAGAAATTCGTTTTGCATCGGGATGGCGTTGGTGAAACCGCGATAGGGAATCGCGGCGATCGGCGCGACGGGCGTGGAAATTTCGTTGCTTGAAACTTGCGCGTTCGCGGCGGCGGCGAGGACGATGATCAAAAAGAAGAAACGTTTCATGGCCGCGGAACATAGAGGAGAGGGCCGATTGTATTCGAGGACGAATGCAAATCGGCGCTCCGGCCGGTTTGAGAAATTTGCGAATCGGAATCGGCAGCTTGCTTTTCCGGCGGGCGGAAATAGTGTGCCCGAGTCGATGCGCGGGGCGAACGGTCGCTGTCGGGCGAAAGCTCGTCAGAGGAAAGTCCGGACTCCGCAGGGCAGGATGTCCCGGTCGCGCGCAGCAACCGGGAACGCGTTGGGAAAACCGGCGCGATGGAAAGTGCGACAGAAAACAAACCGCCGCGCGAAGGTGCGGCAAGGGTGAAAAGGCGGTGCAAGAGACCACCGGGATGAATCGCGAGATTCGCCGCAGGGCAAACCCCATCCGGAGCAAGATCAAATTGGAGGCGAGGAGCGGCCCGCTCCCATCGCGTTCGGCGCGAGTGAGCCTCGGGTAGATCGCACATGCCGCGCGCGCGGCGGCAAGATAAATGACCGTGGCCCGCGAAAGCGGGGACAAAATCTGGCTTACAGCTCCGCGCATCGACACTTTCCGCCGGGCGAAAGTTCGGAGTTTCCAATCATTGGAAATTGAGGGAAGCTGGTTTCCCAATGGTTGGAAGTTTTGGAATGTTGCCTGATCGTCAAAAAATATTGCTGGCCTGGCTCGCGCGGATTTGCGCGATCGCGGCGGTCGCGGTCGGCGGGTTTGCGTTTTGGAAGATGTCGCCGGACGGCGCGCTGCCTGCGGCGGCGAAAATTCCGGCGGCGGATTTCGCGCCGGGGGCGCATGTGGCGAATGAATCGTGGAGCGTGTTTGCGCCCGCGAACCGGAGGGGGCTTTCGACCAATGCGGCCGATCAAACGCCGCGCCGGTTTCGCCTCGCGGGAACTTTTTTTGTGTTCGGGGCGGGTGAAGTTCACAAGGCGATCCTCGATGATTTGCAGACGAAGCAGCAGTCCATCGTCGGTCAGGGCGAGCAGGTCGCGGGCTATACGGTGGAGGAAGTCGGCGCGGACCGGGCCGTGCTGGTGCGCGGCAGCGAGCGCGAGGTGCTCATCCTTGGCCTGACGAGTCCGGCTGCGCCGGCGGCTGCGGCCGGAACGAATGTCGCGCGAAACGCAGCGTCGGAGAAGGTTCTCGATGAAACGCGATTCGGCAAGAGGGTGGGGGACACGCGCTGGATCATGAACAGGCGGGAGCTGCTCAACTATTATCAGGAGCTGCTCGACAATCCCGATCGCATCGCCGCGGTCTACATGTCCATGAAGCCGGAATACAAGAATGACGAGATCGCCGGCTACCGGCTCAATGAGGAGGGAGAGC
The DNA here is from genome assembly GCA_903906425.1 of uncultured bacterium. GTDB lineage: Bacteria > Verrucomicrobiota > Kiritimatiellia > CAIVKH01 > CAIVKH01 > CAIVKH01. Next base: position 11,237 of record CAIVKH010000378.1, read on the forward strand.
GCGATTTCTTCAAGGCGGTCGGGCTTCAGGAAGGCGACGTGATCCGCAAGGTCAATTCGATGAACATGACCAGCCAGGCGCGCGCGGAATATTTCATCGGCGAGTTCGTCAAGAACCGCCTCAACGCCGTCGTCATTGACATCGAGCGCGACGGCACGCCGCAGAAAATGATTTATCTGACGCAGTAATTTCATCCGGCCCTCCGCGATTTCCCGCCGCCGGCTTCACGCTTGCCTGCGAATCTGCACCGCTTAACCGAATGTGAAATCAGGACTTCCATTCATTGGAAATATCGGGTAGGGGAGTTTCCAATGGTTGGAAGTTTGACGCGAGGGGGGATTTTCGATGGCATACCGGATCAATAAAATGGATGACTTGATGGAGGTTCATGTGTGGGACGAAGTCTCCGTGACCGATGTTCTCACGATCCTTGGTCAGCTTCACGCGATGGCTCCGCTCAAGGAAATCAGCGACCTGTGGATGCTCTCCGAGGGCTGCATGATTCCGTGGGACGAATTCTCGACCGTCGCGAAGGGCATCAAAAATCTTGTCGCAAAAGATGCGGTTGCGCGTCCCTCCGCCGTCGTGGCCGCCAATCAGTTTCACCGCGCGCAACTCGAGTTGTTCCTGCATGAGGCCCGGGAACTTCCATACGAGATCGGTATCTTTTCGGAACGGGATGAAGCCGTGAATTGGCTTCAAGCGAAGAGCCGGTGAACGCGCGCCCCTCGGTTGGGCGTGAAAATTCGGAGCGGGAAGATTCCGCGCGCGGAGACAATCTGCCTGAGGAGTCCATGACATGAAAAAAATCGGATTGTTTATCGCGCTGGCGCTGGCGGCAGAATTTGCATGGAGCGACGGTGCCGCTCCGTCACCCACGAGGCCGAACATCATCGTGATCCTCTGCGATGACATGGGCTTCTCGGACATCGGCTGCTACGGCAGTGAAATCCCGACGCCGAATCTCGACAAGCTGGCGGCCGGCGGACTGCGCTTCACGCAGTTCTACAACACGGGCCGCTGCTGCCCGACGCGCGCCGCGCTGATGACCGGCTTGTATTCGCATCAGGCTGGCGTCGGTCACATGATGGAAGACCGCGGTGTTGATGGCTATCGCGGCGATTTGAGCAAGACGTGCGTGACGATTCCCGAAGTGCTGAAGCCTGCGGGCTACGCGACCTACATGGTCGGCAAATGGCACGTGACGAAATTCGTGGACGCGACGCCGGAGCAGAAATTCAACTGGCCGCTGCAACGCGGATACGAAAAATATTTCGGCATCATCGCAGGCGCGGGAAACTACTTTCACCCGAACAGCCTCACGCGCGACAACGAACGCATCACCGCGCCGGACGGTTTTTACACGACCGACGGATTCGTGGACAACGCGATCAGCTTCATCAAATCCGGTCCGGCGGACAAACCGTTCTTCCTCTACGTCGCCTTCAACGCCCCGCATTTCCCGCTGATGGCGCCGCAGGATGAGATCGCGAAGTTCCGCGGCAAATACAAAATCGGCTGGGACAAACTTCGCGAGCAGCGCAACGCGAAACAAATCGAGATGGGCGTGGTGGACAAAGCCTGGGCGCTCTCGCCGCGGCCGCCCGACGTGAAGGAATGGGATTCGCTGACGCCGGAACAGCAGGATCATTTCGATCACATCATGGCGATCTATGCCGCTTGCGTCGCGCACGTGGACACAGCGGTGGGCCGGCTCGTCGCCGCGCTGAAAGAACGCGGCGCGCTCGACAACACGCTGATCTTCTTCCTGAGCGACAACGGTGGCAACGCCGAGAGCGGCCCCGCCGGACGACTCGAAGGCAACCTGCCGGGCGGCCCCGACTCGACGGTGTTTTGCGGCCAGTCGTGGGCCACGCTGGAGAACACGCCGTTCCGCCGCTACAAACATTTCAACCACGAAGGCGGCATCTCGACGCCGCTCATCGCGCACTGGCCGGCGAAGATCAAGGATGCCGGCGCCTTGCGGCAGCAGCCCGGCCACCTCATTGACATCATGGCGACGTGCGTTGATCTGTCGGGCGCGAAATATCCCGCGGAATTCAGCGGCAACAAGATTCAACCGATGGAAGGCCGCAGCCTCGCGCCCGCCTTCGACAACAAACCCATCGAGCGCGATGCGATCTTCTGGGAGCACGAAGGCAACGCCGCCGTCCGCGTCGGCGACTGGAAGCTCGTGCGGCTCGGCCGCACCGGGCCGTGGGAGCTGTACAACATGAAAGCCGACCGCACGGAGCTTCACGATCTGTCGGCGCAGGAGCCGGGGCGTGCAAAGGAATTGGAGGCGAAGTGGGAAGAATGGGCGAAGCGCGCAAACGTGATTCCCTATCCAAGCGAAGGCAAAAAGGCCGCGAAGAAGAAAGCGCAGGGGAAGTAGATCCGATTAAGGAGATCGCCGGAAGCATCTTCGTGCTTCCCCGTTTCGCGGCGAATGGCTATTTCTTTGCGCATGAAAACGCACCATCTTCTGCGCTTCGTCTGTTTGAATCTCCTCTTCCTTCCATTCATCGCCCGCGCCGACATGGCGAATGACCCGCGGCCGTTCATGCTGCGCGGCATGGAAAAATATGCGTGGCCCGAATACTCGGACACGCTCTGCGCATTCGGCAACGAAATGCTGCCCGTCTTCGGCAGCGGCTCTCCGACGCAGGAGCAGGCCATCGTCGTTGCGGGCGAATTCGGCAAGGGCCGCTTCGTCGCCTTCGGCCACCGCGCCTTTCTCGACGGCTCGCTGGCGACCAAGGGCGACGACATGATGTTCGTGAAGAGCGCGCTGTGGTGGGCCTCGACGCACAAGGTCGGGAAGAACAAGGCCGGCTTTGTCGGCGTGCTCAATCTGCCCCCGTCGGTCACCTTCTATCTGCAGGGCGAGGGGTTCTCCGCGCAGGACACGACGCTCAAGGACCTCGAGGGCCTCGAAGCCGTCATCGGCGACATTTCGGATTTGAAGGACAACGAAGTCGAGCAGCTCCGCAAGATCGCGGAGAATGGCGGCGGCCTCGTCATCGCCGGCGACGCCACGCAGTGGGCGAAGATACACCCCGACAAGAACGTCGCCCTCGACTATCCGCCGAACAAGCTCATGGCGCCGCGCGGATGTTTCTGGAACGGCGACCCCGTCAAGCTTCCCGCCGAGCCGACGAAGCCCGTCGCCTGCACCGACCTGCTGCACGGCCGCGACGCGTTGAACCTCGCGATCAAGATTGCCGACGGCCGCGAGAAACCTTCCGCCGAACAGCGCCGCCTCGTCTCCTTCATCCTGAACCGCGCCTTTTACTACTGCCCCCCCGACGACCAGGCGCTTCTGCCCGACCTCCACGTCGCGATGCACGTCGCCTCGCTGCGCGCCTTCCCGACCGTGGACACGCCGATCAACATTGGCGATGTCCTGCCGCGCCTATTCGTCGCCGACATGTGCAAACAATTCCTCACCAAGCCCGTCGGCGCCGTCCGCATCCACCCCAGCGCGCTGAACTTCCCCGGCTACACCGACGCCGAGACCGGCAGCGACAAGCCCGTCGTCTCCTTCGACCCGACCATCGAGCGCTGGCAGGGCACCGGCCTCTACGCGCCCCCCGGCGAAATCGTCCGCGTCGAAGTCCCGACCAATTTCGTTGACCTCAAGATCAAGCTGCGCATCGGCTGCCACTCCGACAAAATCTGGGAAGTGGACGACTGGACCCGCTACCCCGAGCTCTGCCGCGAATTCCCCGTCACCGGCTACTCCAACGAAATCGGCATCGCCTTTGGCGGCCCCATCTACGCCATCTTCCCCCCCGGCTGCGTCCCCGCCTCCACCAACCCGCCCGTCCCCGTGCAGATGCGCTTCAGCGGCGCCCTGCGCCAGCCCTACTTCATCCGCGGCCGCACCACCTCCGACTACTGGAACGACACCGGCAGCCGCGGCCCCGCCCCCTGGTCCGAATTCGGCTCCCTGGACATCGTCTTCAACATCCCCTCCAAGCTCGTGCGCGGCGCCACCAAGGTCAACCAGTTCATGATGGCCTGGGACAACATCATTGAGACCATGCGCACCTTCACCTCCGCCACCAACCGCAACTATGCCGAACGCATCGTCGCCGACCAGCAGCCCCTCGGCGGCAAGATGCACGCCGGCTATCCCGTCGTCATCACCATGAACCGCGCCGCCGACGTCATGAACCTGCGCGGCCTGGCCGACGGCAGCAACTTCGACATCCTCGGCCTCCTCGGCCAGAACGACATCCCCCCCGCCATCGCCTTTGACGGCGGCAAAGAGATCCTCGGCCAGCTCGCCGCCCTCTACGCCGTCGAAACCTTCATCGGCAAAAAGATCGAAGACTACCTGCCCGACTTCGGCGGCGAAAAGCGCACCAACCGCCTCGCCGCCTACTTCTCCCAGGGCTCCAAATTCGAAACCATGAAAGCCGACCCCTACTATGGCGACGTCATGCTCTCCCAGCTCGTGCGCGGCATTGGCTGGACCTCCTTCCAGAAAATGTTTGCCACCGCCACCGCCATGAGCGCCAAAGTCCAGCCCCTCAACGACGACACCCGCCGCGACGTCTTCCTCGTCCTCCTCTCCAAATCCGCCAACAAGAACCTCGCCCCCTTCTTCAAGAAATGGGGCCTAACCTTTGGCGAAGGCGCCACCACCAAAGTCGCCTCCCTCCCCGACTACAAATGCGAAGAACTCGACCATATCCCCGCCGCCCCGACCGCCCCCGTCGAAGCCCCCAAGAAAGACGAACCCAAGAAACCGGCCAAGCCCGACGAAGAGAACAAAGCCGGCCCCAGCGTAAAAGCCGAATAGGATACAACCCGCCCCCATTGCGCCTCATTGCGGCCATGAGTGCTCATTAGAGCTTATGAGTGGTTTCCAATCATTGGAACACTGCGCCCCCGCAAACCTCCAATCATTGGAAACCTTCTGCCCCCTTTGCGTCACTTTGCGTCCTTGGTGTTCATTAGTGGATGTCTAACCATTGGAAAGCATGGAGGGCGGGGTTACATCCCCGCCGCGGCCCGTTCCCACGGGCCGAAGGATCGCAGCGTGAAGGCCCGGCAGGCCGATGGATGGTAGCCGGTGGCGCAA
>CAIVKH010000379.1 GCA_903906425.1 uncultured bacterium
CTATGGCTTCAAAAAATTTCTTCTCGAAATCAAGGACGTGATTGGCCGGAACGTCGTCGAGATAGCCGTTGGTGCCGGCGAAAATAATCGCGACCTGCTTGGCAACCGGCTGCGGGACGTTCACGCCCTGGCGCATGACTTGCATCAGGCGCTGGCCGCGATCGAGCTGCTTGCGGGTCGTCGCATCGAGGTCGGAGGCGAATTGCGCGAAGGCGGCGAGTTCGCGGTACTGCGCGAGTTCGAGGCGCAGCGAGCCGGCGACCTGCTTCATCGCTTTGACCTGCGCGTCGCCGCCGACGCGCGAGACGGAAAGTCCGGCGTTCATCGCGGGGCGCTGGCCGGCGTTGAACAAATCGGATTCCAGGAAGATCTGTCCGTCGGTGATCGAGATGACGTTCGTCGGAATGTAGGCCGACACGTCGTTGGCCTGCGTCTCGATGATCGGCAGCGCGGTCAGCGAGCCGCCGCCTTTTTCGGCGCTCATCTTCGCGGCGCGTTCGAGCAGGCGGCTGTGCAGATAAAAAATGTCGCCGGGGAACGCTTCGCGTCCGGGCGGGCGGCGGAGCAGCAGCGAAAGCTGGCGGTAGGATTGCGCCTGCTTCGTGAGATCGTCATAAATGATCAGCGCGTGCTTGCCGCTGTCGCGATAAAATTCAGCCATCGCGGTGCCGGAATATGCGGCGAGGAATTGCATCGGCGCGGGATCGGACGCGGTCGCGGCGATGATCGTCGTGTATTCCATCGCGCCGTGCGCCTTCAGTTTTTCGTAAACTTGCACGACGGTGGAGCGCTTCTGGCCGATGGCGACGTAGAAACACATCATATTTTCGCCGCGCTGATTGATGATCGTGTCAATCGCGAGCGCGGTCTTGCCGGTCTTGCGGTCGCCGATGATCAGCTCGCGCTGGCCGCGGCCGATGGGCGTGAGCGCGTCAACGACTTTCAAGCCGGTCTGCATCGGCTCTTTCACGTCCTGACGGTCGATGATACCCGGCGCTTTCAATTCAATCGGACGATGTTCGGTCGCATTGATCGGCGCGCCGCCGTCAATCGCGATGCCGAGCGCGTCAACGACGCGTCCGCGCAGTGCTTCACCGACGGGAACGGACGCGATCTTTTCCGTGCGGCGGACTTTGTCGCCTTCGCGGACTTTCGTGTCGTCGCCGAAAATCGCGACGCCGATATTGTCCGCTTCGAGGTTGAGCGCCATGCCTTGAACACCGCTGGCGAATTCAAGCAACTCGCCGGACATCGCCTTGTCGAGGCCGTGAACGCGGGCGATGCCGTCGCCGATGGAGAGCACGGTGCCGACTTCGTAGGTCTGCGATTTGAATTCGAAGTCCGCAAGCTGCTGCTTGAGGATCGAAGAAACTTCTTCAGGTTTGAGTTGGAGTGCCATGTGATTTCCTCACGCGCCGGCCAGTTTTCGGCCGAGCGACTGCAATTGTGTTTCAATGCTGTAATCGTAAATCGTGCCGCCGACCTGCACGATGAATCCACCGAGCAGCGCCGGATCAACCGCCGCGGTGGCCTTGATTTTCTTGCCGAAGCGGTCTTCCAGCTTGCGCCCGATGGACGCGAACTGCGCGGGTTCGAGCTGCGACGCGGACGTGATCTCGGCGTTGAGCACGCCCTGCTTTTCGTCGAACAGCAGTCCGATCTGTTCGATGATCCCCGGCAGCGCGACGAGCCGCCGTTTGCTTTCCAGAAAGAGCAGGAATCGCAGCGTCAGCGGATCAACCTTGCCCTCAAACAACGCGGTCAGCGTCTGCGTACGCTTCTCCGATGGAATGACAAGATTTCCGAGGAAGCGCGCGAGTTCGCGCGACTGCTCGATGAGCGTGCCCAGCGTGATCAGGTCGGTGCAGACCGCATCGGTTTTCTGCTGCTCTTCGGCGAGTTCGAAAACTGCGCGGGCGTAGCGTCTGGATGCCTGGGTTGCCATTGTTTCGTTCAGACTTGTGAGATCAACTCATCCGCCAGCTTGCGGCTGCGGTCTTCGTCGAGATTGTCGCGGAGAATTTTTCGGGACAGCGAGATTGCCAGTTCGGCGCTTTCCTTGCGGAGAGCGGCCATGGCCTTTTCCTGGGCCGACTGGATTTCGCGCTGCGCCGTCGCGATCAGGATTTGACCCTGTTCGCGTGCCTTCGCCTCGATGGTGGCTGCGGCATCGGTCGCGCCCTTGCGGGCGGCGTCAACGATTTCGCGCGCCTTCGCATCGGCCTCGGCAATCACGCGGGCGCGGGATTCCTCGATTTTGGCGAGTTCATCGCGTGCCTTTTGCGCGTCTTCGACCGCCTTGCGGATGTCCGCCTCGCGTTTTTCGAGACCGGCGAGGATGGGCTTCCAGGCGACCTTGTAGAGCAGGGCCGCGACCAGGCCGAAGGTGATCCACGTCAGCCCAATCATCTGCAGGCTGATGTCGGTCACGGACGGTGCTGCCGCGTGCTCCGCGCCATGCGACGGGACTTCGACCGTCGCGGTTGTGGTTTGTTCCGCCATGTTCGTGCGTGGGGAAATTTACTTCGGCACGCCGGCGTTCATCGTCATAAAGCAGATGACCACGGCGAAGAGCGCGACGCCTTCGATGAGGGCCGCGGCGATCAGCATGTTCACCTGGATTTTCGGGGTGACTTCCGGCTGGCGTGCGATGGCCTCGACGGCCTTTGCACCTACGCAGCCAATGCCAATACCCGCGCCAATCGCGGCCAAGCCCGCGCCTACGGCTGAAATGGAACCGATCATTTTTCTTTCTCCTATTCTACTGATTTTTCTAAAATCACTTTTTCCAATCATTGGAAAACTCCGGCCACGGAATTTCCAATCATTGGAAGTTTCGCTAGTGCGCCGGATGATACATCTGGCCGATGAAAATCGCGGACAGCAGCGTGAACACGTACGCCTGCAAAAAGCAGACAAAAATTTCCAGCAGCGAGATGGCCACGCCCAGCGGCACGGCGAAGATCGCGACCCAAAGCTGGATGGCCACCGCAAGGCTGAGCAGGGCGAGCAGGACGATGTGGCCCGCCATCATGTTTGCGAAAAGACGAATCGAGAGCGCCGCAGCTTTGATGAACATGCTCACGAATTCGATAGGCACCAGCAGTATCAGCACCGGCCACGGGATCCCGGAAGGAACGAAACACTTGATGAAGCCACCCACGCCATTCTTGACGATCGTACCGATGACCATGAACCCGAGCGTTACGAACGCGAGTGCGAGGGTGACGTTGACGTTGCCGGTGGCCGTCACGAAAAATGGAATCTGGCCGAGCAAATTCAGCGTCAAAACGAAAAAGAAAAACGAACAAAACAACGGCGTCATTTTCTTGCCGTCGTGTTCGCCGATGTTCGGAACCACGATGTTGTCGCGGACGAAGGCTACGAAAAGTTCCAGCACATTTCCGATGCCGGTCTGCACAACCGCCCCGCGCTTGTAACCGAGGAGGAAAAGCAGCAGCAAGAAAACGGTGGCGATGACGAGCATCAGGGCGTGAATCGGCAACCAGTGAGGCAGGGGAATGTCGCCGATAAAGGGCAAATGCCATGCGTTGCCATTCACCAACACATGATGGTTGATGAACTCGTTTATCGCCTCGCTCTTGTCAACTGTCTTTACCGCTTCAGCAGACATGAATCTGATTCCAAAATCTTTCCCGCACCGCCGCGAAAATCACCGGCCGGAACTTCGCGCCAGACGTGCAACTTCCGCAAACAAAAAAACAAAATATGCCGTCATCGCCGCCGCCACGAACGCCCCGAAGGACGCGCCGAAATGTGGCCGCAAAATCACGATGACCACCAACAACGCCGCCACCCGCGCCATGTGAGCCATCATGCTCAACAACAGCGACTGCCCGCCCTTCGCTCCGACCGTCCGGCGGTTGATCCACCAACCGGCCAGCCCGTTCGCAAACGCAATCGCCCACCCGCAACTCGCAGGCTCCGTCGCGCCGCCCGTGGCGAGAACCGCAAGCCCCAGGGCCACCACCGCACCAATCGCGAAGAACGCCGACGACTTCATCGCCCCTTGCCCTTCGGCGGATCGTCCGACTTCGGTTTCTTCGGCTCGTCATTCAACATTTTCACGAGCTTCCACAGCTCGTAACCGCCGTAGGCGAACCCCAGAAAAACTCCCGCCAGCGTAAACGCCTGCCCGCCGCCGCGACGGCTGTCAATCCACCAGCCCAATGCGGTGAACACGGCCACACCCGCGGCAAAATTCAGACCGAATCCCATGGCCGCGCCGGCACCCGCGCGCTGGCGCTCTTCCGATGGCGTATCATTCCTCATCACCATCTCCATTGCCGCACAAAAAGGCCGAGTCACTTACCGGCGGCGAACTTTTGTGTCCATAAAAAACTGTACGTTTCTTCAATCAGGGAAAACCCGACAAAAGAAATTTCAAATGCCGGGAAAACCGGAACCGCGCAAAAACAGATCTGCACATCGCGGGCATCGCGCACGCGCCACGAATTTCCAATCATTGGAAATCTCCGAACCGCACTTTTCCAATGAATGGAAGATTACATCATTGTCATTTTAAACCGTTGAAAGAAGTCATGATGATGTTGTCCAATGATTGAAAAGTGAGTTCATAATGAAGACATACAGATTGGTGTTTGCGTTTTTGATTCTGGGGGCTTCAGGTTCTGCCTATGAACGATTGCAGGGACCGACGGAACTCTTGTTCTGCAACAAGGAGAAGGCGTTCAATGGCTACACGCTTTTCGGCGTCGGCAATCGGACGTTCCTGCTCGATCTCGACGGACGCGTTGTTCACACGTGGCCGGTAGGGACGAATCCGCACTTGCTCGATAACGGGAATATCGTCGATGCGTCAAAAGATGATCCGAGCGGTTTTCCCGGATTCAAGGAAGTGGACTGGGACGGCAAAACGGTTTGGGAATACACCGAGAAGCGCGAAAACTATTCGCCACATCACGACTGGGTTCGCATCTTCAACAAGAAGCTGAATGCGTCGACGACGCTCTATATCGCGAACAAATCGGTCAGCGATGAGCAGGCAATTGCGGCGGGAGCTGATCCGAAGAAGGGGCCGTATCGCGAAGGACAGATGGATGCGATTGTCGAAGTGGACATGCAGGGGAATGTCGTTTGGGAATGGTGGTTTTTCGATCACGTGATTCAGGATGTTGACGCGACGAAATCGAATTATGTCGGCACGGGAAAGACGATCGCAAACTATCCGGGGCGAATAAACATCAACATGCCCGGCAAGCCGCTCCATCGCGACTGGCTCCATTGCAACGCGCTCGGCTACAATCCCGACTCCGGCCACATCGTCATCAACTCGGTACAGGGCGAGTTGTATGTGATCAATCACGACGGCACGTTCATCGCGGGCGATTCAAAAGCGAGCATCGCGAAGGCTGCGAGCGACGCCGGTGATTTTCTTTATCGTTTCGGCGATCCCGCACGTTACGGACAGGGTGATCCTCCGAAAATTTCGGAAAACTGGGACACGGCTTCAACGGGCCACAAACAAATCGGCGGATCGCATCACGCGTCGTGGATTCCGGCGGGACTTCCGGGCGCAGGGCACATCATGGTTTTCAACAACGGCCAGTATCTTTACCAGCGAACACCGGGCTCATCCGCGATTGAGATCAATCCGTTTCTCGATGCGAACGGTCGCGACACAGGGAAATATGTGAATCCTCCCGAAGCCGGCTATCGCCGCGAAACCTACGATCACGACACGCACAACCAACCGCGCGAAATTTCGAAACAAGTCGTGTGGAGTTTTCGATCCGTGAACAGTCACGGCTTTTTCAGCCACATCGGTTCAAGCGCGCAGCGATTGCCGAACGGAAACACGTTCATCTGCTCGGACACCGAGGGACATTTCTTCGAAGTGACTTCCGGTGGCGAACTCGTCTGGGAATACATCAACCCCGTGACGCGCGATGGCGCGGTGAAAGTCATCGGCGATGCGCCGCCGATGCTGAACTCAGCGTTTCGCGCTTTCCGCTATTCGCCCGATCACCCCGCGTTCAAAGGCCGCGACTTGACGCCGAAAGGAACCATCACCGACCGCGCCGCGCAAGGGATCGACACGTATCCGAAACGCCGCCCGCCGGGAGATCACCGCCCCGACGGCGGCAACCGCGCGCGGCAGAAAAACGACGATACAGTGAATCTTCGCAAGAACGCCGTGAACACGGCACCATAGGAACAATGATGAAAAGACATCTATTGTGTTTGTTGATGATTGCCACGTTTTGCGCAGGGGCGCTGGCCCAGCAGAAATTTAATGTGTTGTTCCTCTTCGCCGACGACCAGCGTGCCGATACGATCGCGGCGCTCGGCAATCCGGTGATCCAGACGCCGAATCTCGATCGTCTCGCGCGCCGCGGCGTCGCGTTCAACCGCGCCTACATGCAGGGCGCATTTGGTGGCGCGACGTGCGTGCCGTCGCGCGCGATGCTGCTGTCGGGCCAGTGCCTGTTTCACATTGACGAGAAGTTGCAGCGCGTCGAGACGTGGCCGGCCGCGTTCGGTCGCGCGGGCTACACGACGTTCATGAGCGGCAAGTGGCACAACGGGCCGGGCTCCATCGGCAAGAGTTTTCAGATCGCGCGTTCCGTTTTCGCGGGCGGCATGACGAATCCCGAGAAGGCAATGTTGAGCGATCTGGTGGGCGGCCAACTCACACCGCCGAAACTCGCGCCGAAACACGCCTGCGCAGTTTTTGCCGACGAGGCAATCCGGTTCATCAAGGAGCAAAAGAGCGGGCCGTTCTTCTGCTACGTCCCGTTCGACGCGCCGCACGATCCGCACGTCGTGCCGCAGGATTTTCCCGTGAAGTACACCGTCGAACAAATTCCGCTGCCGAAGAATTTCCTGCCGCAGCATCCGTGGGACAATGGCGAGATGAATGTCCGCGACGAGTTGCTGCTCCATCATCCCCGCCAGCCCGAAGCCGTGCGCTCGATGATCGCCGATTACTACCGCTACATTTCCTATCTCGATTCGCAAATTGGCCGCGTGCTCGACGCCCTTGATGCGTCGCCGTTCGCGACGAACACGATTGTCGTCTTTAGCGCCGACTCCGGCGTCGCGCGCGGCAGCCACGGACTCATCGGCAAACAAAATCTGTACGAGTTCGATTCGGTGCGCGTGCCGCTGATCATCTGCGGTCCTGGAATCCCTGCCGGCCAGCGAACCGAGGCGATGTGCTATCTGTTCGATGTGCTGCCGACGCTCGGCAAAATCTGCGGCGTCGCCGCGCCCAAATCGAGCGAAGGCATCGCGTTTGAAGCGACGCTGAAGAATCCCGCCACGCCCGCGCGACCGCATCTGATGTTCGCCTACAGGAATGTCCAGCGCGCCGTCTGCGACGAGCGCTGGAAGCTCATCCGCTATCCGGTGGTGGATCGCACGCAGTTGTTCGATTTGCAAAACGATCCCTACGAAGTGACAAACCTCGCCGACAAACCGGAGCAAGCCGCAAAGGTTGCCGAAATGACCACGCTGCTCGAAAAAGAAATGAAGAACTACGGCGACGACGCGAAACTCACCGCGGAAAATCCGAAACCCGTCGACTGGACCCCGCGCGCTCACGGCACGAAAGCCGGGAAGAAAGGCAACGGCCCCGCGGAAGCATCGCAATGAACTGCTGCTGGGCAACGCGCCGTTGAATTTCCAATCATTGGAAAATCATGGAAGGCAAACTTCCAATGATTGGAGAAATGAAACAAGTGAGTGAAGCAAGATAGATCCCTCAACGAACCCTAGGCTTCCGTGAAGAAGATTATTCAACAAGTTCTGCTCTTCTGCGTAGTTCTGCTGGTCACGGCGGCTTGGCGCACTCTTGGCGACGACCTCGGCACCGTGGCGATTCCGAGGATTCTCGAGCCGGGTTATCTGGAATCTTATGTTGATCCGGTGTTCAAAACGAAAGTTACCCGGATCACCGGAAATCCCGGCAGCGATATTCCAAACGTCAGTGGCAAATGGGCTGAGATTGCGCGCCATCATTACTCCAAGGATGCGGCATGGAACTGCGATCAATCCATCCTCTTTCTTGAGCGGCATCAGGGCAAGCCAGGTTCACTCTTTCTGGATGGAACGACTTATCAGCCGCTTTTCGGGCGCAAAGAGCCCGGCGCGGAATGTCGGTGGCACCCGAAGAAGCCGGATATCATGGTCTATGTGAAGGGCAATCTTGTCGGCTACTGGGACGTGCGCAAGGACACGACGCAGACAGCCGCTGTTTTTCCGGGCTACTCGGATTTCCATATCGGGCCCTGGGAAGGGAACCTTTCGCGCGATGGCCGGCGCATCGTTATTGAGGGCAGAAAGGGCAAGGATCACATCGCGTTCGCCTATGATTTCGAAGAAGGCCGCAAATATCCTGACTTGATGCTGAACGATGTTGCCGATGTTGACTGGATTTCAATTTCGGCATCCGGGAATTACATGGTGCTGAACGGGCAGATCAAAGGGCAGACGTCAGACCAGACGCAGGTTTATGACCTCGCTGGAAACAAAGTCGGCAACTTATGGGATGAGCATGGTCGCCCCAGTCATTACGACCTGACTGTGGATGAGAATGGTGATGATGTGGCTGTTGGCGTTTCGAAGTCGCAGCCGGACGATGGGCGGGTGATCAAGCGCCGGCTAAGTGATGGAAAGCTCACTGTCCTGACGGCCGGCGGCTATGCCAGCCATACCTCAACGCGCAATGTCAACCGGCCGGGCTGGGCCTATGTCACCTATCAACATCGCGGCCCGACATGGCCGCCTTACTGGGATGAGGTGGTGGCCGTGAAGCTAGATGGCAGCCTGACCGTCGAGCGCATCGCTCACCTGCATACGAAGAAAACCGATTACTTGACCGAAGCCCACGCCGTTCCGTCGCCGGATGGAAACCGCGTTCTCTGGGCGAGCGACTGGGATGCCGCTTCGGGGCGGCCGATAATCACCTTGGTAGCCCAAAGGATCGTTGTGGAAAAGAAAGCGGAGTGATAAATCTCGCGAATTAGATTGAGGAATTGAAAAATGAACACACCTGATACCAAGCCTTCCAGTCCGCGATTGGTTTCGGTGGATGCGTTGCGCGGGTTCGATATGTTCTGGATCATCGGCGCGGATGCGCTGGTGCAGGCGTTGAATCGCATGAGCGAGACGCCAGTCACCAAGTTTCTCGCGACTCAAATGGAACATGTGGAATGGGAAGGCTTCCACTTCTACGACCTGATCTTCCCGCTCTTCCTTTTCATTGTCGGCGTTTCCATCGTGCTTTCGATGGATCGCATGCTGGCGACGCATGGGCGAAAGGGCGCGCTCATTCGCATCGCGAAACGCAGTGTGCTGCTCTTTGTCCTCGGCATCTTCTACTACAACGGCCTGACGCGTGCGTGGCCGGACGTGCAGGTCTCCGGCGTGCTGCCGCGCATTGCGCTGTGTTACTTCATCGCGGCAACGCTCTATGTCCTGCTGCCACGCAAGGGCGTCGTGGTCGCGGCGGCGCTTTGTCTCGTGGTTTACTGGGCGCTGATGATGTTCGTGCCGTTTCCCGACGTTCATCTGGCACATGAGAAAATCGGCAAGAACGAAACCCAGGCGAAAGCGAAAACGCCGGATGTTCTGCTCGGCGATGTATCCACGACCGTCCGCGGCACCTTCGAGGAGGGACACAACCTGGCGCATTACGTTGACTTCCGCTGGCTGCCCGGAAAGAAGCGTAACCTCTATTACACGAACGAAGGTCTGTTGAGCACCATCCCCGCCGTAGCTACCACGTTGCTCGGCGTGATGGCGGGTTGGTTGCTGATGAGCGCGCGCTGGAGCGGAAAACAGAAAGTCGTATGGCTGCTGGCGGCAGGCGCGGCGGGCGTACTGCTTGGGATGCTCTGGGGCCATCAATTTCTCATTATCAAACGCATCTGGACTTCCTCCTATGTTCTCGTCGCCGGCGGTTACAGTGCCATTTTCCTCGGCGTATTCTACCTGGTGGTGGACGTGTGGCAGAAGCGCGCGTGGTGCCAGCCATTCGTATGGATGGGAACCAACGCCATCACGATCTATCTTGCCGATAACATCCTCGGCGGCTTCAACGGCATCGCCGCGCGACTCGTCGGCGGCAACGTGCAGCAGTTTGCGGACGCACACATCGCGAAAGGTTGCGGCGACCTCCTGATCGCGGCCGTCGGAATCGTGATCGCCTTCGGGCTGGTCCGTTTCCTTTACCAACGAAAGATCTTCCTGCGCGTCTAGCCGAATGATCGGACAACCACGAATCAAGAAGACAGAAACCAACGTAGTGAAAACCATCATTAAAAACGAGCGAACCCAATGTTTCCAATCATTGGAAAAACCGCGATGCGATGACTTCCAATGATTGGAACTGACGGGATACATCGAATGAAACGAAATGTATTGCTGACACTCGGCGTGGCGCTGCTGGTTCAGATAGAACCCAGCCAAGGCATGCCTTCGGGCGGCGAAGTTCTGGACACGAGGATTCCTGTGACGTCACAGCAGATCGAAGCTGGCGATGACCCGGAGAACGCCTATTCTGGAGCTCCTCAGTTTAGCAATTCCTTCTTTGGCGACAGGACGCAGATGCTTTCGAAGTATTATGGGCTTTACCTCAAATATCGCCGCGAATTAGGCATCAACTTCAGATATTATTTACACGAGGATCACTCCTTCGAAGATCCCCTTCCGCCGACCAAGAAAGAAGCCCTTCTGGAGAGCCCCGTCATTCCGTTGCTTCAATTCGCCTTGCTATCCAACATTGATCAAGTCGAAACAGACACTGGCTATTTATCTGCCTATAAACCTGAAGTGATTCAGGATTTTCTGAAGAAGTATCCCAATGTCATTTTTGGAGGAGGTAATATCGCCGAGTACGACATCGGGTTTTCGTGGTACTTCAAGCACAACTATGGCCGGGTTCCCGTGGGTCCTGGCGGCAGAATTTTTCCCACCGCTTTTTTCGATTGGAACGAGGCACTGCTCAAGCGCTCGACGGTTCCGTATATGATGCTGGAATA
>CAIVKH010000380.1 GCA_903906425.1 uncultured bacterium
AGATCACGGGGCTGACGCCGGGCACGTTTTACAAGTTCCGCATCTGCGCCATCGGCAGCAGGGGGCTGGGCGCGTGGTCCGACACAATCACGCTGATGGCGGACTGAGCCATCGCCGCAGACGGGGCGACGGGGAACTGGAAGCTGGTGATCGAGGCGACGATGTTCGTGACGTTCGAAGTCGTGGTTGTGTGGTCCGGCGTGAAGGTCGGCGGCAGCGATCCGGCGGGGATCTATGCTCGCGAGTCCGGTCTCGATCCTCTCGCGACGCTGACGATCGAGGCGGTCTGATGGGAGCGGCGCCGTTCCGTCGCCGCAGAGCAAACAGGAGGGCGGCGAGACGGCGCCCCTCCAGTCGCGTTTTCCAATGATTGGAAGTTTGCGCGGGGGCTTTTTCCAATGATTGGAAATTGCGCGGACGGGATTGCGAGGCGGGGGTCAGTCGCGCGGTTCGGAGGCTTCGGCCAGTTCGGCGGGGGTCATCGGTACGGCGACTTCGAGGGGGATTTTTTCGTGGTGGCGCACGGCCCAGCGGCGGGTGATGTGTTTGCGGAGCATGAGGCCGGGGCGTTCGATGATGTAGTAGAGGGCGTAGGAGAGGAGCATGACGGCGAGGTAGTAGGCGATGCACCAGAGGATGGCGGTGCGCGGCGAGGCGTGGCGGGCCAGGGCGAGGATCGGGACGAGGATCAGCGGGTAGTGGACCAGGTACATCGAGTAGGAGTGTTTGCTGATGTGGCGAACGGGGGCGGCGAACCATTCGGGGGAATCTTTGAAGAGTGAAAGCGCGGGCAGCAGCAGGGCGACGCCGAGGGAGGTCATCGAGAGGCTGACGGTCCAGCGGGCCAGCCAGCCGAAGGGCAGGACGCAGGCGGCCACCAGGACCGCGAGGCCGAGGAGGGCGAGCGGCGCGGCGCGGCGCTTCCAGAAGCCGGCGTGGCAGAGTTCCATCCAGGCGCCGAGCGCGCCATAGGCGATCGCGTCGAGGCGGGTGGGAATGAGCTTGTGGCACATGCCCTCCCAAACGGCGGGGAGCTGCGGGTGGGCCAGTGTGCGCGCGAGCCAGAAGCGCAGCAGCAGCGGCGCAAGCATGAACAGGAGCGCGGCAAACAAATAGGCCCTGCGCCGGTCGTGGCGGAAAAGCATCGAGGGGGCGACGATGGCGAGGGGGAAGAGGAGATAATAATATTCCTCGATGGAGAGGCTCCAGGCGTTGGCCATGAAGCCGGGATGCGGCGTCCACATGTTCTGGAGGAAGACGAGGTATTTCCATGTGAGGCCGGGGCCCGTGCCGGGGAAGAGTTTGAAGAGCATGAAGCAGGCGAGGAAGGTGGCGTAGTAGGCCGGCAGCGTCCGCAGCCAGCGCCGCATCCAGAACATCCGGAGCAACTGGAACGGCGGCTGATCGTCGCGGGCGACGACATCGCGGAGAATAATCCGGCCGATGAGGAAGCCGCTGAGCACGAAGAAAAGATCCACGGCATCCAGAATCCAGATGGTCGGCATCTTCGGGAAGACGGGGCGCAAGATGAACTCGGCGTGCGCCACGACGACCCAGGTGATCGCGACGGCCCGCAGCAAATCGAGTCCGAGTACGCGGCGCTCCCCGGCACGATCCGTCTGCAATGGTTCTCTGTTCTGATGCATTCCTCACCGACCCGATCCCCGCCACATCCCGCCGGCAGGACAACGCCACTTCCACTCACGCAAGGAGACGCTATCAGACAGAGCGCCAATTTGCACCGCTTGTCTAACGAAACTCTAACACAAAGGCCGTGAGACAGCGGGCAGCACGGCGAAAAAGGTGTGCTCGATTTTCTTATGAGGATGTTTTCAAGAATGAACTACCGGCTTGTTTTCGTGCTGTCCGTGGCGTCGCTGAAATTGTTCGCGGCTGATCCGGCGTTTTATCAGAAGCAGGCGACTTGGCAGGAGACGCTGCGGGTTTCGCGCGAGGCGCTGATGGCGCAGTCGGCGCGGACGCAGGCGAGTAATGACGCGGCGACGCCGTCGGGCTTCGAGCGGTGGGTGCTGGTCAAGGGCATCACGGATGTGCAGCAGTCGCGCCGGCCGCACTGGGAGGAAAAGGTTTCGTTCCGCATCGCGGGCGCGAAGGATTTGTTCATGGGCATCGTGCCGCTGGGTCCGCGCGGGGCGGGGAACTTGCAGTGGAATGATGCGTGGCTGGTGGACAAGAGTGGGAAGAAGACGTCGCTGGTTTCGCTGCCGCATACGGTGGCGAAGGGGCACGAGAACCGGAACGCGAAGGAAATCGAGCGTCGGCAGCTGCGGCAGAACCAGACGGAGGCGCATTTCGTTCTGGACGGGCAGTACGAGACGCTGGAGGCGCGGCTATATCTGGATTTGAGCGAGGGCGCGACGGTGTGGGTTTCGGGGCGTTCGATGTTCGAGGAGAAAAATGCGGACTTCGAGGCGCGGCGGCGGATCTATTCGCTCGTGGCGCGGGATTTTCCGGATGCGGAATCGAAGCGGCTGCGGTGTACCGAGGAGCGAGATCACATCTGGCTGAAGGATTGGACGCCGGGGAATTTCTCGGAGCTGGCATCGCGCTATGCGAGCGAGTGCGAGACGAAGTTGAAGGAGCAGGCCACGAAGCTCGCGACTGCGGCGAAGTCGGTGGCGGACTTGGGAACCATCCAGCATCTTTACACGGTTGATGTCGAGTGCCGCGAAATGTCGAAGCGGTTCGACCGGGTCAACGCGACTGCGTTGAAGCTCGCGGTGGCGGATTTGACGAAGGAGTTCCCGGATAAATATCCGAAGGGCGCGGAATTTTCGCACAAGGCGGAAGAGCTGGCCGCGCGCTTGCCACAGATTCGTGAGAAGCTGATTGCCGGCGATGAATCGGCTCTGAAGGAAGCGGAAGGCGTTCTTGAATTTCAGAAGGAAGCGCTGCTCGCAAATCCGCTGCTCGATTTCGGCAAGCTTCTTTTTGTGCGGCGCGATGGCGAGGACAATTTGGGATTGAGCAGTAATTTCGGGCCGAACACGAATCCGGGCGGCGGCTCGGAAATTGACGTGCTCTCGCCGGTGAAGCCGGACGGCCAGACAAACACGTTGTTCCGCGACAAGCGCGGCTGGGGCTTGTGCGATATGGATCTGGATTTCGATGCGGAGAAGTTGCTCTTCACGATGAATGATTCGCGCGGCAACACGCAGCTTTGGGAAATCAATGCGGATGGTTCCGGTCTGCGGCAGATCACGCAGAGCGAAACTTCTGACGAGCCGAATCATAACGGGACTGCGATCGCGAATTGCAATGGGCGCTATCTTCCCGACGGGCGGATCGTTTTCGTTTCGACCGCGACGATGACCAGCGTGCCTTGCGTGGGCGGAAGTCTGCCGGTGGGCAATGTGTATCGCTGCGATGCGGACGGGAAGAATATGCAGCAGCTCACGTTCGATCAGGATCAGGACTGGTATCCGATCCCGCTGCCCAATGGCCGCGTGCTGTACACGCGCTGGGAATACACCGACACGCCGCATTATTTCACGCGGCTGCTATTCTCGATGAATCCCGACGGCACCGATCAGAAGGAACTTTATGGCAGCAATTCGTATTGGCCGAACTCGATGTTTTTCACGCGGCCGGTTCCTGATCACCTCACCAAACTCGTGACGGTCGTCACTGGCCATCACGGTTCGACGCGCGCGGGCGAACTGCTCATTCTCGATCCGGCAAAGGCGCACGCCGAGGCGAACGGCGTCGTGCAACGGATTCCCGGCTACGGGCAGAAAGTCGAGCCGACGATTCGCGATCAGCTCGTGGACGATTCGTGGCCGAAGTTTCTTTATCCATATCCGCTCAGCGAAAAATATTTTCTCGTCTCGTGCAAGCTGTCGCCTGAATCGCCGTGGGGAATCTATCTCGCCGACATCTTCGACAATCTCGTGCCGCTGCGCATCGAGGCGGACCACGCGCTGCTGGAGCCGATTCCGTTTCGCAAGACACCGCACCCGCGCATCATCGCGGATCGCGTGAAGCCGGATCGCAAGGACGCACTGGTTTATGTTCAGGATATCTATTCCGGCGGCGGCCTCGCCGGTGTTCCGCGCGGCACCGTGAAAAAACTGCGCGTGATCAGCTACATCTATAATTACCGCTGGATGGGCACCCACAATCTCATCGGCGAGGAGAGCGGCTGGGACGTGAAACGGATTCTCGGCACCGTACCGGTGGATGCCGACGGCTCCGCGTTGTTCCGCATTCCCGCCAACACGCCGATCGCAATTCAGCCGCTCGATGAGGAAGGCCGCGCGCTGCAACTGATGCGAAGCTGGCTGACCGCGCGACCCGGCGAAACGCTTTCCTGCGTTGGGTGCCACGAAATGGCAAACTCGACGCCGCAGCCGAGTCGTTCCAGCGCCGGCCAGGTTGTCTCGGACATCAAGCCGTTTTATGGCCCGCCGCGCGGTTTCAGCTACGAGCGCGAAGTGCAGCCGGTGCTCGACCGATATTGCAACACCTGCCACAACGGCCAGCCGCGCGACGGCAAGACGATTCCCGATTTCGCGAGCCGCGAGCTGAAGCCCGTAGGAGGTTCCGTTGGATATTTTTCGAAATCATATCTCGCGCTCAATCCGTACGTCCGCCGGCCCGGCCCGGAAAGCGACTACCACATGTTCTTCCCGATGGAATATCACGCCGAGACCAGCGAGCTGGTCCAGCTCCTGAAGAAAGGCCATCACAACGTCAAGCTCGACACCGAGGCGTGGGACCGGCTGTACACATGGATTGACATGAACGTTCCGTTTTACGGCACCTATCGCGAGACCAAGGGCAGCAACAACGAATGGAATCCGCGCTCCGCGCTTGTCGCCGCGCGCCAGCGCGAGCTGTCGAAATGCTACGCCAACATTGACGAAGATCCCGAAGCCGTTCCCGATCTGCCGAAGTACGACACGACACCGCTGATGCCGCCCGCGGAAAATCTCAAATCTCAAATCTCAAATCTCAAATTGCCCGACTGGCCCTTCGACGAAAAAGAAGCGCGCAAGCGCCAAAGCGACGCCGGCAAGGACACGAAGACCACCGTCGCACTCGGCGACAATCTTTCGCTGAATCTTATGCACATTCCCGCCGGCGAATTCGTCATGGGCGATGCGAATGGTTATGGCGATGAACTTCCGCTCGCCGCCGTAAAAATCGAAAAACCTTTCTGGATGGCCGAAGTCGAAATCAGCAACAAACAGTTCGCGCAATTCGATCCCACGCACGACAGCCGCTACCAGGACATGCCCGGCAAAGACCAGAACACGCGCGGCTATCCTGCCAACCAGCCGGACCAGCCGGTCGTGCGCGTGACGTGGCAACAAGCGATGGACTACTGCAAATGGCTCAGCGCAAAAACCGGCCGACACTTCACGCTACCCACCGAGGCGCAATGGGAATGGGCCTGCCGCTGCGGCACCGAAAAGACGCCCGGCAATTTGATCGGCCGCATCAACAACAAATGGAGCGCCGCCGGCAACGTCGGCCAATCTTCCGCGAACGCGTGGGGCGTCAAAGATCTCTACGGCAACGTCAGCGAATGGACCCGCACCGCCTATCGTCCGTATCCCTATCGCGACGGCGACACTCGCAACGAACTTGCATCCGCCGAACCCCGCGTCGTCCGCGGCGCATCCTGGTGCGATACGCCGAACCGCGCCAGCGCCGGCCTGCGCGAGGCCTATCAGCCCTACCAGCGCGTCTTCAACGTCGGCTTCCGCGTTATCATCGAAGACTGAGCGCAATTTCCAATCATTGGAAGTTATGGCTGCGGATTTTTCCAATGATTGGATGTCCAGATTCCATCGTCGAAGGCACGTGAGAAGCGGAGCGATTGCGGCGAAGTAGGGGCGGTCGCGGCGGGATGTTTCGCGGCGGCTTTTCTGAAACGGGGATTTGATGAGAAGATTTCTTTTCCTTGCGCTGTTCGCTTTACTGGCGATGCGGAGCGGAGCGGCGGTTTCGACGAATGATGTGCGGGCGCTGCGGATGGCGATCGAGGATTTGAGCGAGTCGTTTCCGGGCAAATTCACGCGCGGAGCTGAATTCTTGAAGCGCCTGAATGCGGTCCGCGATGAAAAGGAATTCGCGGCGCTTCAGCGCGAGGCGCTGCTGGCAAATCCGCTGCTGGATTTTGAGCAGCTGCTTTTGGTCAAGCGCAAGGTCGGGGAAGGCAAGGGTGAGGGCCAGGCGATGGGGCTTCCGCAAAACTGGCAGGGCGATTGCGCGCTGGGCGGCGTGTATGAAAATGAAATCGCGGTGCTCTCGCCGGTGAAGCCGGACGGGAAGTTGACGACGCTGTTCAAGCCTGGGAAGCCGGTGTTCGTCGGCGACGTGGATTTGAATTTCGATGCGGACAAGATGCTGTTCACGATGAAATCGCCGGTGGATGGGCGCTGGAACATTTACGAAATCAAGGCGGACGGATCGGGACTGCGGCAGGTGACGCCGGACATGGGCAAGGAGATTGATAATTACGATCCGTGCTATCTGCCGGACGGCCGCATCATTTTCAGTTCGACGGCGTGTGTCGAGGGCGTGCCGTGCGTCGGCGGCGGAACGGCCGTGGCGAATCTCATGCGCATGGAAGCCGACGGGACGAATCTGCGGCAGCTTTGCTTCGACCAGGAACACGACTGGTGTCCGACGGTAATGAACGACGGGCGCGTACTTTATTCGCGGTGGGAATACACCGACACGCCGCATTATTTCACGCGGCTGCTTTTCCGCATGAATCCCGACGGGACGGGACAGGCGGAATATTACGGCAGCAATTCGTACTGGCCGAATTCGATTTTCTACGCGCGGCCGATTCCGGGGCATCCGTCGAAAGTGGTGGGCGTGATTTCGGGACATCACGGCGCGGCGCGGATGGGCGAACTGATCGTGTTCGATCCGACGCGAGGCACGAAGGAGGCGGGCGGTGTGGTGCAGCGTATTCCGGGCTACGGTAAACCTGTGGAGCCTGTGATCAAAGACCAGCTTGTGGGTGCATCCTGGCCGAAATTCCTGCATCCATTCCCGCTGAGCGAAAAATATTTTCTCGTGTCGTGCAAGCCGTCGGCAACCTCCGCGTGGGGAATTTATCTCGTGGATATATTCGACAACATGATTCCGATTCTGGAAGCGCCGGGCTACGCGATGCTCGAACCGGTTCCTTTCCGCGCGACAACGCGGCCGCAAATTATTCCCGACAAGATCAAGCCGGGCGCGAAAGACGCGACGGTTCTGATGGATGATGTTTATGCCGGTCCCGGTCTCGCCGGCGTGCCGCGCGGAACGGTCAAGAAGCTGCGCGTTTTCGAATATCACTTCGCCTATCGCGGCATGGGCGGCCACATCAACATCGGCATTGACGGCCCGTGGGACGTGCATCGGATTCTCGGAACCGTGCCGGTGAATGCCGATGGCTCCGCCGCGTTCAAGATTCCCGCGAACACGCCGGTGGCCGTCCAGCCGCTCGATTCGGAAGGCCGAGCCGTCCAGGTGATGCGAAGCTGGTTCACGGCGATGCCCGGCGAAAGAGTCTCGTGCGTCGGTTGCCACGAATCGCAAAACAAAGCGCTCACGACGCGCGTGAGCAGCGCGAATCAGGCGGACCCGGTGGAGATCACGCCGTGGTACGGCCCCGCGCGCGGCTTCAGTTTCCGGCGCGAGGTGCAGCCGGTGCTCGATCGGAAATGCGCGGGCTGCCACAACGGAGAAAAGCGGAAGGACGGCAAGATTATTCCCAATTTCACCGGCGACTTTTCTGAAGTGGATCTGAGCAAGAAGAAGAAGGCGCGCGCATTCACGTTTGATTCAGCCTACGTCGCGCTGCATCCGTACGTCCGCCGGCCCGGTCCGGAAAATGATTATCATCTGCCGATGGCTTTCGAGTGGCACGCGGACACGAGCGAGCTGATTCAAATGCTCAAGAAGGGCCACCACAACGTTCAGCTCAGCGCCGAGGATTGGGACCGGCTGTACACGTGGATTGACCTGAACGTTCCCGATCACGGCACGTGGGGCGAGCACAGGAAAATTGCCGGCGACTTTCACGAACTACGCCTCGCGACGCGGAAGCAATACGGAAACATCACGATTGATCCCGAAGAAATCGTGAATCCATACACGCCGGGCACGATCAAATACGAACCGCCGAAAGAATCTGAAATCGCAAATCGCAAATTACAAATTACAAATCCGCCGGGCTGGCCGTTCGATGCCGCCGAAGCCAAGAATCGCCAGAGCTCCGCCGGCCTGCCGGGCGAATTGAAATTCCCGCTCAGCACAAACGTGACGCTGGAACTCGCGCTGATTCCCGCCGGCGATTTCGTCATGGGCGATGCGAACGGCGAGGCTGATGAAGTGCCGCAAGCCCGTGTGAAGATCGCGAAATCATTTTACATCGGCAAATGCGAAATCAACAACGCGCAGTTTGCGCTGTTCAATCCCGCGCACGAAAGCGGCGTCGTTGCGCAATTCAACAAGGATCACACCAGGCCCGGCGAGCCGGTTGATCTTGATCGCCAGCCCGTCGTGCGCGTTTCGTGGAACGAGGCGATGGCGTTTTGCGACTGGATCTCGAAGAAGACCGGCAAGAAAGCTTCGCTGCCGACCGAGGCGCAATGGGAATACGCCTGCCGCGCCGGCACCGCGACGCCGATGAATTACGGTTCGTGCGAAACGGATTTCGGGAAGCTCGCCAATCTCGCCGACAGCCGGCTCGTCTCGCTTTGCATCGGCAATTCGCCGAAATGGATTCCGCACGACGACTCCGTCAACGACGGCGCGATCGTCACCGCGCCGTGCGGCAACTACAGGCCGAATGCGTGGGGACTTTTCGACATGGCCGGCAACGCCGCCGAATGGACGCGCTCGTCCTTTCGCGCCTATCCGTATCGCGACGACGACGGCCGCAACGACGTGGCCGGCCGCGATGCGAAAGTTGTTCGCGGCGGATCATTCTACGACCGTCCGCAACGCGCGCGTTCCGCGTTCCGTCTGTCCTACGCGCCGCAGCAACCGGTCTTCGACGTGGGCTTCCGCGTGATCGTGGAAGAATGAAATGAGTTGAGAAGCGCATCGCAACTTCCAATGATTGGAGGTTGTGAAGCGCGAGATTTCCAATCATTGGAAAATACGGAACGAGCAAGGATGAAAACAAATCAGTCTCGAAGAGATTTCTTGAAAACGGCGGTCGCAGGCGCGGGTGTTTTTGCTGCGCCGTATGTCTGGGCCGCGAAGAAAAATGAATCAAAAAAGAGCGATTCGAAGCCGGTGGAGTTCAAGCACAGCACGAATCCGCTGCGCATGGCGGTGATCGGCTGCGGCGGGCAGGGGCGCGGAACTCATGTTCCGAATACGTGGCGCGAAAAGCTCGTGGCGTTGGTGGACGCGGACGAAGCCTGTCTCGACAAGGCGCTCAAGCGGATTCATGAGGTGGACCCGGGCGCGAATACGTCGGGCGTGAAGTTGTTCACGGATTACCGGGAATTCTTCGACAAGATGGCGAAGGAGGTCGATGCGGTTTCCATCGCGACGACGAACAATCATCACGCGCTGCCCGCGCTGATGGCGATGAAGCTGGGAATTCATTGTTACGTCGAGAAGCCGATGGCCTACAGCGTCGCCGAGGCGCGGCAGTTGGCGGAATTTTCGAAGCGCTACAAGGTCGCGACGCAGATGGGAAATCAGGGGCATTCGGGCGAGGGTTACCGGCGGCTGTGCGAATATATTTGGGCCGGCGCGATCGGCAACGTGACCGAGGTTCATCACTACTGCAACCGGTCGAACGGCGGAGTCGGGCCGCGTCCGCCGACATTGCCGGTGCCGGCGGGAATGCACTGGGACAACTGGATAGGGCCTGCGCCGTATCGCGATTTTCACAGCGACCTGCATCCGCACGAATGGCACGGCTGGCACGATTTCGGAAATGGTTCGCTCGGCAATCTCGGCTGTCATGTGATGGACGGCGCAGTCTGGGCGCTGAACCTGCAGTATCCGGTCGCGGCCGAGGCGGAGGAAATTATCGGTGGAAGCGATGAGCGATATCCGGTCGGCACGCGCGTGCGGTGGGACTATGCGGCGCGCGGTGCGATGCCGCCGGTGAAGGTCTTCTGGTACGACGGGAAGCGAAAAGATGTGAAGCACGCGGGCACGGACCCGAACGACGCGGAGGACAGCATCGCGCCGGAATCGCGCAATCTGCCGCCCATGTATGCGAAGCTGGAGAAGGAATACGGCGAGAAGTTCGATGGCAGTGGGACGTTCTATGTTGGCGACAAGGGCATCATGTACACCGCGACGTACGGCGGATCGCCGCACATCGTGCCAATGGAAAAACACAAGGCATTCCCCGCGCCCGACAAAAAAATCGCGCGCGTCAAAAGTCATTATGGAAATTTTCTCGACGGCTGCCGCGGGGGCGAATTGCCGTGCTCCAATTTCGAAGTCGCCGCGCGGCTCACGGAAATCATCCTGATCGGCGATCTGGCGATCAAGGCGGGCGCTGGCAAGCGGATCGAGTGGGATGGCCCGAACATGCGCTGCCCGAACAACGACGCGATCAATCAATATGTGACGCGCCAGTTCCGCAAAGGCTGGCAGGTCTGATCGTCGGACGATGACGAATCTCAGGGTCATCCGGTGCCTCGCACTTCTGGCGGCCCTTCTCTGCCTCCCGGTCTTCGCCGCGCCGGCTGCATCGAACTGGTCGCAGCGAGCCGTTCGCATGAAGACTGGCTTCACGCGCGAATGCCTCGCCAGCCTGCATCGTGCGATCGGCGGAACGAATGACGAACTGGAAGCGCGGCTCGCGCCGTTCGAAAGAGATTTCGACTCTCTGCGGCGCGCGCTCGATGAGACTCCGGATTCCATTCGCGCGCGGCTCGACGATTTCACCGCGCTGGTCCACGAAATCCGGATGCTGAAACTCGACGCGCCGCTGCTGTTCGTGAAGCGGCAGCCCTATTTTTCGGGACACATTTACGACGACTATCTGACGTGGCATCCCGGCGGCGGAATTTACATTCTCGAAAATCCAGCCGCACCGCCCGAGAAACAGATCGTCCGCGCGGTGATTGATCCGAAGACAAAAGAAACGCTCGGTGAAGGCGTCTATCGCGATCCCGATCTTTCGTTCGACGCGAAGAGAATTCTGTTCGCCTTCAAAGGCGCGGCGCACGGCGACACCAGCATTTACGAAGTCCGGCTCGATGGCGCGGGGCTCTGGCAGATTACAAAACCCGGCTGCGCGGTTTGCGTGAAAGACCGTCCCGCCGGCCTGATTGGCGAAGGCCATCACGACATTTCGCCGTGCTATCTGCCCGATGGCCGCATCGCGTTTCTGAGCACGCGCACCTCTGGGCTAGTGATGTGTTTCAACAATTACATCGCGACGCTGCACACGATGAACGCCGATGGCAGCAACGTGAAATGCATTTCCGTGAACAACGTCAGCGAGTTCGATCCGACGATGCTGCCGGACGGCCGGATTTTGTACGGGCGATGGGAGTACGTGGATAAGACCGCGCTCTACATGCAGAGCCTCTGGACGGTGAATCCCGACGGCACGCAGGAAACCGCGCTGTTCAAAAACAATCTCGCAAGGCCGACGGCTGTCCTCGATGCGCGGCCCGTGCCGGGCAGCGAAATGTTCTGCGCGTCGCTCACGCCGCACAACGGCCAGTCGGTCGGCGCGATTGCCATGATCGATCCGCGCATCGGCAAGAATTCGCTGAAGGCGCTCACGAATTTCACGCCGGAATATCCGACGGAAATGGACCAGGGTCTGGCGCGCGGCCCGAGCGATCCGTGGCCGCTCGATGAAGATTCCGTTTTGATCGCGAACAACGCGGCAGAGCACGGCCAGCACGGCGTGATCGAATTGATTGATCGCTTCGGCTTCCGCTTCGTGGTTCATCGCGAGTCGGACATTTCGTGTTACTCGCCGATGCTCATCAAGCCGGCCGCTGTTCCGCTCGCGAAGCCGTCCTTCATCAAAGAAAACGAGCCGGCTAAATTCGCCGTGGAAAACATTTATCGCGGCATGACTGGCGTCGAACCCGGCACGGTGAAATGGCTGCGGGTTCTCGAAACAACTTCGCGGGTCAGCGGCGTTCCGCCGGGCGGACGCTGGTGGAACCAGGCGTTTCTCGTGAGCTGGCAAGGTTCGTACGACGTGAAGAATTTCATCGGCATCGTGCCGGTCGAGTCGGACGGCTCGGCTTATTTCGAGGCGCCGCCGGGCAAGGCGCTTTATCTTCAGGCGCTCGACAAGGATCACCGGCTCGTCCAGAGCATGAGGACATTCGTGCAGGCCGTGCCCGGCGTCACACGCTCGTGCGTCGGCTGCCATGAGGCCGAAGGCAACGCGCCGCCATCGCACAGCATTTCGCTTGCGTTGCAAAAGCCCGCCGCGAAGCCCGCGCCGGAATCGTGGGGCAGCGGATTTCTCGATTACGCCTCGATGGTCCAGCCCGTTCTCGACCACCGCTGCGTGAGCTGTCACGGCGGCGAAAACGGCATCGCGGGCGGCATTGATCTTTCCGGCGGCTGGACATGGGCGTTCAACATCAGCTACGAGACGCTGCTGAAAAACACGCTGACCGGTTTTCTGAATTGCAACAATGGCTCGGTGAAGACTTCCGAAATCCAGCCGCCGCGCGCGCACGGTTCCGGCGCGGCCCCGCTGGCGTCGCTGCTGCTGAATGGTCACGGCGGCTATGTGAAACACATGCCGCGCTCCGAAATCGAACTGCTGCTCGCGTGGATGGACGGGAACTGCAATTATTATGGAACATGGGATTTCACGACCAACGCGACGTGCCGCGCGATTCTTCCGCTGCGCGAAAAACTGATCGCCGACATGAACAACGCCGGCTGCGTGAAATGCCACGCTCCAGAAATCGGCAGCGATTGGATCAACCTGCAAAATCCCGAGCGAAGCCGCATCCTCCGCGCACCTCTCGCGCACGGCGCAGGACTCGGCCTTGCATGGTGTCGTGACCGCAAAGCCGCGAGGCCGCTGCCGCTCGTCACGCAGGCATTGCAACCGCCGGATGTTTTCAGGCCGTCGCGCGGCGCGGCCCCCGATTCAAACGGCAAGGCCGTCACGACTTTTTCGGACATGAACGTTACGGCCTATCAAACGATACTTCGCGACATTCGCGCCGCGCGCGATGCGGCATTGCTAGCCGCGCGCGTTGACATGCCGGGCGCGAAACCAACTCCGGGAATTTGTCGCGAGCTTCCACCGCTTTCTCCACCAGTGGTCGCGAACGATCCGACTGTGGCACAAGATCGAAAGTTCCAATGATTGGAAATTGCGGCGGCGAAGGCTTCCAATCATTGGAAGTTTAGAAATGAAAACGAACATTTCATTGCTGATCGAACAAATGGGATTGCCGGGCTGCGAAAAGTTTCGAGTCAGTAAGCGGCTGATCGCGATGAGCGAGAAAAATCCCGCCGCGCTCGTTCCATGCTTCACTCAATTTCGCGGGCTGATGAATGCGGAGAACCAGATCATCAAATGGACGGCGTTCAAGATCATTGCCAATCTCTCGACGGTCGCCGATGGGAGGCAGATCGCAGCGGTCATTGACGAATATCTCGCGCCGATTTCCGGGCCGGTGATGATTACCGCGGCCAACGCGATTGTCGGCGCAGCAAAGATCGCCGCGGCGCAGCCGGTGCTGGCGGAAAAAGTGGTGCGCGGAATTTTGTGCGTCGAGCACGCGCGATACCAGACCGATGAGTGCCGCAACATCGCCATCGGCCGCGCGATCACGGCGCTCGGAACGATCGGCAAAGAAATTGCCGGTCAACCATCGGTCGTGAATTTCGTCGAACGCCAGACGAGCAATTCGCGAAATGCGACTCGGAAGAAAGCCGTCGCCTTTCTCCGGAAGCTTGCGACGCGCCAATAAGTGCGCCGCAACTTCGCGGCGCGACCCGCTGATTTCAGGCCGGCGCTTGCGCGGCGACGCCGATTTCGGAGACGAGTTTGAGTATCGCGTCGTACGGATAAATTGATGAGGCGTGGCCGTCGCTCCACGCGATGGCAACGGCATAGTTGCCCATCGGCTGGATCGTTTTCGGGAACACAGATTCCGCAACGGATTCAGGCGCGAGAATCTGTTTTCCGGAGAATTCGTCGATGCAGGAGGCGCACCGACAGCGGCGGCGAAGCTCGGCGGCTTTGATGACGGAGACCTTTCCGTCAGCCGTGTTGACGACGACGCCGAGTCCGGAGGCGTAGGAAATCTTCGGGCGCGCAAGGCCTCCGAATTTGATCCGGCTGACTTCGCGCACGACGGATTCGGCGATGGCTTCGTAATGCTTCGCGATGTCACCGCCGACGAGGGCGACGGGCGTGCCGGCGTCGCTCAGATGCGAGATTTCGGGGATGATCGGAATCTCGAAAGAATTTTGAATCCCGAATTGCTCGACAAGTTTTTTGCGCGCGCCCTGGCCGAAGAGGTGATGTTTTTCGTGGCACTTGCCGCATTCGAAGTAGCTCATGTTCTCGACGACGGAGACGACGGGCACCTTGAGCTTGTCGAACATCTGGATGCCTTTGACGACATCCACGAACGACAGTTGCTGCGGTGTCGTGACGATGACCGCGGCGGTGATCGGGATCAGTTGCGTGAGCGTGAGCTGGATGTCGCCAGTGCCGGGAGGAAAATCAATCACGAGGTAATCGAGATCGCCCCAATCGGTCGTGGTCAAAAGCTGGTTGATGACTTGCGTGACCATCGGCCCGCGCATGATCGCCGGCCCCCCACCCTGATTCGCGGTGACGAAGCCGAACGACATGAGCTTCGCGTCATGAAATTCGAGCGGATGAATCGAGCCGTCGGGATTCTGATAGACCTGCCGGTCGGCGGGCGAAACCAGCGTGGGCAGGCTGGGACCATAAACGTCGGCGTCGAAAATGCCGACGCGACCGCCAAATTTTTGCAGCGAGTAGGCGAGATTGACGGCTGTCGTTGATTTCCCGACGCCGCCCTTGCAACTCGAAACAGCGATGATGTTCTCCACGCCTTTCAAACCGGGGCCTGCGGTGAGCGGCGCTCCGCGCGCCTGCGCGGACATGGTGATCGAAACGTTCTTCACCCACGGCAACTGACGCACGAGTTTATCGGCTGCCGCGCGAAATTGTTCCTTAACCGGGCAGGCCGGCGTGGTCAGCTCAATTCCGAACGCAACGTTGCCGGCGTCGTCACATTTCAAATTTTTAACGAAGCCCAGGCTGACGATGTCATTGCCCAGGTCGGGATCGACGATGGCCTTCAGTTTTTCGAGAACTTCTGCGTCTCTGCTCATTTCTTCTCCAGTTCAAAAGCGGGGCAACGTAAGCGCGGGAACGTCATCGTGCAAGTTTTCGGACGTGCAAGACCGAAATCGTTTGCGCGGCACCGCGGAATGGACACCGCCCCGGGATGTTGCTAGCTTCAAACCCGTTGGTGAGTGCGCCAGCGCCATCGCGGCGCATTCGAGCGAGAGGTTCGAAAAACAGAAGTTGGAGGAAATTCTAATGACACTCGATCCGCAGACACGCGCGCAGGTGGAAATCTCATTCCATCAGATATTCAACCGGGACGCCAAAAATATAGGCGCGGCATTTCAGGATTCGTTCAACTTTCTTGTTGCACAGGGCGTGACGCAGCAGCAGGCGATGGAACTTCTTCAGGCGATCTACAACGATGTCGTGGCGATGGCCGCAGGCCAGAAACCGTGGCCTGATGATGTGCCGCCGCACCCTCAACCGCAACCTCTGCCAATTCCTCCTCCGGTTGTCCCGCCGACGACCGATGTGCCTCGCGCGGGCTGGAGCATCCCATACTCGTTGCTTGGCCGCGGCGGCGCGACATCGGGCGCGCACGCGGGACCGTACAAAATCATCGGGCGCGATCACGCCGCGGATGCGCAGAAAGTGCGCAACGCGGGCTGCAACATCATCGCATTCGAATACACCGAGTGGATCATGACCGGCGACTACGACACGCCGGCCCGCCGCGCCGAGTCCGAAAAGGCCATCGCGGCCTACGACGCGCAAAAAGTGTTTCTCGATTTCATCGCCACCAACACCAACGCGCCGCGCTCGGTCGCGATGTCGGACCAGCAACTCGACTCGCTCTTCACGTGGCTGGCCGGGCTCGCCGGACGCTTCTCGCACCTGATCGTCACGCCCGTGTCCGAAGGCGACAAGAATCCGGCCTTCACAAACCGCGTGATCGCCGCGGTGAAAAGGCACTTCCCTGCGCAGGGCGCGTGGCTCGACAGCAACGTCCAGTGCGGCAACACATCGGCCGAGCCGATGTTCAAGATGGTCTGCACGCACCAGCGCAAGACCGACGGCCCGATCCCGGCGTACAGCCTCAATCCCGGTCAGATCGGCTACGTCACCACCGACGGCGGCGACGGCATCGTAAACTCGATGGCCGACGCGCCGACCGCGGCGGCCCTCGCCAGGCGCGTCGTCGCGACCGGCAGCGCCTTCTGCGCCTACTCGTTCAAGGACGACTACGACTGGAACTGCGTCGCCGCCGTCGGCGCCGCTGTCGCCGGTGGCATCGTCATTGACAATGGCGGTGGAAGCGTTGTCGGAAGCAACGGTGACGACGTTGATCTCTCGCGGCTGCAGATCAAACAATTCGGCCGCGACATCAAACTGGCCGCGAGCAAGGCGACAAAGAAAATGCTCTCCGTCACCTCCGACGCCAAACGCTGCAACCTCACTTTTGAGCCGCTCAGCTGGCCGCAGGGCAGCGGCTCGCTCAAGGGCGAGCGCTGGTGCGTCGGCTGGATTCAGGGGACTCAATTTCTCGCCGCGCATGCCGACTGGTGCATCGGCTCGCCCGGCTACACCTCGAAGCAGCGCGACTTCGGCAACCTGGTTCCCGGCCCGAACGGCCCCGGCATGACCAACGGCGTGCTGCCCGCGCACGGCCAGGATTACTTCACCTGGCTCGAAAGCAACGACTGCGCCGAACGCACCACGATCAAAAACGCCGGCAAGTGGCTCGCGACCTGATTGCGCCGCCCCGCCCGTAATTCGAGATTCCTGCGCGCCGATCCGGTGTGCATCGGAAATTTCCAATCATTGGAACTTCTCGGCGCGTATTTTTCCAATGATTGGAAATTGCGCTTCGAAAAATCACGGTCCGCCAGCCACCGCGCCGCAGGCGTAAGCGGGAGGCGGGGCGGGCGGAGCGGAGCGGCTACTTTATGAAGCGGATCGTCAGCGGATAGCGGTATTTCGCACCTTCGTTGGCCTTGACGGAAGCGACGATAATGAAGATCAGGTTGAACAGCGCCGCGGCAATCGCCGTCGCGATGCCCACGCCGCAAACAAAAATCAGCGGGATGCTGACGAGGAAGAGGATCATCACGGTGATTTGAAAGTTCAGCGCTTCTTTTCCCTGATCGGCGACGAGCGGATATTCGTCGCGCTTGATCATCCAGATCACGAGCGGGCCGATGATGTTTCCGAACGGAATGATGTGACCGCTGAGCGCGGAGAGATGGCAGAACATCGCCCACATGCGCTCGTCTTTCGGATTCGAAAGCGGCGGCGGCAGCGCGGCGGGCGGCGGTGTTGAAACAGGCGGCGGGGTGGCAGCGGGAGGTGGAGGTTGCTCGTTCATGATTCGACGCCTTTCCTTTTATCAGTTTCACTCTGCGGCAACGGTTCGAACTCCGAAGACGCCGCCGGCGCGCTTGCCGGGCAGTGCTTTGAATTTTACGGCAATGTAGTCCTTGCCGGCGATCAGTTTTTCGGGAACGGGATATTCGACATCGAAAAATTCGCCGGGCTTGTTGTTCTCCAGCTTCTGCGTGGCAATGGTCTTTCCGTTGACGATCACGTCGAATTCGCGGCCGCCGCCGTCGCTGCCCCAGTAGGTGACGATGATCTTGCCGGCCTTGCCGGGCTGGATTTTGATGCGGGCGTAATCGAACCAGCCGTCGTTGGCGTCGCGCCACGGGCGGCTGTTGTATTCGCCGTGGCCGCTTTTTTCAGAATGCACGTTGTGAGCGCGTTCATTCTCGCGGTCGCCGGGCAGAACGAAATCAATGCTTCCTTTTGCGAGCTGCTCGCGGAGTTTTTTGTACGGTTCAAGATTCTCGCCGTATTTCTGCCACGCGGTTTCGTCGGCGAAAACGGGCCAATAAACGGAATAGCGCTCGTCGTAGAAGCTGGCGAACGGCACGAGCGTGACATCGGCAGGCTTCGCGAGACCCTTTGTCTTGAAAGTGAGCGGCTGGCCGGCGACCGGTTCGATCTTCTTCAAGATTTCGTCGAAGTTTGCTGCGATGAAGATCGGAGTTTCCTGCCACGTTTGAATTTTTCCGTTCGCAACAATCTGGCAGCGGAAATCCTCGTCCTTCAATCCATCGCGGCCAAGTTTTCCGGCGAGAACGACCGGGCCGTACAAAATCGCTGCGAAATGTTCGCTGTGCGGCAACGGTTCGATGTGCAGATTCATCGGCAATTCGACTTCGATCTTGTCGCCGTCCTTCCACTCGCGGTTGATCTCGACGTAGCCGTTTTCCTGCGGGGTAATTTTCGAAACGGTTCCGTTGATGGAAATCGTGAAATCGTTTCCGGCCCACGACGGCTTGCGAATTGCGACGGTGAAGGTTTGCGGCGATGTTAGCTTCAGCGTGATTGTGCTGTGCGGTTCGGCGGGGAATTTCGTTTCCTGTTTCAGCGTCGCGCCGGTTTCTTTCCACTTCACTTCAGAAGCCATGAACTGGTTGATCCAGATTCGGCCCGCGCCACGATAATAAATCGCCTCGCCGTATCGCGCGGGATTTTCCATTCCGGTACCGACGCAGCACCAGAAATCGCCGTCGTCCTTCGAGAAACCGCGATAGGAACCGGGGCGAAGCGAGGTGTAATAAACGAAATTTCCATCGCCGGGATGCTGGTGCGAGCGGATGTGATTGAACAACGCGCACTCGTAGAAATCGCCCTGCGTGGCGGTCGGGCCGGTGAGCGCGAGCCGCGCGGTGAGCTTGAGCATGTTGTAGGTGTTGCATGATTCCGGTCCAACGACCGAACGGAACTGCTCCTCCCATTTGTCCACGCCGAAAAATCCTTCGTGAATGCTGTTGCCGCCGATGACGAACGAGCGGTCGCGCGTGACGAACGTCCAGAAATTCTGCGCGGCGTTGTGCCAGTCGGCCTCGCCGGTGAGTTCGTAGATGCGTTCGTAGCCGATGAACTTCGGGAACTGCGTGTTCGCGTGCAGACCGGTCAGCTTGTCTTCGTTGCGCGCCGCGGGATCGAAGACGGCATCGTGCCGGAACGCCTCCGCAAGTTTCAAATAGCGTGCCTCGCCGGTGCGCGCATAAACTTCCGCGAGCGATTCGGCCATTCCGCCGTGTTCGTTGCGAAGGCATTTTTGCTGCGCCTCGTGCGACATTTTTCCGTAGCGGCCGTCGAACCAGTCGGTCATGCCACGCAGGATTTCAAGCGCCTGCGCGTTACTGCAGAATTCGTGCGCGTCGAGAAATCCCGCGTAAATTTTGTGCAAAGTGTAATACGGCGCCCACACCGGTTTCGCCGCGTCAACGCGATCGAACAAACTTTCCGGATAGGCCGACAGGAAACCTTTTCCGAATCCCTTGCCCGGCATCGCGGCCTGGCACTTTGCAAGTTCGGCGACGATGGAATCCACGCGCTCCTTCATCTTCGCGTCGCCGGTGGCCACAAACATTCGCGCGCACGCCGAGAGGTAGTGGCCCATGCTGTGGCCGCGCAATTCGCACTTCGGCTCCTCCCATCCGCCGTACGGTTTGGCCGTCGAAGGCAGTCCCGCGGTCACGCGAAAATTGTGAAGCATCCGGTCGGGATCAATCCGCATCAGCCAGCCGAGATCGGTTTCCTGGCCGGTCTTGAATTCGCCGTCGAGCAGACGAACATCGCGCAAATCGAACGGCTGCGCGACCAGTTCGACTTTGTTTTCAACTTTCGTGATCCCGCCCGCCATTGCCGTCAGTGTTCCGCTCGCCATCAGGACGGCTATCCATGAACTTGCATTCAACATTGGAATTCCTTTCCGCTGCGACAGTATTTTGTTGCCGCCTCACGACCAGACAGGGGACTCCTACAACAGGTCGGGCGAAAACGACAACACCACTTTGCGCATTTGAAACCCCAGAATGCGGACGCGCTATTTTCGGCGCAAAGAAAATCCCCAATGATTGGAAATTGCGCTCCCGCATTTTTCCAATGATTGGAAAATATTTTGTTTCGGCTGTGCGGCCACCTTCTGTAGAGACATGGGGAACGATCGCAGCGGCGATCGCCCGACGCGGGAAGTCTCGCCGAGCGGCGAAATGTTGTCGCAGCGCGGGCCGCAATTTCCTTGACGTTGTTGCGCGGCATCGGCAGAGAAAAGGTGCCTCAATTATTGGAAGCGCAGAAAAAAATTCCCATGGCAGCCAGAATCGAAACAAAGCAAGAACTGCCACCCGCCGAGGTGAAGGGAAATCGCGCAGGCCCGCCCTATCTTTTGCTGGCCGATGACGATCGCGATGAGGCCGCGTCGCTTGCCCGTCTTTTGCTGAACAGCTCCATTTCCTGCGATGTCGTGGGCTCACGGGATGATGCGCTGCGGGCGTTCAGATCCCGCGACTATGACATGATTTTGATGAATGTTCGCGGTCCGTTGATCGATGGCCTCGACGCGGCAAAGGCGATACGCAACGTGGAGCGGTCGTTCCCCGAGCCGCGCGTGCCGATCTTCATCCTGACCGAAAGCGCCAGCGAACAAGAACGGCTGTTCGCAAAATCCGCCGATGTGGACGATGTGCTGGAACGTTCGACGGACGTCACAGATCTTGCAGCCATGGTGGAACACGAATTTGAGATCTCGCGCCGCACTCCGGACTCCTACATTCAGCGCGAGCCGCTTCAATTCGCAAAGCTGCTGCGCGATGCCGCCGGCGACAACGGCGGTGCCGTGAGGCTGGCGGAAGAATTTGCCCGGGTGCTGGCGCAGGCAATCGCGGAAGCAAGGGCAGCCATTGAGACCGGAAAGCCGGAGCAAATGCAGAGCGTTTCGCAGCGACTGCGGGAGTCCGCGGTGAAATCCGGATCGGGCCGCGTCCAGCTGATCGCCGTTTTGCTCTCGCGGATGAACACCGCCGGCGAACTGCGAAGCCGGGGAGCGGAATTGCTCAAGGAATGCGAAGAAGCCGCACGCGATCTGGGCGTCTGGCTGGAATTGAAACTCGGCCAGGTGATTATCCACGCGCAGGCGCCCGCCGCGGCATCGGGAAAGCGAACGACGGTCAAGATGTTCAGCTTCTTGAAAAACCGGGTGGATGTCTTTTCCAAAGTCTCGTGAATTCGACTTTGCAGAATTGCTTTCTTCCGCCCAACGGGCGCGCGTGGCTCCGCCCCTTTTATTTGCACAGCTTGCAAGCTGGCCGCTTCAATCAACGAAAAGGCCATTGGGCGGGATTCGGAAAGAGCCGCCAGCAACCAATGTTTCAAGCCCTGTTATCAAGGGTGAAACGATGGTGGCGGGGGTGAGAGTTGAACTAGCGACCAAGGGCTTATGAGTCCTTTGTTCATGCCATTTTTTGCCAATAATAAGGCATTATTTGATATTTTGTTTGCAATCTGTTTGCAATTTCATCATCGTGCCTGCATATTCCAAGGGGTGCTGACATGGGCAAACAGAAAATAAAAAGCAGTCGAGCGCGGACGGTTGACATCGTGAAAGGCTTCCGCATCCGCGAGCCTCGTCCGGGTGTTTTTCTCCTCCAAGTGCGCAGGCAGGGAATCCACCATTGCGAAACATTCACTTCGCTGGAGGCCGCGCGCCTCAAGTGCGAGCAACTCGACAAGGAGCGCGTGAACGCCGGAATGCAAGCGTTTGAATTGTCGAATGCGGATCGCGCTGACGCAAACAAGGCGCTGGCCCTTTTGAAGGGGCGCAGTTCGCTGAAGGATGCGGTGCAATTCTGGTGCGAGCATCATCCGGATGGCGGCACGGTCGCGGTGAAGGATCTTCAAACGCAATACATCGCCGATCTCGTGCGACGCAACTGCCGCCCGATGTCCATCTCGGGATCACGGCGACGCCTGACGAAATTTTCCAACGATCTCGGCGACCGCCCTGCCTGCACCGTTACGACGCCCGAAATTGTCGAGTGGCTGGATGCGCGTGGCGGGAAGCCGGTGAATCGCGACAACTTTCGGCGGTGCATTCGCGCCATGTTCAGCTTCGCGTTGGAGCACGGCATCGTGACGATCAACACCGCGGATAAAGTCAAACGGACCGAGACCGACGAAAAAATGCCGGAGTTTTGGACGGCAGAGACGGTCGCGACGATGCTTCACGCCGCTGAAATGGCATGGACAGAAAACCAGGAGCGTGTCGCGAATCTAAACCAAAAGGCCCTGCAGGCCGGCAAGCCCGTACGGATCGTCGGACACGCCGGCGTGGTGCCCGTGCTCGCGGTCATGGCCTTCGCGGGACTTCGGCCCGATGAAGCGGCACATCTGCAGTGGCAAAATGTAAATCTCGCGGAGCGCCACATTCGCGTGATGCCGCAGACCTCAAAAATCCGCCGCGCACGAATCGTGGAGATGTCCCCCAATCTCGCGGCATGGCTCGCGCCCTATCGCCGCGACGCGGGCCCTCTCGCCCCGAAGACCATGACCTTCCGCCGCTGGCGGCAGCGGGTGATGAAAAAGGCAAAGCTGGAGCACTGGCCGTCGGATGTTCTGCGCCACTCGTACGCCACGCACTGGCTGGCCACGCACAACGACATCGCAAAGCTCGCGTCGCTCATGGGCAATTCACCCGACATCATTCTGCGCCACTACCGCGGACTCGCGACAGAGAAAGAGGCGCATCGCTACTGGGCCATCAAGCCGGCCCGAAAAGACAACGTGATCCGCCTCTCAGCCGTCGCGTAATTTCCAATGATTGGAAGTTGACGGTGCGGACATTTCCAATCATTGGAACTTCCGGAATGCATGAACGGGCATGAACGCGAAGAAAAAATCGGATGGTGCTGACAAGATGCGGCGGGCGAAATCGTCCTACGCCGATCTTGCCGTTCATCCGATCCTCATTTGCCCCGTCGCAGGCGAGCGCAAAAAACTGGCGCGCGAGCACGGCGTTCCCGTTTTCGCAACCACCGAGGAATTTGAACGCACCCTTCTTTGCGAGGCGGCGCGGCGCTGCGATGAACAGATCGACCGGGCCAAAGGCGGCGACGTGAGCGGTGCCACGCGTTATCTCGATCAGATGATGACCGAAATTCGCAGCACTCTCTGGGGCGATGCGGCGTTTGCCCGGAATCTGAAACTTCTTGTTGAACGGGCTCAGCGCGAGATCGCGCAACTGGCCACGTCGAACGCACGAACACCGGACCCGCAGAAACAGAAACGTCCGGTGGTCACGTTCAGCAACAATTTCATGACGGTGAATTGCGCAAATTGGCCGCAGTCGGAATCACGGGTGCGGGCACGGCAGGCGCAGAATATTTTGCGATCCCTATTTGAGAACTGGCGCGATCATCGCAACGAGCCGATGTCGTTGGACGTGCTTCTACGGGACGTGAAAACGGAGCGGCTGGATCAGGCACTTTCGAGCCTCGCGTATCCGCGAGCATGGTCGCTCATACGCGAGGCCGTCGCCGAAGGGACCGGCAGGCGCACCTTCTGGCTCGCTGACAGCTACGACTACCGTGTTGGTTAAGCGCCCGTTAACCATCCTTAACCATCACGCGCTCGAATCACCCTGTAAACACAGGCGATTCTGCATGTCGCGGAACGCCCTTAACCATCACTCACATCTTTTGCGGGCGATGCATTTCTTGCCTACTTAGATGCGCCATCACGGGCGAATTCCCGCCGTGTGTAACCCGAAAGGGAACAGAAAATGGCAACGAAGTTGAAAGAAATGAACGCGGATGTGCAGCCGGGTTTCTACCGCCCGGACGCCGCCGCAAAATACGTCAGCCTGAGCAGGCGGCACCTGTTCACGCTCACCCAGCGCGGCGTTTTCGCCGTCATACGGATCGGTCACAAGGTCACGCTCTACAGCAGGGCGGATCTCGACGCAGGCCTGTCGCGGTTGCGCACCGCCGCAATCGGTGAGCGGTGAAGGAGGTGAAATGTGACTGCAACGATTGAACAAAATGGCGTGACGTATGAAATCACGCACCACCTGGTTCCCGATGTATTGGATCAAGGCGGACACATTTATCGCCTGATCGAAACAAAACCGCACATCAACCGGAAGTGCGAACCATCGTGGATTCTCACCTGGCGGGGCCGCTGTGCCCGATGCGGAAGCGAATTCGACATCACGACAGGCCCGAACGTCGCGCGGCATCTGAACCGGCGATGCCCGCTCCATCACAACCCGTCCGCCAGGGCGAAGCCGTGGAAAGACGGTGCCCGATGAAACTCCCGAATCCACACGACGCCTTCGAGGCCGCGTTGCACACCCTCCCCTGCCCCGGCGGCAACGGTTATCACACGGCCCTGCTCGGCGTGGCCAATCGCGGAATC
Organism: uncultured bacterium; assembly: GCA_903906425.1. Taxonomy (GTDB): domain Bacteria; phylum Verrucomicrobiota; class Kiritimatiellia; order CAIVKH01; family CAIVKH01; genus CAIVKH01. Next base: position 24,548 of record CAIVKH010000380.1, read on the forward strand.
ATCGCAGGTGTTGATCCGGCAGAGTTGTTCCGGCTGATTCGTGCGCATACGCCGCAGGGTGGTCGCAACGTGCCCGATCATGAAATCCGCGAGGCCGTCGAAAAGGCCGCACGAGAATGTCCGACGGTGCCGTGGCGCGCGAAGGTGCGGCAAAACAACCGTTCGTTTGATTCAACGGCATTCATGGCGGAGCGACTGCGGGAGGCCCATGGCATCGGTGAAGCGGACATCGTGGAGGCCTCACCGATACGGCTGGACAACGAACCGCCGCAAGATGCCGTCGTGTTGTTGCAGACGTTGTATCGCCCCGATGACTTTCTTTTCATCGGCGGCAGCAAGGAGGCCGGAAATCCGGGTGAGACCATCCGCTCGCGCGACGAGTGGCTCGCGCTCTTCGCCGGCGGCGGAACCCCGGGACCGCACATCATTCCCAATCCGCTCACCGGCCGAATCGGACGAACCAAGAGCGGAAACCTGAGCCACCGGTCCGATTCCTGTGTCGCGCAATTCCGCTTCGCCGTCGCTGAATTTGACGGCCTGCCCAAAGAGCAGCAATACCATTTCTGGTACGCGGTCAACCTGCCCGTCACGGCCCTGATCGACAGCGGCGGAAAATCTCTCCATGCATGGATCGCCATCGACGGCGTCACGACGGCGGACGCATGGACGACCTCGGTCGAGGAAACACTGTTCGCCGTCTATCTGAACAAGCTCGGCGTCGATTCCTCCTGCCGCAACGAATCGCGCCTTTCACGAATGGCCGGCCACCAGCGAAGCGAAACCGGCCGCTGGCAGCGAATTCTTTTTCTAGCGCCCGAAGGGAGGGCCATCCATGAAAGCCATTGAGATGATCGAGGGCCAGATTGATCGCGATGCAGCGCGAAAAGCACAGGAGTCTCCATCGTCGTCCCCGACACAGACAGAGACTCCTTCTGAACCGGCGGAGACAACCAAACCATGGCGCGCGGTGACCGAGGATGACGTGTCGCAGGCCATCGCTGGTACGCTGCTTGGTCGCATGAGCGATTTGCTGGCGGAAGTTACCGAGCCGAAACTCCCCCTGCCAATCACGCTGCCAAAGGCCCTGGCCCTGTGCGGCTGCGCCCTGTCGCAAGCGCGTGAACTCAATCCCGTCGAGAGCGCCACCGCGCCGTGGGGCATCTCGCGTGCGCGCTTTCGCATCAACACGGCCGGCGGACAGGCGTGTAACATCTGGTCGCTGATCGTTGCGCCCAGCGGCACGGGCAAGGACATCGGCAATATGCCTGATGCGATTGTTCGTGCCCACCAGCTCTGCGCCGGGTCCAGTGGCAGCGCCGAGGGACTCGCGGACGTGCTCAAAGAACGCGGTGCGGGCATGCTCACCATCGGCGAGTTCGGCCCATTCCTCGACAAGACCTCATGGCAGAGCAAGGCGGCCTTCTTCCTGACTGACGCATGGTCGCGTGGTTGGTTTCAGGTGAACCTCTCGCAGCGCAGCTCGGACATCCGGAGGGAATCCGCCTTCTGCTATCCGTCCATCATCGCGAACATCCAGCCGCACACGCTGCGCATGTTCTATAATGAAATCCAGCTCGGCAGCGGTTTTCTCGCCCGCTTCCTTCTGTCGTACTGCGGAAACATGACGCTTCTTCGCCCGCGGCCCGGCGGACTGGCCGGCATGGAAGCGGCTCAACAGATCTTCAACCGCTTCCTCAAAGTCTCCGGCCACGTCGAGCCGCCCAGCAACTATCTCGGCGATGTGGTGGATGAATTCAACAAGCACGGCGCCCGTTATCCGCACATCTTCGGACGCCTCGTCAACGAGTACGGTCCGCGTTTCGCCGTCATGCTCGCCGTGGACGGTGGCGACGAAGTTCCTGTTCTCACCGACGACATCTGGCGGCGCGCCGGCGTGCTCGTCCGCTGGTTCTTCGCACAGGCCGAGCGGCTCTTCGACGATCTCAGCGGAACGGAATACGAGCGCCGCCGTGAGGCCCGACTCGAAAGCTTCCTTGATTTCATCCGGCGCAAAGGAACCTGCACGCTCACCCAGATTGCCCACCAGTATTCCAAGAACACGAACAAGGAAGAGCGCAAGGAGATCCTCGACGAACTTCTGGACCGCGGGCGCATCCGCGTTTTCAGCGAGGACGGCAAACAAATCATCCGCGCCTCCTGTTAGGACATCCGCGTCCTAACCGCCATCCCAATTCCTAACCGGCATGCACCCGAAGTTGGGATTAGGAAAATGTCGTCCTAATTTTCCGCTGTCGTTTATGGCTGGGAAATATCGTTTTACAATGTTGGTTAGGAATTATGACTTTTATCCGAACAAGAAAATCCCGTTCATTTTGTCCCCGCTTCCAAGCCGTGTCCTAATTTCCTAACCGGTACAAAAAAGCAATCGTGCCGGGCCATGCCGGCGAATGCACTTGGCAAAGCAGCGGCAAAATCCAATCATTGGAAAGCGCCGGTACCGGCCAGTTCCAATCATTGGAAGGCATCTACCGCAAGCTCCACGTCCACTCGCGGGGCGAGGTGGTGGCCAAGTATCTCCGGCGCTGATCAGGCCGCTAACAGCTACACATAGCACGGCGTCAAGATAACGGTATTTGTTAGATAGGGAGGGTCTGGGGAAAGAAAAAACTGGGCAACTGCGCCCTGAACTATTTTACTTGGGGCATGGCCAAACCTTTGCGTCTGCCC
>CAIVKH010000381.1 GCA_903906425.1 uncultured bacterium
CTACTATTCTCACTATGATCGTTCTGAGGATGCAAAGCCTGCGCCGGATTCGGATTCGGATTTGGTTGCAGAGAAGGATAAAAAAGAGGAAATTTTCTGAACATGACGCCCCGCCGATTTCCACATGTTCTCCTGATCTTGGCGCTATCCTTGTCACCCCTTCTTTTCGGTTGTTCTCTGCTGAGGCCGAAGACTACACCTGCCGGTTCTGGCGGTGTGTCAGCGCCCTCTTCCGGCAAGCTCCGTGAAAAGTCTGCTCCTCGAAAAGATACAGCTGCAGAGACGTCGGTTGATTCGCCCCCGAAGATGCAAACGACCGTTACGCCAGCCGTGACGCCGACAAATGTGATAACCGGGACTAAGGCGCCCTATAAGATGCGCCCAGGCGATCCGATTGTTATCTTCCTTCGTGATTTGCCAGGGGCCAAGAGTGATATGCAGCTTGAGGACATAATTGACGATCAAGGTGCGATTAATCTCCCTTATATCGGGCGTATGACTGCGGCCGGCAAGACCACTTCTGTTTTCGAACAGGAGATCGAGCAGAAATATATAGACGAAAAGATCTACAAGATACGGATAACGGCAAATGTGGTCGTTCCCCAGCAGTTTATCTTTGTGACAGGAGAGGTCAAGTTATCCAACAAGTATCCGCTCGTTTCAGGAATGACATTGCTGCAGGCCATCACGACTGCAGGCGGGCCTACCGATTATGCGGACCTCAAGAAGGTGGAACTCTCCAGAAACGGCGCCAAGACGATCTATAACGTTACAGATATAAGAAATAATCCGAGCAAAGACATCCCATTGGAACCGGGTGATCAGATTAACGTCCCTCGCGGATGGTACTGAGTTGGCCGATTCTTCGAACAGCAAGAGTTACGCAGACGATTTATCGTCTCCTTCCGACTTAGGCATCAGTCGCCGCCGGCATCGAACGCCTTCACTCGCATTGCGGCAATCAGTTTATGAATGGGCCGTGCTTGCGATGGTTCTGGCATCGCCGGTTGTGGGATCATGGTTGTTTGGCGGTGTGCGGATGTGGTCCACGGGATCGTTGCTTGCGCTGATTTTTATTGCGGGCATTTTCTTTGGCCTTCGTCCCTTCTTCTTTCGCACCGCAGGGCACCCGCTCTTTCCCTTAGCGCTTGCACCGCTGCTTTGCTTTCTCACTTATGAAGCTGTCCGCATCCCGTTCGCAGCGTCTCCCTATGACGCGTCGCAGGATGTCTGCCGGTGTGCGGGGCTTGCACTATCTTTCTGGATCTGGGCGGATTTCACCGGCGGTCATCACAGCCGGTGGCGGTGGCTTCTGAGCATCCTTCTGCTCTCCGTGACCGTGATGAGTCTTTACGCCCTGATTCAGCAACAGCGCGGGTCGAATCTTGTGCTGATGATTCCCCGCCCGGACGTCTATGGCATGCGCGCCAGCGGCGCCTTTATCTGTCCGAACCATTTCGCCAGCTTCATCGGGATGATGATCCCTCTCTCGCTGGCGCTCCTTTTGTGCAGAGACTCCGGCTATGTCCTGCGCCTCTTCGCCGGCTATGCGCTCGTTGTCATCCCGCCTGCCCTCTACCTGACGCAGTCGCGCAGCGGTTGGATGGGCACGCTCATCGGACTGGTCGTCACGTCCATCCTGCTCGCCGCGCGCAAGCGTTGGCGCAGCTTCTGGATCATGTCAATCATCGCACCTCTGGCCGCGGCAGGCATTGCCATTTCAGCCTGGTCGTTCTCGCCCATGGTGCGCGCGCGGGTTGAAGATGCGCTGCAAGGCAACAACCCCCGCATCCAGCTCTGGAAAGACACTGCGCAACTGATCAAGGCTTCACCGCTGTTAGGCTACGGCCCCGCAAGTTTCCATCTGGTCTATCCCCGCTACTGGCACGAATTGAAAATGTTCACCGACCCCGAACATGCCCACAACGAATTTCTCGAGGCTGCCGCCGACTACGGTGCCGTTGGAACGTCCCTTCTGGCCGCGGGAATCCTCGTCATCTGCGGGACCCTGCTGCTTCGGCTTCGCGCCGCCACGCGCGACAAAGATGCCGCGCTGATCGCCGGCTCGCTCGGCGCGCTTGCCGCGGTGCTCGTCCACGGCCTCTTCGACTTCAACCTCCACGTCTTCGGCGTCGCCAGCGCCATCACCATGCTGCTGGGCATCGCCATTTCCGGCCTCTTCAGCTCCGGTGCCATCGCGCGGCGCGAATGGTGCGGCACGAAACTTCGTCGTACGGCGGCCCTCGTCTGCGCCCTGGCGTGCCTCGCGCCCGCCGTGACGATCACCCGCGCTGTCGCCTCCTACCTGCTCACCTTCCGCGCCGACGTCGCCCGCATCCAGCTCCAGTACGACGTCGCGCGAACCAACTACGAGCGCGCCATCGCCGCAGACCCCGGCAATCCCGAAGCCTACCTCGGCTACGGCCACCTCCTCCGCACCCAGGCCACGCTCTGCTTCGACCCCGAACAGAAGAAGGACGAACTCACCGGCGCCGAAAAAATGTACCGGGCCGCGCAGGCCCGCAGCCCTGAGAAGCTCGAAATCGCCGTCAGCCTCGCCCTCCTGTACAACGTGGCCGGCGACCGCGACCGCGCCCTCGAGACCTTCCGCGCCGTCGTCGCGCGTGCGCCACTGCACCGCGACAACGTCGTCCGCCTCGGCCTCCAGCTGCGACAGATGGGCCGCAATGCCGAGGCCCTCGAAGCCTTCCGCTGCGCAGAAAAACTTGGCATGACCGACGCCATCCTCATCAACCTGCGCCAGCTCGAAGCCGCGGCCGCCGTACAAAAATAACCCGAACCGCCCCGCCGCCCTCCGCCGCCCGGATCATCGGGTCTGCGCGCCGATCCGCAACCGAACCGCACTTTCCAATCATTGGAACTTTGCGCTGCGGAGTTCTCCAATCATTGGAAATCTTCATGACCGGTGCGATGCCGGTGAGGCCGGGATCATCGGCGGCGTTCGTCGGATCGGCGTCGAAGTTCGCGCGAAAGATGACGCCGCGAATATCAAACGGCAGATCAATTCGGGCCGAACTGCCGGACCTTGCTGATGGCCGGAAGCAGTTTCATGAGCTCAATCTCCAGCCCCGCGGCCTCCGCCGACAGCAGCGCCGCCTCCGCGCTGATTTCATCGCGGCGCTGCTCGACCCACGAATTGTCGGCCAGCAGCTTCTCAAGCGTGAACGGCGGATGATTCCGGATCTCCACAAGCCTCCGCAGATATTCTCCCACGAGCCCGGCCAGGCGTTCCTGTTCCGCCGCGAGCAGCCCGGGCGTCCCGAGGCGTTTCGCCGGCAGCGCCACCGATCGTGAGAACAGGTTCAACGCCCGCAGCTCGCGCAGGTCGTGGCGGCCATAGGCATCCTGCAGGCGGTCCCAAACCGCCCGCGCATCCGGCCCGGCGGCGGCCGCCAGATCAGGATGAAACTTCGTCACCAGCTCGCGATGCAGGTTCTTGAACTCGGCCTCGTCGTCGTCGTTCATGAGATTGCCCAGCGTGTGCCGCGCCGCCGCCACCTCCGCGTCCAGCGTACGGATTCGCTGTTCCCATTCCGCGAATTCCGCCGCAACCTGCCGTTCAATCTCGTCGGGCTGGATCGTCCCGCCCGCCTGCAGGTGCGACTGGATCATGACGATTTTCCGCCGCAGCCGTTTCACCTTCACGCTGGCCTCCAGCCGCCGCAGTTCCCACGCTCCGGTGGTGATCGCCTGCATCCGCAGCAGATTCGGCTTCACGATGTGCAGCAGCTCCTGCTCCTCGATGCAAACGCGGACGAACTCCTCCGCCATGATATCGCAGTGGGCGCGCAGCCGCGCCATCTCCGCCGCCGGATCACTTTCCGAATTCATCGGCATGCCTCTCCCTCATTTCACCGGGCCGAGTATGCCGCTGATGTCATCGTTGAGAACGGCGGTGTCCAGATCATCGAGAATGATGATGCCGTGAATCGTGCCGGCGGCCGCGGCGTCGTGCCAGCTCCAGACCATTTTCCCCTCGGGATCAAACTCCGCCAATTGAATCCCCTTGGCGCTGTCATCGCGTCCGTGGCCGGTCCAGTTGCAGACGACCGTATGTCCATTCTTCAGCACCTGGAATCCGGAGAAGAAAAAGAAGTTCGCGCCCGCGGGCGACGGACTGCCGCCGAACCGCCGCACTTCTTTTCCCGCCGGATCGAGCTCGGCGAACGTGTGCCCGTAGCCGGTGCTCACCAGCCAGTGCTCGTCCGGTTTGCGCAGCACCTGATAAACGTGTTTCGCGCCGGGAATCTCGATCTTTTGCAGCAGCTTGCCGTCGAGGTCCGCCTCCGCGAAGAACGTCGTATTGCATCCGAACAGCAGCGTTCCCTTCTCCGACACGCGCGCCAGCCGCAGCGTATTCAGCCCCGGAAATTTCGCCGTGCGCACAACCACATCGTCCGCGCGCAGCTCATGAAAGGTGATGCCGCCCTGGTTGCAGCCGATGATCGTATGCCCGTTCGCGAGCCGTCGCACCGACGCCGCGCCCGCGAACCGCGGATCGTGCAGCTCCTTCACCAGCTTCCGCGTCTCGAGGTTGTAAATCAGATAGCCGTCGCCCGCGTTGAGCAGGAGCTGCTGGTTGCCGATGAGCTGATAATCGCGGCACTTGTTCGGCGTCGTGAACGCCCAGTTCTTCGACGGATCATTCTCGTCCACCAGCAGCGTCTGGCCGCGCGACTCATCGATGGCCAGGAAGCGGTGCTTGATGGCCGCCGGCTCCGCCGCCCGCGCCGCGGCCCAGCAGACGCCCAGCCACATCAGCCCCGCAAACAAAATTCTGTTCATGTTGATTCCTCCGTCTCGTGCCGCGCGCCGCCGGCGCACGACATCGTCCGTCGCTGATAGATGATTTCCCGCCCGATGTCATCTGCGAAACCTCCCGCCCGAAGCTTCCCCGGTGGCGATGGCCTCCAATGATTGGAAATTGCGGCCGCGCAAAATTCCAATCATTGGAACTTCTGGAGACCGCGCGCCCTCACGCCGACCCGGCAGGGCGCGGGCACACCCGGCGGCGCTCAGGGCCGCGCGGTGTACAGCGAAGAAACCTCGGCATCGCTCAAGACGCGATTGTAGATGCGCACCTCGTCAATCAGGCCCATCCAGTAGCGCTCCGGCTCGGTCGAATACCCATTGCCGACGGTCACGCTGGAGAAGTTGAGGAACAGCTGGTTGTCATGCGTGCCGGTGAAAACCTTCTGCCCGTTGAGCCAGCCGGTGAAGGAGTTCGTCGTCCATGCAAACGTCACCTGATACCACGTGTGCGGCTTCATGTCCGACATGAGCAGCCGCCCGCCAAGAATCGGACCCAAGCCCACCGCGAAAGCTCCGGTGGCATCGCCCTCGAAACGCAAATCCTGGTCCCAGATCGGATAGGTTGAAAGCGCCGCACGGTGGCCATCCAGCGAATCGGCATTCATCCAGAAGGAGATTGTCCCCTTCGGCTGATAGCCCAGGTTGCCCGCGGCCACGATGTCGTTGACGCCATCGAACTGCGCCGCGCGCCCGCACACGCCGCCCGGCACCGTCTTCGCGCCATTCTGCATCGCGCCGGGATGCCTGTGCCCGCTCATGTCCGGCACGACCGCGCCAAGCGCCAGACTGAAATTGTAATAGAGAATCAACCCGTCGCGCAGATTACCGGCCCGGCACAAACCTGCGGAAGCAAGAACCCCGAGCATCAGGGCGCAAACAAACTTCTTCATGAACGTTCCTCCGAATTAAGCCAACCCTTCGTGACAGGCACCTTGATATCTCTTTTCTGCGCTGATCACAATCGCAGAATTTCCAATGGAAGCACGTTCGCATGGAGGGCGGGGTTACATCCCCGCCGCCGGGCATCGCAGAGCGACGCATGATCCGGTCAGCCGTCGCAACACGACGTGAAGGCCCGGACGGGCCGATGGAAATTAGCCGGTGGCGCAAGCCACCGGATCGCGCACGCCGTACCCACGGCGCTCCGTCGCCGTGCCGACGGTTCTGGAGTGCGGCGGCATGA
>CAIVKH010000382.1 GCA_903906425.1 uncultured bacterium
GATTGTCGTTGTGTAAGTGCGACCAGCCGGAGCCGATGTTGATCCAGTAGCCGGCTTTCATGCCGGGGGCGGTGCCGGGTTTGAGATAGGAGGACCAGAATAAGTCGCCGCTGGCGGAGTAACGGGATAAGTCGCGATGGAAGGTGCCGTCCCATGGAACGCCGCCGGAGACGCCGGGGCCCCAGCGCCAGTCGCCGGGTTGGCGGTTATTGGGGTCGGGCCATTTTAGGCCGGAGTCCCAGTGGGGCTTGAGGATTTTGCATTCTGGCGATGCGCCGACCATGCCGTCGGCATAGTTGGCGATGCGATAGGTGTCGCCGGTGGGCGGCGGCAGCAGGACGGGGGCGTATTCGTTGCGGAGCGCGGCCTCGATCTCGTCGGCTTTTTCGCGCTTCACGGCCTCGGATGGGTTGTCAGTCATAGTGTCTCCTCCAGTTCGCTTGAACGACGATTTGTTAGGACAACCGGCCCAAATTGGCAAGCCTGTGGAACGGGCCGCCTGCCGGCGGCGCAAACCGGAATTGCGTGGCGCGCGAATGCTGCTATTCTCCGCGCCCATGGCAAACAAACCCTCATCGCTTCTCGACACCCGCGTCATTTATTGCGGCGACAACCTCGAACAGCTCAAGAAACTCCCCGACGCGTGTGATTGCAGTGATGCCGCATTGACTTTGCATCTGACCGACGTAGCCTGCGTTTAGTTTTTGAATCTGGACGAAAAAATGAAAATCACCACCTGTCCAACCTGCGGCAGCGACAAGATCAAAAAAGTCCGCCGCGACTACGCCGGAAACTTCAAAGGCGAAACTTACGTTGTCCCCGCCCTCGAATTCCACGAATGCCCCGCCTGCGGCGAAAAAGTATTCGACCGCGAAGCCATGCGCAAAATCCAGAGCCATTCCCCGGCCTTCGCCGCTCGCTCGCTCGCCGCTGCGTGAAGAATGACCGTGAGCCGCAAACCAAAGCATGTGTGAACTGTGAACAGGAATTAAACGATGCCGACCATCTCGATGTTCTATGGAATTCTCGTTCGGATGTTTTTTCGCGACGCGGAAAAACATCACGTGCCTCACATCCACGCCGATTATCAGGGTGCCGTCGCCATCTATTCGATTCCCGATGGCAGCGTACTTGCCGGCCAGCTTCCTCCCGGCAAACACAAGCTCGTCGTCGCATGGATGGAGATCCACCGCGACGAGCTGCTTGCGGATTGGGAACTCGCCGTGAACGGCAAAAATCCGTTCAACATCAAAGGACTCGACCAATGACTATCGCAGAAATTCATCCCCAGCCGGACTGGACGCTCGCCGTCGTCGCGAACGACGGACGCACGGGCACATTCGACATCACGCCCTATCTCACGGACGAAGCCTTCGCACCGCTGCGCGACATCAGCGAATTCATGAAAGTCTCCAACCGCGGCTACTTCCTTGAATGGGTCTGCGGTGCCGACTTGTCCGCCGACACCATCGAGGCAAAATGGCGGACGCGGTCATCGGAAAAGGTTTGGGCCGGTGATTTCCAATGATTGGAAAATGACATGAATCGGATTTCCAACCATTGGAAGTGTGCTTTCAAAGCCGACCACGCCGTCATAATCCCGCTGACCGTGAAAGAAATCATCGACGAACAAATCGCCCACAAGCTGGCGTGAGGAATATCGCCATGAATGCTTCTGAAAAACAGATTTCGGTGTTTGTCAGTTCCACTTGCTATGACTTGGCTCAGGTTCGAGATGACCTTCACGCTTTCATAACGTCGATGGGATACACGCCCGTTATGTCTGAGCATGACAGATTTCCTGTCGATCCCGATGCGTCGAATATTCAAAATTGCCTAGCCGCTGTCCGGGATCATGCAAATCTCTTCGTGCTGATCGTTGGAGGTCGCTATGGCAATGTCGGAGACAATGGAAAATCGATAACAAACATGGAAGATACGGAGGCGCGACTGAAGGGTATCCCGCGATACATCTTCGTTCGTAAAGATATTCTCCACATGCTTCCTGTCTGGAAGAAAAACAGGACTGCTAACTTCTCTGACGTCTGCGATTCTCCCAAACTCTTTGAATTCGTCGAATCGCTTCACGACAAGTCCGATCACTGGGTCTTTGGCTTTGAGGGGGCCGAGGATATTCTATCAGCGCTAAAGCACCAATGGGCACAACTATTCGCCGCGTCTCTGTCGATCAGACGGCGAATGATTGAATCGCAACATCCAGAATCAGTTCTTGCACTTCGCGGCGAAGCCTTGCGACTTGCAATTGAGCGCCCGAAAGCATGGGAGTATCGGCTGTTTTCGCGTCTGCTTTGTGATGCCATCAAATCTGGTAAACGTCAAAAGTGGGACGCCGAATTCGGAGTGTCCACTGGAGAATCTATCGTTTGCGAGGCTCCTGCTGAAATTATGAGGCTTCTCGCGTCGAAGATGCAAGATGCTCGCCGCATGGGTGACTCACTCGGCACCCTCTTTAACGAGGTTTTGCCTGTTGGTTTCGGTCCGCCTGGGCAGCCCGGCGACTCTGAGCGTATCATATATGCAGCCCACCGCATTGGGGACGTATATCTGGCACTTCTCAAATGGGGAGTCGAATTCAAACGCATCGTGGTTCCACCAACGTTCGCACGATTAGTCTCTTTGACTTCCTCTATGGCAAACAATGCGATTCGAGAATTGGAAGAATATTCAGACAAATTAGCCAACGGTCTTACAGATGTGCTCAAACGTTTGGACGCCGGCGAAACAAACATAGAGTTTGCATTGATCTGCAAATTGACAACGCCGGACGACGTGATGAAGGCGCATCACGAGGAGATGGAATCGCTCGAGCGGAAATTCGGAGTAGCGTAATGCTGGACTTCGCCGTTGTAGCTGGCTTCGGCCGTCCTGCCGGGATCGGCGATCCCGGCTACAAGGCCCGGCGGGCCGATGGATGGTAGCCGGTGGCGCGAGCCACCGGAAACGGCACGCGAAAAC
>CAIVKH010000383.1 GCA_903906425.1 uncultured bacterium
GCACTTTTTGCGAGGCCGACAAGTTCCAATAGTTGGAGAAAAGAAATAAGCATAACTCCAATCATTGGAAAGGCCGAAAGCTGGCCTCGCATAACCTCCGGCGGCTTGCTCCTTCATTAACTGTTAACTTCATGCCTGACCCCGGCCTCGGCTTCTTCCGGTACGAACAAGTGTTTGTCTTCTTTTTGTCTAATTCGTTCCGCTGCGCACCGGCAACCTGAAATTTCGGATTCGAGATTTCAGATTGCCGAGTGGCGCGCCGCATCATGGCACCTTGGCGGTGACGGGGCGGGTGGGTTTGCTTTCGCCGGTCTCGTTGCGGGCGGTCATGGTGATCTCGATCTCCGTGCCGGGGGCGATGCCGGTATAGGTGATGGTGAGTTTGTTGTCGGTGGTGATGTCGGTGCGGATGACTTGGCCGGTGGCCTTGTTTTTGGAAGTTATGACATAGTCGGTGGCGCGCTCGGCGATGTTATAGTTGATGTAGATCTGAAGGCTTCCGGCGGCAAGGGGCTTGACGGTGAGTTTGTGCGGGATGTTGGGCAGGTCGCGGTTTTCCGCGGGCGGAAACTGATTCCACCGGAAGGCCTCTCGCGGGGCGATGTTGGCGGGGGCGTCGAGGCGGTATTCGATCTTCGAGGCGTTCTGGATGGCGAGGGTGCGCTGGTAGAGTTCGTTGTTGATCTGGATGAGGCTGGCGGTGCCGCCTTTGTTGACGCCTTTGCGCGCCTCCTGAATGGTGTCGGCACCGGTGAGGGCGAGGATGGCGGCTTGCAGGGCGGTGCTGTCGGCGGCTTTCCAGCCCTGTTCTTCGAGGGCGGCAACGTTGTCGGCGTCCACGCAGCCGGCGTGGATTTTCAGGGCGCGGTCGGTGATGCCGGGCAGGTCGTTGCGCTTGTCGCCGACGCAGAATTGTTCGCGCAGCAGGGTCGTGTTGGCGCGCAGTTGGGGCGATTTGCTGGCGGAAGTGCGGGCGAGGCCGGAGAGAGATATGACTTCATCGAGGGCCGCATTCTGGGCGATGGTCAGCCCGCTCTTTTCTGCGGCATTATTGCCGGAGCCGTTGGTGGCGGTGCGCGCGTTCTGAAGCAGGGTGGTTGTTTGGGTGAGATAATCGGTCTTGAGGCGGGCGGCGACCGCCGGATAGGTGGTACAGGCGGCGATCATCAGGCCTGACTCACTATATAGGATAGAATCGGCGAAGTTGTAGTCGCGACGTTCTGAATTTGCTGTGCTCATAGGTATCTCCACTTTTTCGTCCCAGACGACGGAAGGGGTGTCCCAAAATGGTTTGCCGTCATCCCAGCGTCTGGTCATTTTCCTGTCTCCTGATCCGTGGCGCACCATGCGCCCCGGTCTTTTGAAAGTCTTTGGACCGGAGTTGAGTCTCCGGGTTGCAATTCTTGCGTAATACAATGCTTCGCAGGCAGTCGCGAGACTTTATCAGCCATCCGCGCCTTGCTAGCTGGCATTTGCGACTTGCTAGCAGCTCTCCGCGCCTTGCTAGCTGGCATTCGCGATTTGCTAGCAGCTCTCCGCGCCTTGCTAGCTGGCCTCCGCTCCGTGCTAGCTGCCATCCGCGATTTGCTAGCTGGCCTCCGCTCCGTGCTAGCTGACGTTCGCGATCTGCTAGCTGGACTCCGCGCCTTGCTAGCTGCCATCCGCGACTTGCTAGCAGCTCTCCGCGCCTTGCTAGCTGACGTTCGCGAATTGCTAGCAGCTCTCCGCGCCTTGCCAGCCGGAGTCCGACCTCCGGCAGCAGATGTCCGGGCGCCGGGAGTGACGGGGGAAGATTCGACAGCCGGTTGAGGCGAGGGGATGGCGGGGCGTGCGGACGTGCGAGAGGATGCGGGCGCTGCGGACGGAGCGAAGGGGGCGCGGGGAGTTGAATTGGGTTCGTGGATTTTGGGGCTGGGCAACAGGGATTCCATGCCGGCGCGCCTTCCCGCCGGGCGGCTCCCATCATAAGCCATGTTCCAATCGCTCTCACCACATGCCTTTCAACTGGCATCCATCCCCTGCGGCGGCGAACCCCCCGGTCCGCGCCGCGTTTTTCTTTTGCGATCCTCCGAAGGCCCCCTGTCAGAATTCGGATTGGGGGGTCGTATAACTTGAGGGGCGGGGCGGTGTCAAGCGGCCGCCGCGGCCGCGCCTCGCGGGGGCTCCCGCACAGGCACCCCGCAGGGTGGACGCCGCACGGCGGGGCGGCGGGCCGGGGGCGCGGCTTACCAATGATTGGAGAACTCCGCGGCGCACAGTTCCAATGATTGGAACGGGCGCGGGGGTCCGTCGTATTTCTTCGTGAACCGTTTCTTGTCCTCGGGGGGCGGTTCGGCGGGGGGGGTGCCGGGCTTGGGCGGCTCGGGGGCGGGGGCGGGGGCCGGGGCGGTCGTGGTCTCGACATAGTTCATCCGCAGCGCCGTCAGCGTCTGCGAGAGGAAGCGCGCCTCTTCGTCGTCCAGGTTGCCCTTGGTCTTGGCCTCGAGCATCTCGATGACGTCAATGGTGGATTGCGCCGCCTCGATGTTCGTCTCGGTCGTGTTGGTCATCGGGTTGACCAGCTTGCCCAGGTGCTGCATGGCCGACGAGGCCAGCGACATCACCAGGTGCGAGAACAACGCCTTCTGCATTTCTTCGGGCGTAAAATTTTCCATGTCACTCATGTCTTCCTCCGCTTTCTAATTCCGTCTGCTGTGCTCTGTGTTCGGTCGTGGGTCCGCGCTTCACTTCTTCGCGTCCGGCAGGACGATCGTGACCGCCTCGCGGTTGGTCTGCATCAGCGATGCGGCGACGTCGCGGATTTGCGCCGGGGTCAGCGCGGCGAGCCGCGCGGGGCGCTCGAATTCGTATTGGAAGCCGAGGCCGAGCAGTTCGTTGATGGCGCAGGATTGCGCGAGGCCGCCGTTGTCCTGCAAGTCCATGGCCTGTTCGGCGATCAACTGTTCGCGCGCGCGCTGCCATTCCTCGTCGCGCAATCCGTGGGTGGTGACGCGCTGCATCTGTTCGCGCATGAGTTGCTCGACTTCCGGCACGACGTCGGGGCGGGTGCCGCAATACAGGACGAGCATCCCGGTTTGCAGGCCGCTCATGGCTTGCGCGCCGCCGTAATAGGCCAGGCCGCGCTTGTCGCGGATTTCGATCATCATGTCCGAGGACAGGCCGCTCATGGCGCGCTGCATGACCGCCAGCGCATCGTTGCGCGGGTCCTTGAGGTCGAGGCCGGGAAATCCGATCAGCACGATGGCCTGCTGCTTCGGCTGCCGGCGTTCGACGCGCGCGGGCAAGGCAAACTGCGGCGCGCGATTCGCCAGCGCCGCGCCGTTTCCGGCCGGCAGCGAGGCGAACAGTTTCTCCGCGAGCGCCGCGGCGCGGTCCGCGGTCACGTCGCCAAAAATGGAGAGCACGACGTTGCCGGCCTTCGCCAGCCGCGCGAAGTGCGCCGCGCTGTCATCGCGTGAAATTTTTTGCAGCGACACCTCGCTGCCGTTCGGATCCCAGCGATACGGATGATCGGGAAAGAGCGTCTGCCGCAGCGCCTGCTGTGCAATGAACATCGGCTTTTCGTGCTGCTCCTTGATCGAGGCAATTTGAACCGTGCGCTGCTTTTCGAATTCGTCGGCGGGGAACGACGGCTTCAGCAGGCATTCGGAAAACAGGCCGAAGACTTCGTCGAGATTTTCGGTGAGGCAGTGGCCGTTCAGGCCGAAGGAATTTCTTCCCGCAAACGAACCGAGCGACGCGCCGAGCGTTTCGACTTTTATCGCGATTTCTTCCGCGCTGTGTTTCGCCGTGCCGCGCGTGAGCAATTCGGCGGTGAGCTGTGTGATGCCGTTGTTGTTTTCGTTTTCGCTGAGCAGGCCGCCGCTGATGACCGCGGAGAAATTTACGAACGGCAGGCGGTGATCCTCGCGGACCAGCAGCCGGATTCCGTTCGACAAGGTCTTCTTCACGACACCGCCGCCCGCGGTTGGTGCGGCCGAGACCGCCTGCGTCACGTTCGACGTTTCGGGCGAGAGGAAAATCTGCGAGCGGTTTTGAACCGTGAGGTAGTGCCGCGCAACTTCGCGGAGTTTCTCGGGCGTCACGGCCTGGATTTGTTCGAGATAAAATTCCGCGTGCCGCGGATTGCCGGTGTAGAATTCGCCGGAGCCGTAGCTGCTGGCCTGCCCGATCATCGTCTGAAGTCCGCCGAGTTCGTTCACCAAAATCTGCCGGCGCGCCTTTTCAATTTCCTCTTTCGTGAAATTTCCATCGCACCACGAGGCGATCTGCGCGTCAATCGCGGCGGTCAGCGCGGCTTCCTTGTCCGCGTCATACGTTGCCGTGACGCCGAAGAGTCCGGCCTCCTTGCCGCTGAAACTCCACGCGTCAATTTCGTGCGCGAGCTGCTTCGTCTCCTTGATCTCGTGATACAGCCGCGCGCTGCGGCCGTGGCCGGTGATCGCCGAAAGCAAATCCAGCGCGGGCGAATCGGGATGATTCAGCGGCACGGTGTGAAACGCGTAGCCGAGCCGTGCGACGTTGTACGATCCGGTTTTTCGTGCGACGCGCGGCGCGACCTGATCCGGCTCGTGCGGCAGGACGACCGGGGCCGACGCCTTCCGCTTGAAGCCGGCGAACGTTTTCCGAAGCATCGTCTCGACATCGGCGGCGGCGACATCGCCGACAACGACCGCGATCATGTTGTCCGGCGTGTAGCGGCGGTGCATGTAATTCGCGAGATCATCGCGCGACATCGTGCGGAATACTTCTTCGTAGCCAATGACGGGATGCCGGTACGGATGTTCGCGAAATGCGGTCGAGAACATCAGCATGTGCATCACGCGATTCGGATCGTCGAGGCCCATCGCCATTTCGCGGACGATCACGTCCTGCTCGCGTTTCCATTCGGCCTCGGGCAGCGACGCATTCATCACGCAATCGCTCAAAACGTCCACGCCGACGCGCCAGTTCTTCGACGGCAGATTGCAAAAGAAGACGGTGCGATCGTAGGACGTGTAGGCGTTGACCGAGCCGCCGGCTTCGTCAATTTCCTTCGTGACCCGGCCGACGGCGCGGTTCGTCGTGCCTTTGAAAAGCATGTGTTCGAGATAGTGCGAGAGTCCCGCGCCGAGAAATTCCTGCTCGTGAATCGAGCCGGTGCCGACCCACATCTGCACCGCGCAGACCGGCGCGCTGTGGTCTTCCTTCACGAGGCAGACGAGTCCGTTGTCGAGAACGAAACGCTCCAACGAGGCGTTTGATTTTTTCAGCGTTTCGAGCGGCGAGACGGCGGATGTAGTCATGTTGATCGCTCCCAGAATTGCAGCGAATATCGCGGAACGGACCGCGGAATCCGGTGTCATGCGGGTTCTCCCTTTGTTGGGCTGAAGGTCAATTCGCCCCGGTGCCCGCTATTTTTCCCGGCGCAGGCGTGCGCGGTTTTTCAAGCGTCCCGCGCGCGCGGAACGGCCGTCGGAACGCGGCGTCGAAATCGTAGCCGCCGCCGAAATCTTCCTTCCGGTCCGCCTCGGTTTTGCCGAGCACGCCGGCCTCGACAAGATTGAAGACAAGCTCGCCGAAATCCTCGCACCGGCTGATCCCCCACGTGGACAGAACCGTCTTCGCCATCGGCCCGTATTCCTGCAGGGCGAACTGCCGGATGCCTTCGAGCAGTTCCTGGCCGCTGACGTGACGGCCCGGCCCCTGCGGCGGCTTGTTGAGAAGTTTGATTGAAAAATCGAGCGCCTCGCGAAGGAAGGAATACGCATGTTCATCATAGCGCTTGTCGCTTTTCACGATCTGCTCGACGGCTTCCTGGAAAACAACTTTTTTCATCTGACGCTTCTATAGCACACCACTCATCATTCCTCAACAGGCGCGCGATGCAGCGGCGCGGAATTCGCCGGCAGGTTCGCCGGCACGTACGGCTCCGGCTTTTGCCCGCGCAGATAAAAATACCGCGCCGCAAGGCCGACAAGCGCCACGAATACGATCAGCGCGAGCATTTTCTTCTCCTCGCCCGTCATCGCGAACGCCGCCAGAAAACTGTTTCGAGGGTCCTTCACAACTTCCAATCATTGGAAAAGACGATGCCGCAAATTTCCAATGATTGGAACTTCTACCGGCCGCGCGCCGGCACGTCCATAATTCTCTTGGGCAGGCGGCGTAACCTTCGGCGCGGCTCCCGTTTTCTTTCGTCAGCGCGGGGAGGAAGATGACATGAAAAATGCAACGGGCATCTGCGAAACACGAAGACGGATCATCCGGTCATATATTCCACTGGCGTTCGCGCTCTGTTCCGTCTGCGGTTGCACCACACGCGCCGTGCATTTTGCGGTTGGCGAGGTTTACGCTGACCATATTGACGCGGTGGAAAAGGCGTGGGCCGGCACGAACGAACTTTGCGTGTGCGTGCGCGGCGTGTTCGGACCGGTGATGACGAACAGTGGATTTACCCTTCGCTACCGTCCGCTGGATTTCGCCGCACCGGCTGGCAAAGCAGGGAATCAACCGGTTCTGCTCAGCCGCTCGCTGATCACACCGGGATGGCCTGTATCCGGGCCGGAGCATGGTTTCCGTGAACTGTCAGTGGAGTGCAGAATCCAGACCAACGATCATTTCCGGCTGAAATATTTCGAGCTTTTCCATCCCGGCCCCGGCAAGGGACTCATCCTGACGGAGAACGCCATGCTTCGTGTTCCGACGCCTGCGCACCAAAGCGAGACAAGCGAGAATGGTCACACGTGGTACATCTATCCGCTGGCCAAGCATCGTCGCTTCTGGGCCGTTCCGATGATCCCCGTTGCCCTGGCTGGCGATCTGTCCTTCCTCACGGCATGCGGTCTCGGTGAAGGAAAACCTCCGGATGAATACTTCGATTTCCCGCCTCTGAGCAACCCGCTGCCCGGATCTCAGGGGCGATGGGAGGAAATCCTGCGGAGAGAAAATTCGCCGCCCCCACCCGCCGCCACGGGCCCCACGTTGCAAGGCCTTTTCACGACTCTTCCAAGTGACAGTCCCGCCGCGCCGTTGGCCGATGTCAGATTCGACTCGCGACTCCAGTTCGAAAAAAATGACGCGAAAATGTTCCGGCAACGATGAGTGGCAAGACCCGCCGGGAAATCTGCGTGAGTCTGGATTCTCGCCGCCTGACGAATACTTTATCTTCTCACGGCTTGACCGTGCGAAAACACAAGGCAACATTCGGCGCGCAATTCGGAGAGGTGGCGGAGTGGTCTATCGCACCTGACTTGAAATCAGGAGTTGGCTAACGTCAACCGTGGGTTCAAATCCCACCCTCTCCGCCATAAAAACCAATGAAATACGGCCTTAAATCAATGTTTTCGTCGCTGTTTTCTGAAATTGCCGTTTTCTGGTTTTGGGCACGTTAAGGCACGTTTAAGCACAAATATTGCAACCTCATTGCAACCAACTTTCCCGGCCCTGATTTTTTTTTGCAACCGTTGCAACCGCTACGCGGCGAAATTTCGGCCCGATGTTGGCGGGCGCTGCATCACAAAGACCGGGGCGAGAAAATGCGATGGCGGGCAACGTCGCGACGGCGGCGGCGGGTTTCGTGGGCACCGCTTCGCGAGTCGCGCCCGCACTTCGTCGGGATTCGTGCCCGGCCCGGCGTGCAAATGTGAACGAAAGTTCCCGCGCAGGGAAAGTGCAGAGTTTGTGAGACAGACAGACGGGAACAACAGCGCGCGACGGGGTGAACGGGCAAAATGTCAACATCTGGACGTTTCCAAAAAATGACCGTGCCCGGTCACGTTTTAACAATCACAGGGGAATTCATGGCGCGGCGCGGGAATCCAAGGCAACGGGCAAAATGACGAATCCTCAAGTTTGGACACTTGATGTTGGCAGCCGGTTACGCTTTCCCGGACGTGAGCGCGCGGACAACATCAGGCAGAAAAAAACGGATCGAGCGCCGCCCGATGGCGACGCGGGGGATTTCTCCGGCGCGGGCCATCTTCCAAACCGTTTTCGCGTGTAGCTGCAAAAGTAAGGCGAGTTGCGGCGCGGTCAGAAATTTCTGGCGCTCTTCATCGGGCAGGTCCGAAAATGCCCAGTGGCTCATATTGGGGTGCATGTTTACTGTTCTCCGTTCGTGGTCGGTTCATCTTCTGAAAGGGATGAAAGGTGTTTCGGCGGATTGCTCTTCTGTGCCTTGCTCTTTTTGTGATTCTGTTTTTGTGAATGTCTCCAAAGCCCTTCATGCCCTTCATTCCGGCACTGACGGGGCGGCTTCCGGCGGGTGAATTGTCCAAGAATTTCCGGCCATCGTGTGCCGCTTGACGTAGCGCGCCGGGCACTTGTTCGCGAGGCGTGAAAGATACTGGCCGCAAGCATTGTTGAACGTGAACAGCCGGCGCGCGTCGTGAGCACTTTGAGACGAGGCGGACAACTTGCGTTCCAACTCTGCCGCGGTGCCATTCCACGGGAACGACACGGGCGCGCTGAAAAGTTCCGCGTCGATCAACTCAGCCAGCTTCGATTCCGGCGAGAGTTCCGCCAGCGCCCGCAAAATTTCGGGGTGATGAAAATGTGTCACCCCGTACCGTTGCGAGCGCAACGCATCGGGGATCTTCCACGCCAGAAGATAGGCGAGACAGGCGGGAAGCTCAGAAGTGAGAATTTGCCAGCATCGCTCGCGGCCCTCTCTGGTTTCAGTCTCACACGGCAGTTGTGCCTTGCACGCCCGCAGCAAAATGATTTTGTCCTGCAAGCTCTCATCCATCGGCGGAAGGATCATCAGATTTTCCGGTTCATCGTTCACCGAAATCGTCAACCGCCAGAAGACGGGAAGCAAAATCGCGTCACGGTGTTTCGCGTGCAAACGTTGCCCTTCATTGGCCGTGATTTCCTTGATCTTCGCGCCGAAATTTCGCCGGTCTTCGATTCTGACGCTGGGCACATCGTCTTCAACGGCGAGATGTTCAGCGCCGAAAAGGTCGCTGTTGAAATCGGTTTTGCCCGCCATAAACGAGTACGGTCGCGCGAACCGATTTCCAAAAAACACCGTGAGCAATTTCTGAAAAAGACTTTTCCCGCAATTGCGCGGCCCCGCGATGGCAAGGGCTTGACCGGGGCGGAATGCGGACGCCAGCAACGCTTCGATGGAAGTTTTCAGCCAGCCGAGAACAACCGGCATTTGCGCGGGATCATCGGCGAGCAAGGTTTCAAGAAAGCGTTTCAGATTCGGCCAGGCACCGGGCGCGGGCGTTATCAGCGCCGGGCCGCTTGTCACAAGAATTCGCGCCGAGTCTATTTCGCGAAAGCCTTCGCCGCATCCGGCGAGCGCGCCGGAAAAATCGACGTGGCTGCGGTCGCGAATTTCGAGCAAGCGCCGGTCCACTTCGGAAAGCGGATCATTTTCCGGCGGCTTCGGTGACAGGCCCAAGGCAACCAGATTTCGCCGGGCTTGCCCTTCCGTGAGTGACAGCCAGACGCCTCTGGAGTTCCGCCGCAGATATTCCTTGCGGTGCCGGTCGTAGAAAATTAGCAACGGGAAAAGTTCGCCGATCTCTGCGAACAACTTTCCGATTTTGTAGCCTTCCAATTTCTTTTCGCCGTTTTTCTCGCGCACGAATCGCACGGCGTCTTCGCGTGAAAACTTTTTCGCAAACAATCCTTCGATCAATTCGCGTTCGGCAGACTTGTCAGATTTCATCGAGCAGTTCCTTTGGGGAGAGTTTTTTTGATCGAGATGGCGCGGGTTTCTTTGCGGCAGTCGGGAACGGCGGCGCATCCGCGCTTGCCTCAGTACCGATGCCATCGACAGCCGAAACGATTTCCCGCATACCGTCGCGGAGATTGTCCCGCAAATGCACGATGCCTTCTTCGATGCAGGCAGGAAGAGCTTGCAGCGCGAACAAATTCATTTCGTTTTGCTCGCGTAAGTCGAGGCGAAGCGCCGCGAATTGGACGGCAACCAGCATCGCGCCAGCCAATGAAACGACATCGGAAGGCGGCGGCTTGCCGTCTGGATATTCCGCAGCTTCGGCAAGAATGAGGCTGGCCGTATCAAGCGCGCCGCCGCATCCGTTGATGCTGTTGGCAACGGTGCCGAAAGCTCGCTGGAAATTTTCGTCCGTTTCATCGGCTTGACGCGGGCAACTTTGTTGTGCAAAGTTCTCAGCGTTGTTCGTGCCCCGTTCGCTGTCCGGCGACGGGGCTTTTTCGTTGTTCGTGTTCATCGCGCGGCCTCATTTTTCTCCAATGGCGGCGACGCGGAAACGTGCGATGGCGGCTTTCAAGTCTGCCGTCGCATACAGGGTCAGGCGCTTGCCGACGCGCGACACAGGCAACACGCCGCGCCTCGTGAGGTTCGCAACATGGCGGCGGCTCACTCCCAAGAAATGCGCAGCTTGCGCGGGACGCAAGAACGCCGGTTCAACTTCATTCACTGCTGTTTTCATCTGTTCTAGTTCCTAGCGCCAACTTGCGCGGTATTGCGCTTGCTGGCATGACTGGTGTTGTGGTCAAATTCGGAACTAATGACACAACTGACCAAACTCCACGGGTGGGCGGCGAACTGCCAGCGGCTCGGCGTCAGTCGCCCGACAATTCACCGCTGGCTTCGTGAGGCGGGAATTCGAACCACTCGACGGAACGCGATTGTTGAAAATCACGTTGCCGCGCGCCTGTCAGATCGTCTTTCCGATTTCAAAAATCGCGCTCACGGCGTGAGACTTTATGCGCGGTCTGGAAAGAATCGGAAGTATTCGGTGAAGGCGCGGGAGTTGAATTTCCTCTGGCGAATGTGCTTCGTTCCCGGCCCGGACATTCTCGCCCTCCCGGTTGCGGACACCGGCCCGCAACGCGATGACCAAATGAATTCACTGTTGCCAAAGTGCGGCATTGCGCCCCCGGACTGGTCTGGAATTTTCCACATCGCAACTTCGGCCGAAATTCGATTGCTTCAAGCCGCCGTGCTGTATTTCAAAACGGCCCCCTTGGAATTGAGGAATAGAAGAGGCGAAATTGAGAATTACATGCGGGCACGCGCGAAATTCCTCGCGGACGGTGGCACAGAGAAATCTTGGTGCATTGCTGTTGTTGATTTCAATTCAGCATGGGCCATCGACTCCGGCGTTGCGATCATGGCGCGGGACATTCAGAAGCCTGTCAAGCTGCGAGTCGCATACGGCAAGATTGCAAAATTGCTCAAACTTTCCCGCGCAGCTTTCGCGAAGAAAATCCAGCGATTCAACAGGCGGCGGGATAAGCTTAGGAACACGGGGGCAAACCACTTCATGGGGACGTTTCTATTTCTTCGGATGTTCTGCTTGGAAACACAAAGCGAAAACTTCAATACCCCCGGTTGGCGGGACCGGCTTATTGCAATCCTGCTTGATCTTTATCGCGCGCAGATAGACCCAAGCGCCATGCTCAACGTGAACCCGGTGGGGCGGCGTCAACCAATTGACCCGGATAAAATAAAAGCGAAGACGAGTCGCGTCCGGCCAAAAAGCGAACGGAAGAAAACACCAGACGAGGAATTATTCACGCATCCAGAACCCACAACACGCTTTTGCGACTACCAGATTGGACGGCAACCGCAAAGCGGCGAACCAATCTATTGTGAAAAACAACTCCAGATCGAACGCGATGGCGTTTGGTGGTGCGAGGTTCATGGCCCCCGACTTTAGTTCATTGGCGCTATCTTTGCAGAAAACTGTCTGCGTGAAAAAAACCGTAGAGGCCCAACAAGACAAAGACGCTGAGCATGACAACAACGGCAATGATGCCATTTATTTTTCCGGTCTTGTTCCGAGATCGAATGAGCATGATTGAAGTCGCGAGACCCGGAAAAAAGCAGAGCCAGCCGGCAATCGGGATGAAGAAACAACACGCCATGAGAATCCACGTCGCCGCAATCAAACCCTTCGGTGGCTTTTCCGATGCGACGATTCCGCCGCAATTCGGACAATTGCGCATTGCCCGATTCAACTCCAAGCCACACGAAGGACAAAGAACGGACTCTTCAGATTTCACACTCAAGTAGGTGCCGAAGCCACGCGAGGCCATCACGCACACGAGTGAAATTGCAAGTGAAAGCAGATCCCCCCATTCGGCTTTGAACAAGCAGGCGAGAAAAGCAATAGGCACCACTCCAATTCCCGCAAGAAAAAGCCCGATGATGACAGCGCCGAGGCCCCACAACTGCCAGACCACAAGCAACGACGACATCCAAAGGGCGAGGCCCGCAAGATAGCTCCATAACCACATTGCCATTCCAAGCCACGGCCTCGTTTTTC
This sequence comes from uncultured bacterium, assembly GCA_903906425.1. Taxonomy (GTDB): domain Bacteria; phylum Verrucomicrobiota; class Kiritimatiellia; order CAIVKH01; family CAIVKH01; genus CAIVKH01. The sequence goes on from CAIVKH010000383.1 coordinate 12,252, forward strand.
TGGATACTACGAAGAGAAAACCCGGCCCTATTAAAATTCCGCCTGTGACAGCAGCAAAACCCGTAAGAGTCGGCAAGATTTTCAGTGAAGCCCATGCCGCGCCTTTGACAAACACTCCCACTAGAAAAACCAAACCAAGGGAAATCGCAATCCACAACGCCAAAGTTCCGACGATAGATAATGCTTTTTTCGCCGCATGAATTGTTGCACCACGAGCGGCGGGAACTACCGACGATTCGGTGTTTGTAGAATCTATCGCGGGCTTGTCGGAAATTCCCCCTGCGGTGTCACTCGACGGCGCTCCCGGCTGTGTCTCTTCCGCTGACGATGCAGTCATAAAGCGATTCGGAGGAAGCGAACGGATTGGTAGAAGTCTGCCTTCCTCTAACGCCTGTGCATCCCTCTCGCGCCACCGTGCCATCCTCGCCTCATATTGCTCCAGCGTTTCGGGAGAACCTTGTGGCGGCGATGGCTCCGCCCCTGTCGAAGGAGTCATTGAGCGCGTCACCGGACGATTGCGCGCTGGAAGTAGTTTGCCGTCTTTCCTTGCCGCCTCGTTTTCTTGTCCCCATCTTTTCATCCGCGCCGTGTGTTGCTCCCGCGTTTCTGGAGAACCTCGTTGCGGCGAAGATTCTGCCGTTGACGAAGGCACTATTGAGATCATCGGCGGCATTTTTGCCCAGTGCGCAGCCGTCACGCCCCGTAGAATTCGCGCGTAAGCCTCGCGATCCTGCGACATATCTTGTGACTCTGCTCCCGCGCCCTGGCTCGAAAGCGATGGCGGCGGCGTTGCCGGTTGCGATTCCTCTTTGTCCGTCAGAATCGAATTGAGTTGAACCCACTCTTTCAAGCCGTCGTACCACACGAAATCTTCCGGCGTGAGCATCGCGCTCGAAAGCATTTCTTCAATGTTCGTCTGGGTGAACGGGCCAAGCTTCTTTTCGTTTTTCAGAATGAAGAAATTCATGGCGGCATCATCCCGGTTGCCTGTCCCGTCGCGCGAAATCCATCACAACGGAAATCGCGAACGACGCGCCGAGCACTAAATCGGCGACGTGCCACAGATCGCGTGACAGGTGAATTCGAAAAACTGGATTCCACAGCACTGCGGCGATTCCGAAAAGATACGGCTGGAATGAAGCGGATTTCTTGAGCGCGAGATAGAAACCGAAGCACGAAGTCAGGCAGACAACCCACCGCAAAAAGGCATAGAACGAAAGCGGATTTTCCCCCAAGGCCCAGAACGCGAGCGCCGCCGCGCATACGCGCGCGACGACGAAAATGATTTCATCGCGTGTCAGCTTGTTTCCAGTGGCAACCACAACCGTTTTCCCCTTTGCCCCGCGCTCACGTTCTTGTTTGTATCACAAACTGCGAAATGCTCAAAACCGGATTTTGAAGTTATGCGACACTTCGAAAGACATTTCACCCCGGTCCCGCCGCGCCCCACCCACCCCCACGCGCCGCGAGTGTCCGATTTCCAATCGTTGGAAAGTTCCGGCACGTCGGCTTCCAATGATTGGAAGTTTCGGCGGCATCGAATCACGCGACGGCTTGCCGTAGTTGAATCACGTTGCCCTCTGCGGGCGGTTCGATCTTGAAATACTTCGCGCCCTCTTTGGCGGTCGCCAGTCCCTTGTAGTGGCGCTGAATTATCGCGGGTGAATTCCCCAGCATTTCGGCAAGCTGGCCTTCGTGCGAGTGCGCGGCCATCCAGTACGTTGCGAACGAATGGCGCAACACGTCTTGCGGCCATTGCGCGGGGAGTCCGGCTTTTTCCAGTATTTCGGCGCGCCCGCGTTTGATCGTGTCTGCGGATGGCGCAACCGGCCCGGCTGTCTTTCGATAGGGTTGCAACCATGCAACGACGTTCTTTTCCATCGGCACAAGTCGCGCGCGGCGCACTTTGGAAACATTCGCCGGAATGCGAATGATTGCTTCGTCGAAATTGATGTTCTGCCAGTCGAGACGCGCGGCTTCCGCCGGGCGCAATCCAGCGAACGCGGACAAGGCAAAAACGGGCAACAGCGGTGCGACGGATGGCAGCACGGCCTTGCCAGCTTCAAACCGTTTGGCGGCTTCCTGTGCGCGGGCAGCGGCTTTTTCCGCATCGAGCGCGGCGGCGGCACGCAAGACAGCGGCGACGGTTTCGACGGGCCAGAAATGCGGCTCTTCACGATCAAACTTTTTCGCCGCGATTCCCGCAACTTGGTTTGCGTCGGCATATCGCTGGCGAACGGCGAATGTAAACGCACCGGACAGGATGGCGCGAACACCGTTGAAAGACCGGCCCGGATGTCTTGCGGCAAGCCATTGTTCAATTTCATCGCGCGCAATCGTGGAAATCACGCGCGTCCCAAAGTCGCGCGAGAATTGCGCGCAATACTGGCGCACTTGTTCAATGGTTCGCGCACGGCGGCCTGCGGCTTCCAAACTGTCGAGAAGCATAGGCGCAAGATCGGCGAACGTGGTTCCACCGTTCGCGGGATTCATCCGCAACCATGCTTTCGTGACGGCAACCAAACTTGCGCGGCTTTCCAGCATCGCAAGCGCCCGCCTTGCATCGTCGCGTTGCGCGGGTGTGAGCGCGAACGCGGACAAGCCTTCGTTTGTCCGCGTGGTGTCCAACTGCTGGCAATACAGCTTCGCGGCATCGAGTGTCGGAAACGTCTTCGTTTCCCGCAAACCCTCGCGCCGGATTTGAACAATGAAGCCGTTTCCCTTTGTGCGAATCGAGAAACCAGCTTCGCGAGCGACAACAGTTTTACCGCGACGCGCCCGCGTTCGCCGCGTTTGAATGGTTTTGTTTTGCATGGTTGGGAACATACGCGCAAGCGGGAGATATTGCAACTAAATTGCAACCTGCATCACAATACATCAATAAATACGGGTCTGCCATACTGACTTGAAATCAGGAGTTGGTTCACGCTCACCGTGGGTTCAAATCCCACCCTCTCCGCCATTCACCGCAAATGCAAATGCCCGCGTTGACTCGCCAACGGGAACGGCTAATGTGTCCCGACTTTTTTGCAGGTATTCATGAACGAACCGAACATCAATTCTGTTGAGGCGGCAAAGTGGGCGTGGAAGGCGGGCGGCGGGAAGCTGGCGTCGAAAAAGCCCATGGACATCAAGTTGAAGGCCGTCATTCAGGCCGCGGTGATGATTGCCGTCGGATCGTTCTTGTTTTTCAAGCGGCATCACATCATCGCTCCGGCAATCGTCGGAATACTTGCGGCAGTTGTGTTGATCGGCGGACTTTTCGTTCCGCCGCTGTTCCGCGCGATTGATAAGTTTTTCAGCGTGACGCTGGTGAAATGGGTCGGCACGGGGCTGACCTATCTGTTCCTTGTTCCGTTTTATTTCCTCGTCTTCGCGCCGGCGCACTTGATTTTGAACGCGCGCCGCATTGATCCGATGGCGCGGGAATTTCCGACGAAGCTCGGCACGTACTGGATTCAGCGCAAGCCCGTCGCCACCGCACAATACAAGAGACAGCACTGATGAAAATTCTCGGCATCAGCGCGTTTTATCATGACTCGGCGGCGGCGCTCGTCATTGACGGCGAGATTATCGCGGCGGCACAGGAGGAGCGTTTTTCGCGCAAGAAGCACGACGAGCGGTTCCCGGTCAACGCGGTCCGCTATTGCCTCGACGAAGGGAAAGTCGGCGCGAACGATCTGGACGCGGTGGCGTTTTACGACAAGCCGCTGGCGAAGTTTGAGCGCATCCTGAAGACATATTTCAGCGTCGCGCCGAAAGGGCTTGAATCGTTCATGATGGCGCTGCCGCTGTGGCTTCGCGAAAAGCTTTGGATTCCATTGGACATCGAGAAGTCGCTCGAAAGCTGCGGCGTGAAATGCGGCCCGGATAATTTTTATTTTCCGGAACATCACGAATCGCACGCGGCCAGCGCATTTTTTCCGTCGCCGTTCAAGAGCGCGGCGGTGCTGACGATTGACGGCGTCGGCGAGTGGTCAACGACGGCGATCGGGCACGGGACCGGCAACAAGCTGCAAATTCTGAAGGACCTTCATTTCCCGCACTCTCTTGGCCTGCTGTATTCGGCGTTCACTTTTTTCACCGGCTTCCGCGTGAATTCCGGCGAATACAAATTGATGGGCCTCGCGCCCTACGGCGAGCCGAAATACGTGAAGTTGATTTACGACAAGTTGCTCGACATCCGCGATGACGGCTCGCTGCGGATGAACATGGATTATTTCGGCTACCTCGACGGCCTGATGATGACGAATGAAAAGTTTGCGGAACTTCTCGGCGGGCCGGCGCGAAAATCCGAATCGGACATCACGCAGCGCGAAATGGACATCGCGCGCTCGATCCAGGTCGTCACGGAAGAAATCGTGATGAAGATGGCGGCGCACGCGAAGGAAATCACCGGCGAGAAAAATTTGTGCATGGCTGGCGGCGTCGCGCTGAACTGCGTCGCGAACGGGCGTTTGCTGCGCGAAGGGCCGTTCGAAAATATTTTCATCCAGCCGGCCGCGGGCGATGCCGGCGGTTCGCTCGGCGCGGCGCTCTGCGTGTGGCACACGGTTTTCGACAAGCCGCGCGAGGCCGACGGCGTTCACGATGCAATGAAGGGCGCGTATCTCGGCCCGAGCTACGACGGCGAAGTCGAAGAATATTTGAAGGCGAAAAATTATCCGGCGCGAAAACTTTCCGAGACGGAGTGGGCTCCGACGATTGCGAAGATTATGGCGGAGGAGCAGGTCGTCGGACTCGTTCAAGGCCGCATGGAATTTGGTCCGCGCGCGCTCGGTGGCCGTTCGATTGTTGGTGATCCGCGTTCCGAAAAAATGCAGTCGGTGATGAATTTGAAGATCAAATATCGCGAGTCGTTCCGCCCGTTCGCGCCGACGTGTTGCACGGAACACGTGAGCGATTATTTCGAGCTCGACCGCGAGTCGCCGTACATGCTGCTGGTCGCGCCAGTGCGAAAAGATCTGTGGACGAATCTCAGCGACGAGCAGAAACGGCTGATGAAAGATCCCGATCTGCGCAAGCGCGTGAACGTCGCGCGCTCGACGCTGCCCGCAATCACGCATGTGGATTATTCCGCGCGCGTCCAGACGATTGACGCGGCACGCAACAAAAAATATTACGATTTGATCAAGGCCTTCGGCGACCTGACAGGCGTGTATTGCATCATCAACACTTCGTTCAACGTCCGCGGCGAGCCGATTGTCTGTACGCCGGAAGATGCATACCGATGTTTCATGCGCACGGAAATGGACTACCTGGTCCTCGGCGATTTTCTGCTCAGCAAGAAAGAGCAGCCGGCGTGGCAGGACAAGGCCGACTGGCGCAGCGATTACAAGCTGGACTGACCGCGGCTTCCAATCATTGGAAGTTTGCGCGAGCCCATTTTCCAATGATTGGAATTTTTTGGAGGCCGCGCTTGCGTGCGAAACGGATGTGCGATATACAGTGCGCCCTTTTGCGGGTTTCAGGCATGATGGTTCACAGTGTCTTTTTTTGGTTGCGTACGGACTTGGCGCCGGCAGCGATCAGCGAATTCGAGTCGGGGCTGGCATCGCTGACGAAGGTGCCGGTGGTGCGCCACGGTTTCTGGGGACGGCCGGCGGGGACGGACAGGCCTGTGATTGACAGGACGTACAGTTACGGGTTGACGCTTGCATTCGAAAATCGCGCGGGACATGACGCGTATCAGGAGGACCCGATCCATCTGGCTTTCGTGATGAGGAACAAAGGGAAGTGGAATGACATCAAGATTTATGATTTCGAATAAGAAGGAAGTGAACGTATGAAAACCATTCTGTATCTAATCGCGTTGCTGCTCAGTGCGTCCTGCCTGGTGATGGCAATAGTCGCCGTCTCGACCAGTCGCAGCAATGCCAAGTTGCAGGGAGATCTGCAGCAGACCTCGGCGTCTATTCAAAATGAAGCGCAAACTGTCTCCGGTACTGAGAGGATCAGCCGAAGTGTTCTGACCGATCTGGGGAATATCGCGATATCGAACACAGAAGTGCGGGTGCTGCTGGCAAAGCATGGCTACACACTAACGCCAAACTCGCCGGCTACAGGGACAGCAGCCAATGTCGCTGCGCCGGGCCTGCTAGGCACGATCCAGAGTGTTCCGACCATGCCGAAGATCGAATCCGCCACACTGCCGGCTAGTGCGCCGGTGATCGCACCGAAATCCATGACCGTGACACCGCCGGCGAGCACACCGTCAGCCGCACCTGCCCTGACCATTCCACCCGGCAATACAATGCTCGCGCCACCGCTGAGCACACCATCGCCCGCGCCTGTCTTGACGATTCCGCCCGCGAGTGCGGCGGCCGTGCCGGCGCCGCAGATTGTGACACCGCCGGTGGCCGCACCATCCGAACCGGCAATTAAACCCGCTAAACAGGAGGCCAAACCATGAATGGCGAAATGAACTCGAACACTTGCACATGCAAAGGCCGCCTGTTGATTCCATTCAACTTGCTGGCGCTGAGCGTTGGAATCCTCCTCTACTCTTTCATGCATGACGCGCTGAGAATCAAAACAGTGCTCATGCAACAAATGCAGCAAGCCGGAATGCAAAGCCAGCAGGTGATGGCCGCGCGAAATCACTATTTCGGATTGTACAGCGATCTGGTTCAGCTTGCCGAAAAAGATGCAGAAGCATCGGCCATCGTGCAAAAATATGGCATCAAGCTAAACCTGCCGCTCGGAGCGCAGTCGCTTGCGCCTGCCAGCGTGCCCGAGGCTCCTGCCAATCCGCAGGCGACTGCACCGGCAAAGGCACCGGGACACTGAACAGACGACGGGCCGAAAGAAAAAAGCGAAGCGGCATGTGCCGGTTTTCCGCTTGCACTGATGCAGCCCGCTGCCTAGTTTCACCGCCTCTTTTGGGAGAAAAATATGAATGTATGTCAAGTCTGCGGCAAGAAGCCGGGCGTGGGCAATGTTGTTGTCCGGCACGGTCTGCCGAAAAAGTCCGGCGGAATCGGCCTACACACGACGGGAATCAATCGCCGCCGCGTGAAGGCAAATATCCAGCGCGTGAAGGTCCGTGTGAACGGTGGAACGCGAACAATGCGCGTCTGCACCGGCTGCATCAAAGCGGACAAAGTTGCGAAAGCATGATCATGGCGTAAAATCACTGCTTTGAAGGAGAGCGGGCAATGATTGAAGATCGGAAGGTCGGAACAGCAAAGCTGGAGTACAACAGCAAAACCTACGAGTACCCTGTCTATGAGGGGACCGAAGGCGAGCGCGCGGTGGACACGCGCAAGCTTCGGGGAGACACCGGGCTGATCACCTACGATCCCGGCTATGTCAACACGGGCTCCTGCGAAAGTACCATCACATTTCTCGACGGCGAAAAGGGCATCCTGCGCTATCGCGGTTATCCGATTGATGAACTCGCATCCAATTGCGAATTCGTCGAGGTCGCGCACCTGCTCGTTCACGGCAAACTCCCCAACAAGTCTGAGCGCAAAAAATACGCCGACTTGCTGAACAAGAATTCCCTCCTGCCGGAAGACATGCTTGCATTCTTCCGCAATTATCCGGAGCGCGCCCACCCGATGGCCATCGCCTCCGCGATGGTCACGTCGCTTTCCAGCTTCTACCACGAACTGGAAGACAAGGAAGAAGAACGCGCCATCGCCTCGACGCGCCTGCTCTCGAAGCTCCGCACCATGGCGGCATTTTCGTACAAGAAATCCATCAACGAGCCGTTCGTCTATCCGAACAGCAAAGCTTCCTTCTGCGAAAATCTCCTCAACATGATGTTCTGGTCGCCGGTCAACGACTACAAGGCCGACCCCGTGCTCGTGAAGGCGCTCAACGCCCTGCTCATCCTGCACGCCGACCACGAACAGAACGCCTCGACCTCCGTCGTGCGCCTTGTCGGCAGCACCGGCGCCAATCTCTACGCCTGCGTCGGCGCGGGCATCTCC